>NZ_JAAGMH010000052.1:0-6471 GCF_010548505.1 Streptomyces sp. SID14515 | reverse complement strand
CAGAAGACGACAACCGCGCATTCGCCAACGCCTGCCGAATCACCCGCTGCTGCGAAGGACCATTCGGCGCCGTCAACCCATTCGACGCACCATCCTGATTAACCGCACTCCCCCGCACCACCGCCAGCACACGATGCCCAAGACGCTCCGCATCCGACAACCGCTCCAACACCAACAACCCAACACCCTCACCCCACCCCGTACCATCAGCCGCATCAGCAAACGCCTTACACCGACCATCCACCGCCAGACCGTTCTGCTCAGCGAACTCCGCATACAGACCTGGGTGGGTCATCACGGCCACGCCGCCGGCCAGGGCGAGGGTGCACTCACCATTGCGCAGCGACTGCGCGGCCAGATGCAGCGCCACCAACGAGGAGGAGCATGCTGTGTCCACACTGATCGTCGGCCCTTCAAGGCCGAACGCATAGGCAACCCGCCCGGAGGCCACGCTGCTCGCGTTGCCGGTCAGCACATGCCCCGCGACATCACTCCGGACCTGCGAAGAATCAGCAACCTGGGCCAACGAGTGATAATCACTGCCCGCAAGCCCAGCAAACACACCCGTCCCACTGCCCGACAACGACGCCGGATCAATCCCCGCCCGCTCGAACGCCTCCCACGCAACCTCCAGCAACAACCGCTGCTGCGGATCCATCGCCAACGCCTCACGCGGCGACACACCAAAAAACCCCGCGTCAAAACCAGCGACATCACTCAAAAAACCGCCCACACGAGCACAAGACCCCGGAAGCCCCCCGACATCCCAACCACGATCATCAGGAAACTCCGACAAACCCTCCCGCCCCGCAACAACCACATCCCACAAATCCTCCGGAGAACCCACACCCCCCGGAAAACGACATGCCATACCCACAATCGCAATCGGATCGTGGGCCCTGGCCTCCACATCGGTAAGACGCTGCCGGGTGCGATGCAGATCGGCCGTGACGCGCTTGAGATACGCAACGAGCTGTTCTTCGTTCGCCACTAGTTCAGCTCTCCAAATTCACGGTCGATGAAGTCGAGCACCTCGTCCGCGTTGGCCGCATCAAGCTGCGCCTCGGCAGAAAGGCCAAGTTTCTCGCTCTCGGTGCCAGTCAGCTTCCACAGCGTGGCCTGGAGCCGGTGGACGATCTCAGCCTGTTCCCGCGCATCGCCGACCATCACGGCGATGTCGGCGTCGATCTGTTCCAGCCCGGCCTTGATCCGATCCATCGGCCCGGCCCCGGCGGGCACAAGCTGGTCGACTATTTGCCGAGCCAACAGACTCGGCGTCGGATAGTCGAAGACGGCCGTGGCCGGCAATGCCAGGCCGGTCGCTCCGCGCAACCGATTCCGCAGTTCGACACCCGCGAGGGAGTCAAAGCCCATGTCTCTGAAGGCGCGATTCGGATCGAGCTCACCATGTGTGGCGTGGCCGAGCACAGCGGCGACGTCGGCGAGCATCGACTCCAGCACCACCGACAGCTGATTTGCCGGAGGCAGGGTCCGCAGGCGGGCGGAGAAGGATTCGGCGGACACTTCCTGGCGCGTACCAACAGCTGCCCGGCGGCCGCGCACCATCCCACGGAGCAAGGCAGGCACCGTGTCTCCGGTGTACCGGGCACGCAGTTCCGAGACGCTCACTCTCATGGGGAGAAAGCCGGGTCGCCCGTCAGCTCTTGCCACATCCATCAGACGCAGTCCGTCAGCAGCGCTGAGCGGCAATACACCATCGGCCCTGATGCGCCGGAGGTCTTGCTGGCCAAGAGTTCCGGCCATTCCTGTGGACTGGTCCCACAAGCCCCACGCCAATGAGGTGGCCGGCAGGCCGGCGGCATGCCGGTACTGCGCCAATGCGTCGAGGAATGCGTTCGCAGCGGCGTAGTTGGCCTGTCCGGGAGTGCCCAAAACGCCCGACGCGGAAGAGAACATGACGAAGAACGCCAGGTCCCGGTCCTCGGTCAGCTGGTGCAGGTTCCAAGCAGCATCTGCCTTGGCGTGCAGCACCTTGGTCAGGGAGGTCCCGGTCTGCGCCCCGATCACGGCGTCATCCAGGACCCCGGCCGTGTGGATCACTCCTGCCAGGTCCGGTATCTCCGCGAGCAGTTTGGAGAGTTCGTCCTTCTCGCCCACGTCACAGGCAACGACGCGAACAGCTGCCCCTGCATCGGCCAGCTCAGCGGTCAACTGGGCGCAACCGGGTGCCTCTGAGCCGCTCCGGCTTGCCAGTACCAGCTTCCTGGCGCCGTGTACGGTCACGAGGTGCTTCGCCGCGAGCCCTCCCAGAGCTCCTGTGCCACCTGTGATCAGCACGGTTCGGTCGGGGTCCGGCGCCGACGGTACGGTCAGCACCGCCTTGCCGACCAACTGCGCCTGGCTCAGAGCTCTGAGCGCCTCTGGTGCCCGGTGCACATCCCACGTGGTGATCTCCGGCAGCGTCAGCACACCTCGGTCGAACAGGACCAGCAGCTCACGCAGCATCTGCCCGATTCGCTCCGGCCCGGCCTCGATCAGATCGAAGGCCTGGTATCCCGGCACATCATCCGGATCCCTCAGGTCAGCCTTGCCCATCTCAAGGAAGCGCGCACCCTCGGACATCAGCCGCAGCGAGGCCTCGAGGAACTCCCCCGTCAGCGCGTTCAGCACGACGTCCACACCGCAGCCACCCGTTACAGCGTGGAACTGCGGCTCGAAGTCCAGCGTGCGCGACGACGCGATGTGGTCGTCAGCCAGCCCCATCTCGCGGAGCACGGCATGCTTAGCAGGGCTGGCGGTCCCGAACACCTCAGCCCCCAGATACGCCCCGAGCTGTACAGCAGCCGTGCCCACCCCGCCAGCGGCAGCATGCACCAGCAGCGATTCACCGGGGTGCAGCGACGCCAGGTCCACCAACGCGTAGTAGGCCGTGAGGTAGACCACCGGAATCGCGGCGGCTTCCGCAAACGACCAGCCTTCCGGGATGGGCGCCAGAGTTCGGTGGTCAGCCACAGCAATCGGCCCGAACGCGCCTTCGAACATGCCCAGCACCCGGTCGCCTGGAGCGACTGTGTCGACCTCAGGCCCAACCTCCAGGACTACACCGGCTCCTTCGCCGCCTGGGCGCGCGTCCCCAGGGTAGACACCCAACGTGATCAGCACGTCCCGGAAGTTCACCCCTGCCGCTCGCACCGCGACTCGAACCTGTCCGGGCAGGAGCGGCTCGGTCACAGCAGGGTTGGCAATCGGCGAAAGTCCGTCCAGGGTGCCCTTCTCCACCACGTCCAGCGTCCAGGCCGGCCCGGCCGGAGGGGCCAGCCTATTTCCCGGTGCGTTCGCTCGCATCAGTCGGGGCGCGTACGGTTGTCCACCGCGCACGGCCAGTTGAGGCTCATCGGTCTCCACGATGGCCAGGAGGGCCTTGAGAGAGTCGTGGTGGCCGTCCAGGTCGACCACGGCGATTCTGTCGGGTTCCTCAGTCTGGGCAGTCCGTGCGATACCCCAGAGTGATGCCTGGCCAGGGTTCGTGACCTCGCCACTTCGCTGTACCGCGACCGCGCCATGAGTCAGCAGCACGAGGCGCGAGTCACTGAACCGGGGGTCCGACAGCCAGCTCTGCACCACTTCGAGTTGCTGCCACACAGCGTGTGTCAGATCCGCCCCGTGTCGGATCAGTGGCGCGCAGTCCAGCAGTACCGTTTCCGGTGTCGGCGCGCCGTCCGCGAGTGCATCCGTCAGGGCCGCCAGATCCGGATAGCTGTGGGCGGCCATGGCCTCCGCCATAGTCGGGGAACCGAGCACAGCCCAGGAGGTGGACTCCGCGGCCGGCAACGGCACGGGGACCCAGTCCAGCTCAAAGAGGGACCCGTCAGACGCCTCGGTCAGTGCCGAGTTCGTGACCGGCCGAACGGTCACCGCCTCCACGTCCAGCACAGGCGCACCACTATGGTCCGCCAGGCCAAGACTCACAGTGTCCGGCCCAGTGCGCTGAAGCCGTACTCGAACCGATTGGGCGCCCGTCGCGTGCAGTGTCACCCCCTGCCAGGCGAAAGGGACCAGCGCCTGACCGGTATCCGCACCAAGGACCACGCCGTGCAGAGCCGCGTCCAGCACGGCTGGATGGAGGCCGAACCGGGCAGCGTCATCACCTGGTTCGGGCAGGGCGACCTCGGCGTACACCTCATCGTCCCGTATCCATGCCTGCCGTACTCCCTGGAACGCTGGACCGTAGACAAGGCCCAAGTCCGCCAGCGCCGGGTACAGATCCGAACTCTCGACCCTTTCCGCACCGGCCGGTGGCCACTCCGTCAGGTTGCCCGGTCGCCCTGACGCCTCACTGGTACCGAGGACGCCTTCGGCATGGGTGGTCCAAGAATCGTCGACCGCCGCCTCCGCGGGTCGCGCATGGATCGCCAGGGATCGGTCGCCTGCTTCATTAGGTGCACCGACGGAAACCTGCACGGAGACCGCCCCTCGTTCCGGCACAATCAAGGGCGTCGATATGGTCAGTTCGCGAACAGAACCGCAACCGACCTGATGGCACGCGTGCAGGGCGAGCTCGATGAAGCCTGTTCCCGGCAGCAGGACAGCACCCTGGACCACATGGTCGGCCAGCCAGCGATGGCTGGCGAGCGAGAGCCGACCGCTGAAGAGGTAGCCGTCGGAGTAGGCCAGCGCGGTTACCGCACCCAGCATCGGGTGCTCGGCCGAATGCAGGCCGATCGACGTCACATCAGCAGTAGCGGCGGTGTTGTCGATCCAGTAGTGCTGGTGTTGGAACGGGTACGTCGGCAGATCCAGGAACGGCCGCGGACTGAGCACACTCGACCAGTCCACCTCCACACCCACCACATGCAACCCCGCCAGCGCCCGCACAACAGCCCCGACTTCGTCCTGCTCCCTACGCAACGTGGGAACCACCACCCCACCCCACGGCCCAGCCTCCAACACCCCCTCCACCATCGGCGTCAACACCGCATCCGGACCCACCTCCACAAAAACACTCACACCTGAATCAGCCAACCCCGCCACCGCATCAGAAAAACGCACCGGCGCCCGAACATGCTCCACCCAATACGCCGCCGACACCGGATCCCCCGCACACACCAACGCAATCCCAGAATCCGGCTCCGAAAACTCCACCCCCTCCACCACACGCGCAAACTCATCCAACATCGGCTCCATCAACACCGAATGAAACGCATGACTCACCCGCAAACGAGACGTCCGCTCAAAACGCCCCGCCACCTCCAAAACCGCATCCTCCACACCCGACACCACCACCGACCCCGGCCCATTCACCGCAGCCAACGACACCCCCTCCCCCAAGAACGGCGCCACCTCCTCCTCACTCGCAGCAATCGCCACCATCGCCCCACCCGCCGGCAACCCCTGCATCAACCGACCCCGCGCCACCACCAACGCCACCGCATCCGCCAACGACAACACCCCCGCCACATGCGCCGCCGCGAACTCACCCACCGAATGCCCCGCCACACCAGCAGGCCGCACCCCAAACGACTCCAACAACCGAAACAAACCCACCTCAACCGCAAACATCGCCACCTGAGTCCACTCCGTCAGACCCAGCAACCCCCCATCCCCCAACACCTCCACCAACGGCACACCCGACAACACCTCCACCTCATCCACCACCGACGCAAAAACCTCAAAACGCCGGTACAACCCCAACCCCATCCCCACCCACTGCGCACCCTGACCCGTAAACACAAACCCCAACCGACCCGCGCGTGCCTCACCTCGCACCACACGACCCGAAGGCGTACCCGCCGCCAAGGCACCGAGGCTCTCAGCCAATGCGTCCCGATCCTCGGCCAGCACCACCGCCCGGTGTTCCAGAGCTGATCGCGTAGATGCCAATGACCAGGCCAGTGCGACAGGATCGGCGCTTCCGAGCTCCAGAATCTGCTGTGCCTGAGCCCGCAGGGCGGCATCTGTCCGGGCCGACAGCACCACTGGCAGCAAACCTGCCGAGCAGGCCGGCTCAGGCGTCACGGGCACAGGATCAGTCAGCTCAGGCGCCTGCTCCAGAATCACGTGCGCGTTCGTCCCACTGATCCCGAACGACGACACACCCGCCCGACGCGGACGCCCCACCTCAGGCCAGGCACGCTCCTCCGTCAACAACTCGACCGCACCGGCCGACCAGTCGACATGCGACGACGGCTCATCCACATGCAACGTCCGCGGCAACACCCCATGCCGCATCGCCATCACCATCTTGATCACACCAGCCACACCAGCAGCAGCCTGCGTATGACCCAGATTCGACTTCAACGACCCAAGCCACAGCGGCTCCTCACGCCCCTGCCCATACGTCGCCAACAACGCCTGCGCCTCAATCGGATCACCCAACGTCGTACCCGTACCGTGACCCTCCACCGCATCCACATCAGAAGACGACAACCGCGCATTCGCCAACGCCTGCCGAATCACCCGCTGCTGCGAAGGACCATTCGGCGCCGTCAACCCATTCGACGCACCATCCTG
>NZ_JAAGMH010000045.1:0-60737 GCF_010548505.1 Streptomyces sp. SID14515 | reverse complement strand
TGCTGATCGCGGTGCTCGGCACCGTCGTCACGCTCGGCGTCACCGCGGGCGACGGCGACGAGCCGGACAGCCGCAACGTCACCACCGAGCAGACGGCCACCGAGGACGCCACCGACGACGGTCTGCCCGCGGACGAGCCGGACGAGGGCACCGCCCCGGCCGGGGACACGACCGGCGGCGAGACCTCCGCGACCCCCGGCCCCTCGGGCTCGGCGAGCCCCAGCACGTCCGGCTCGCCGTCGCCGAGCGCCTCCACCACCGGTGGTACGTCGCCGGGGACGGGCGATCCGACGGACGACGGGGGCAGCAGTTCGCCGGGCGAGCCCTCGCCGAGCGGAAAGCCGACCAAGCCCACCAAGCCGCCGACGACTCCGCCCACCACACCGCCGACGACGCCGCCCACCGAGACGCCGACGACGCCGCCGACCGAGACGCCCACCGACGAGCCGCCGGAGCCGCCGCAGGGCTCCTCCTCCGCCAGCGGCCCCGTCGAGTCGGCCAGTGCGAGCGCGAGCGTCGACGCCCCGGCGGAGAGCGACGAGCCCACCGAGGCGGCGGTCTGACACACGGAAGCCGGGTGTCCCCGTGGGGGACACCCGGCTTCGGTCGTTCCGTGCCGGACGGTCGGTCAGAACAGTCGCAGCTTGTCGTCCTCGATGCCCCGCATCGCGTCGTAGTCCAGGACCAGGCAGCCGATGCCGCGGTCCGTCGCCAGCACCCGGGCCTGCGGCTTGATCTCCTGCGCGGCGAAGACGCCCCGGACCGGCGCCAGGTGCGGGTCGCGGTTCAGCAGCTCCAGATAGCGCGTCAGCTGCTCCACGCCGTCGATGTCGCCGCGCCGCTTCAGCTCCACGGCCACCGTCTGACCGTTCGCGTCCCGGCACAGGATGTCCACCGGCCCGATCGCGGTGGGGTATTCACGGCGGATCAGGGTGTGGCCCTCGCCGAGGATCTCGATCCGGTCCGCGAGCAGCTCCTGAAGGTGCGCTTCCACGCCGTCCTTGATGAGCCCCGGGTCGACGCCCAGCTCGTACGAGGAGTCGTGGAGGACTTCCTCCATCGTGATGATCAGTTTTTCGCCCGCCTTGTTCACCACGGTCCAGACGCCTTCGTCACCGTCGGCGCCCTCCTTCAGGGTGCACGGCGGAGACATCCAGTTGAGGGGTTTGTACGCCCGGTCGTCGGCGTGGATGGAGACGCTTCCGTCCGCCTTCACCAGGATCAGACGGGGGGCGGAGGGCAGGTGGGCTGTGAGCCGGCCCGCGTAGTCCACGGAGCAACGGGCGATGACGAGACGCATGGTCGGCAACGCTACTCGACGACGGGGGCCCGACGCGATTTCCCCATCCGTTGCCTGCTGTCACTCGGTGCGCGTCGCGTCGCGGCGCAGCGGGCTTGCCCCTCTTTGCGCCCCTTCGTTATTGGCCGGTTGTGTTCCCAATCTCCTGGTGCGGCCCCGACCGCGCGCTTAACGTGGAAGCAGGAGGTCGCCGCCCGTGCACGCTGCGTCGTCGCCCCCTTCCCTGCCCGTAAGGCCCCGGCCACTCTCCGGGGTCGCGAGAGGAGAACCCATGTCGCTCGACGTCTCACCGGCGCTGTTGGAACAGGCCGAGCGAGGCGAGGTCGACGAAGCCGACTTCGTCGACTGCGTCCGGACCTCCCTGCCCTTCGCATGGGAGATGATCAGCTCGCTGGTGGCTCAGCTGAAGGTCGACGGCGGAGAGTTCGCCGACAACCAGACGCCGCCGCCGGACGAGCAGGCACGTGGTCAGCTGCTGCGCGCGCTCGCGAGTGATGCGATACGCGGCGCGCTGCAGCGGCACTTCGGAGTGCGTCTCGCATTCCAGAACTGCCACCGCGTCGCGGTGTTCCCGCTGGACGCCTCGGTCGACGACCGACTGGCCAAGTTCACCTCGGTGAGGGGCCAGTTGCTCAACCAGTCGCCCGAACTACGGGACTGCTGAACGCTTCTGCTGCCGTCCCGGGCCGCGGGAGGTGCAACTGGCTCCGGGGCGGCAGCTCCCGTACCACCGCACCACATGTCCCACCGATGTCACCGAGGAACACCGGCATGCGCAGGTCAGGTGAGCAGCGGCAGCACGTCGGCGCCCAGCCGCCGCACGTTCTCCTCGGTCGCCGCGAGATCGCCCGACCCCTCCACCAGCAGGGCGAAGCGCGTGATCCCGGTCCGCTCGGCGGTGGCCGCGAGCCGGTCGGCGGCCAGCCGCGGCGGGCCCACCGGATGCAGCCCGCACAGCAACTCCGTGTACGCGACCGGGTCCCGCATCACGCGGTGCCTGCCGTCGACCGTGACATGGGCGTCGAGCCCCTGGCGCAGCCAGCCCGGCATCGTCTTCACCAGCATCTCCGTGGCGTCCCCGGCGTCGTCCGCGATCTGGGCCACCCCGGCGGACACATGTGCGGCACCCGCCACCACCTCGGGCGGATGACCGGCCTCCCGGGCCGCCGTACGCCACAGGGCGACCATCTCCGCCTTCTCCTCGTCCCCGCAGTGCATGCCCAGCAGCATCGGGAGCGCCTGCCGCGCCGCCAGCCGCACACTCTTCGGCGAGGTGCACGCCACGATGACCTCGGGCCCCGCGGCTCCCGGCCCGCCGGCGTCGGGACCCGCGTCGGCCGGCCCCGCCAGCAGCTCGTCCGCGCGCGGCACCACCGCCACCTCGCGGAACCCGAACCGCTCGCCGCGCCCCGCGACGCGCGGCTCCCGCAGCCAGTCGAGCACCAGGCCGAGCGCCTCGGGGAAGCCGTTCTCGTACGCGTCGAGACCGCCGCCGAACACCTCCAGGTCCACCCACGGACCGCCCCGGCCCACCCCGAGCGAGAACCGTCCGCCGCTGGTCAGATGCAGCAGCGCGGCCTGCTCGGCGAGCGCGACCGGGTGGTGGTTGGGCAGCACGCTGACCGCGGTGCCGACCCGGATTCTGCGGGTGCGGCCCAGCAGCAGCGCGGCCAGCGTGGTCGCGGACGGGCAGACCCCGTACGGCACGAAGTGGTGCTCGGCCACCCAGACCGAGTCGAGGCCGCTCTCCTCCGCGGCCTCGGTGGACCGGACGGCCCGGTGCAGGGCCTCACCCGGCCCCTGTCCCGGGAACTGGGCTGCCAGAACGAACGTTCCGATGCGCATCGCCTATTGCCTCCTTGCGGCCGACGCGTTCTCCCCCACTGGCAACAACGTCTGACACGTGCCAAAGGCACGGTCCGGAGCGAAGTTGTTGCGATTTTCCGCTAACTCACCCCACTGCCGGATCGGACCGCCCGGGGCACCCGACGACCGCCCCCGGCACCAGGCTCTAGGCTTGGACGAATCGTGCCCGACCCGCCCCCGTGAGGTGTCCTGTGTCCCCGCGCCGTAACCGCCCCCGTGGCGGCGAGAGTCCCGACGAACGCCCCGGCACGGCGCCCGGGAGGTACGGCGGGGGAGGGGGCACCGAGAGCTGGCAGGGCGAGGAGTGGTCGGTGCGCCCGGTCAGCGGCGCGAGCGCCCAGGGCAAGCGGTACCGCTGCCCCGGCTGCGACCAGGAGATCCCCTCCGGGGTTCCGCACCTGGTGACCTGGCCCGAGTTCGGCGGCATCGACGACCGCAGGCACTGGCACAAGGCCTGCTGGAACGCGAAGGACCGCCGCACCACTCGGGTGCAGCGGTCCCGTAACGCACCGCGCCACTGAGTACGCGGGGCGCGCTCAGACGTCGCGCCGGTTCAGTATCGCGACCGCCCCGCCCAGCGCCAGGGCGGCCAGGCCCAGCATCAGCAGCAGCGGCTCCCAGCCGGACGGGCCGGACTCGGTGATCGTCGCGCCGTACAGCGCGCCGAGCTGGTTGGGGATCGAATACTCGATGAGGAAGCGCTGGAGCCCCCGCAGATCCTCGGCGAACATGAACGGCGCGAGGACCAACGGCAGCAGCACCACGCCGATCATGATGGTGATCGCGCCCGCCGAGTGCCGCACGATCGCGCCGATCCCCAGCGCCACCAGGCCGAGGGCCGCGACGTACAGCCCGACCCCGAGCGTGGAGCGCAGCCACTCGTCGGCCGACGCGGGGGCGCCGTCCAGGATCAGGGTCTGGGATCCCGCCACCATCGTGGCGGTCACCGTCGTGACGACGAAGGTCAGCGAGAAGAAGACGATCGCCTTCGCCGCGAGCACCCGCGCCCGGCTCGGGCACGCCGTCAGCGTCGTACGGATCATGCCGGTGCCGTACTCGGAGCCGATCGTCAGCACCCCGAGCGTGATCACGCAGATCGAGCCCAGCACCACCCCGAAGAAGCCGAGCGCCAGGGAGGGCTCGCCCGCGAGGTTGCCGTCGTTCGCCGCGACCAGCAGCGCGGTGCCGAGCCCGATCGTCAGCATCAGCACGACCATCACGCCGAGCGTCCAGACCGTGGCGCGTACGGAGCGGATCTTGGTCCACTCCGAGGCGACCGCGTCACCGAGGGTGGCGGGCCGGATCGGGATCGGCGACTCGTAGAAGCTCAGCAGGCCCGCTCCCGGCGCCTGCTCGCGGTCCTGCGGGGTGGCCGGGGACGTCATCTCGGGTCCTTGCTGGTCTGCTCCTCGGCCGGGACGGCGGAGGAGGGCTCGGCGGCGGGTGCGGGGGCGGGCTTCCCGGGCCCCTGGCCCGGAACGGGCGGCGGCGGGGCGTACCAGCCCTCCTGCGGCACCTCCACCGGCTCCGGGTGCGCCAGGTCGTCGGCGCCGAGGACATTCCCGTACGCGTCCACGGGCGGCGGTTCCACGAGGCCCGCCTTGGCGTCGTCCGTCGAGCGGTAGTCCACCAGGCCCTGCGTGAGGCGCATGTAGGCCTCCTCCAACGACGCCTGGTGCGGGGACAGCTCCCAGAGCCGTACGTCGCAGCCGTGGGCCAGCTCGCTGATCCTCGGCAGCGGCAGCCCGGTGACCCGCAGCGCCCCGCCCGGCTCCGACATGACCCGCCCGCCCGCCTCGATGAGCGTGGCCGTCAGCTTCTGCCGGTCCTCGGGGCCGTCCTCCGGCACCCGGACCCGCGCGAAGTCGGCGGAGTTGGCGGAGATGAAGTCGGTGACACTCATGTCGGAGAGCAGCCGGCCGCGTCCGATCACGATCAGGTGGTCGGCGGTCAGCGCCATCTCGCTCATCAGGTGGGACGAGACGAAGACCGTGCGTCCCTCGGCGGCCAGCGACTTCATGAGGTTGCGGGCCCAGTGGATGCCCTCCGGGTCGAGACCGTTGACCGGCTCGTCGAACAGCAGGACCTGCGGGTCGCCGAGCAGCGCCGCCGCGATGCCGAGCCGCTGCCCCATGCCGAGCGAGAAGCCGCTGGTGCGCCGCTTGGCCACGTCCTGGAGGCCGACGACGCCGAGGACCTCGTCGACCCGGGCCGCCGGGATGCCGGCCAGCTGGGCCAGGGAGAGCAGGTGGTTGCGGGCGGTGCGGCCGCCGTGCACGCCCTTGGCGTCCAGCAGCGCGCCGACCTGGCGCGGGGCGTTCGGCAGGCTGCGGTAGGGGTGGCCGCCGATGGTGACGTGACCCGCGGTGGGGCGGTCCAGGCCGAGGACCATGCGCATGGTCGTGGACTTGCCCGACCCGTTGGGACCGAGGAAGCCGGTGACGGCCCCCGGCCGCACCTGGAAGGAAAGGTCGTCCACGGCCGTCTTCGCGCCGTAGCGCTTGGTCAGCCCGACTGCCTCGATCATGCTCCAGCCCCATCGACTCACTCTGTCGTTCGGGGCTCGGGCCACCCGGCCGCACACCCCCGTAAGAGTTAGGAGGATAACCAGGCGCTGACGGTTCCGGCCAAGTTGCGCACAGCGTGCGAGCGGACGGTTACGGGTCCTAAGCGTCCCGGTTCTTCAGGACCAGGAAGCCGCCGAGCACCGCCGCCAGGACCCAGAGCACCATGATCCCGAGCCCTCCCCACGGACCGTACGGAGCGGGATCGGTGTTCATCGCGTCCGGGACGACCTGCATGATCTTCGAACCGGCCTGGTCCGGGAAGTACCGGGCGACGCTCTTGGCCCCGGGCACCGCCGCGAGGATCTGCGAGACCAGGAAGAAGAACGGCATCAGGATGCCGAGCGACAGCATGGAGCTGCGCAGCATCGCCGCCACCCCCATGGAGAAGATCGCGATCAGCCCCATGTAGAGCCCGCCGCCGACCACCGCGCGCAGTACGTTCTCCGCGCCGATGTCGGTGCCCCGGTCGCCGAGCATGGCCTGGCCCAGGAAGAACGAGACGAAGCTGGTGAGCAGCCCCACGACCAGGGCCAGCACACCGGCCACCGTGATCTTGCTGAGGAGGAACGTCGCGCGCTGCGGCACCGCCGCCAGCGAGGTGCGGATCATGCCGGAGCTGTACTCCGTGCCGACCACGAGCACCCCGAACACGACCATCGCGAGCTGGCCGAGAATGGTCCCGGAGAAGCTGACGAACGTCGGGTCGAACGTGACCTGCTCGGCCTCGGAGAGGTCGTCGAACGTGGCGTTCAGCAGAGCGCTCAGCGCCGCGCCCATCACCACCGTGACGGCGAACGCGGAAATGAGGGTCCAGGTGGTCGAGGAGACCGACCGGATCTTGGTCCACTCCGAGGTGAGAACCGCGGGTACCGATGCCATCGTCGTCACTCCCCCTCGGTGTCGGTGCTGCCCGGCTTGTTCCAGTTCTCGCCCCAGCCCGCGCCCACCGCGGGTGGTTCGGCGGCCGGATCGCGTTCCGAATGGGCGTGGTACTCCACCGAACCGGCGGTCATCTGCATGAACGCCTCCTCCAGCGAGGCCCGCTGGGAGCTCAGCTCGTGCAGCACCACCTGGTGCCGGGCCGCCAGTTCGCCCAGCTCCTCGGTGGTCGCGCCGTCGATCTCCAGAACCCCGCCCGCCGTCTCGACCGGGGTGAAGCCCTCCTGGTGCAGGACGTCGCGCAGCCGTTCCTGCTGCGGGGAGCGCAGCCGCGCGTAGCTGCGGGAGTTCTCGTGGATGAAGTCCGCCATCGAGGTGTCGGCGAGCAGCTTGCCCTGGCCGATCACGATCAAATGGTCGGCGGTCAGCGCCATTTCGCTCATCAGGTGCGAGGAGACGAAGATCGTCCGGCCCTCCGACGCGAGCGCCTTCATCAGATTGCGGATCCAGTGGATGCCCTCCGGGTCCAGTCCGTTGACCGGCTCGTCGAACATCAGGATCTCGGGGTCGCCCAGCAGCGCGGAGGCGATGCCGAGCCGCTGGCCCATGCCGAGGGAGAACCCCTTGGACTTCTTCTTCGCCACCGCGGTCAGACCGACCATGTCGAGCACCTCGTCGACCCGGCTGCTCGGGATGCGGTTGCTCTGCGCCAGGCACAGCAGGTTGTTGTACGCGCTGCGGCCGCCGTGCATCGCCTTGGCGTCGAGGAGCGCCCCGATGTACTTCAGCGGTTCCTGGAGTTCGCGGTAGTGCTTGCCGTCGATGCGCACCGTACCGCTGGTCGCGTGGTCGAGATCGAGCATCATCCGCATCGTGGTGGACTTGCCCGCCCCGTTGGGGCCGAGGAAGCCGGTCACGATGCCCGGCCTGACCTGAAACGACAGATGATCGACGGCGACCTTGCTGCCGAAACGTTTGGTGAGTCCCTCGAGCTCGATCATGCGCACACGCTAGAACGCCCGAGCGCCCGGCGCCACCACAAAGGCGGAACCGGGCGCACACGGGGGTACGGCGGGGTACTGCGGTGCCGCGGGCGTCAGCGGGTCTGCTGGGCCGGGACGCCGCGGGTGGCGGGCTCGTCCTCCACCGGGGTGCCGGCGGCGGCCACGGCGGCGCCGGTCAGCGTGGCCAGCATCTCGCGGACGTTGGTCAGCTGCGCGTTGATCGAGTCGCGGCGGTTGGTGAGCGCCGCCAGCTCGCGCTCCGATTCGCTGCGGATCCGGTCGGCCTTGGCGTTGGCGTCGGCGACGATGTCCTCGGCCTGGCGCTGGGCGGTCTCCACCGTCTGGCGGGCCCGGCGCTCGGCGTCCGTGCGCAGCTTCTCGGCCTCCAGGCGGAGCTGCTCGGCGCGGTGCTCGATCTCGGCGAGACGCTTCTCGGCCTTGGCCTGACGGGACGCGAGGTCGCGCTCCGACTGCTCGCGGCGCTTGGCGAGGTTGGTCTCGAAGTCGGCCGCGGCCTGGGCGGCCTTGGCACGGGTCTCCTCGAAGAGGGCGTCGGCCTCCTCGCGCTTCTGCTGGGCGTCCTTCTGGGCGTCCGAGCGCAGCGTGTTCGCCTCGCCCTGAGCCTTCTCGACGATGCGGACGCCCTCGTCCTCGGCCTTCGCCTTGCGCTCGGCGGCGAACGACTCGGCGTCGTTGCGCACCTGCTGGGCCGCCGACTCGGCGAGCTCACGGTGCTGCTCGGCCGCGCGACGGGCCTCCTCGCGCAGGTCCTTGGCCTCCTCCTCGGCGAGGCGGAGAATCTTCTCGACACGGGCGCCGAGGCCGGCGTACGACGGCTCCGCGTCGTTTACCTGGGCCTGGGCGTTCTGCGTTTCGAGGTGCAGCTCCTCGATGCGCTTTTCCAGAGAGGTGATTCGGGCCAGAGCACTATCACGGTCGGCGACGAGCTTGGTAATGCGGTCGTCCACCTGACCGCGGTCGTAGCCACGGCGCACGAGCTCGAAGCCGAAGGGGGAGGAAGGGTCACTCATGGGGTTCCTGTCGAATGAGACCGGTGAGGTGATAGAGGGAATCCTAGGGGCCATAGCGGCGTGTCAGCGTGCAGATGCCGGTTTGATCTGGAGAATGACACCCCTTTTGAGTGGCTGACCCCCGGAGTGCTTGCCACTCGAAGGGTTGAATGTCCATGGCGAAGCACGGCACACCGCGGATCGGCTACCGCTCGGACGACTTGCCCCCCGATCGGGTCCCCGCCGCCGCCGGAGCCTTGGCGCCCCCCGCGGAACCGCCGGCCGGTTTCCCGCCCCCGGTCGGAGTCTCGAAAGACTCCAACGCTTCGAGCACGTCCTGGACACGGGAGATCTCCGCATTGATGTCCTCGCGCCTGCGCACCAGGACGTCCAGCTCGCGTTTGCCCTCGTCGACCGTCGCCTTCGCCTCGGCCTCGGCGTCGGCCCGCAGCTTCTCCGCCTCGCGGATCAGTTCGGCCTTCTTGGTCTCGGCCTCCTTCAGCAGCGACTCGGCCCGTTTCACCGCGGCGATACGGACCTTGCTCGCCTCCGAATTGGCCTCCGCCATCAGCTCCTTGGCCTTCGCCTCGGCCTCGTCGCGCTGCTCGGTCGCCGCCTTCATCAGGTTGTCGACGCGCTCGCCCGCGGTCTTCATCTGCTCGGACGTCTCCCGGCGGGCCCGCTCGTGCAGCTCCTCGATCTCGCTCTCCAGCCGGGCCCGCAGCTCCTCGGCCCGCTCCCGGATCTGGGTCGCGTCGCGCCGGGCGCCGACCAGCAGTTCGTCGGCGTCGGTCCGGGCGCGCTCCACCAGGGTGTTGCCCTCGACGGTCGCCTCCGAGGTGATGCGCTGGGCCTCCTTGCGGGCCGCGCCGACCATCGTGTCGGACTGCGTCTCGGCCTCGGTGGCCGTACGCAGTGCCTCTTCCCGCGCCTTGTTGATGAGCTGGTCCGCCTGCTCGGCCGCGTCCGCCCGGCGTTTCGCCGCCGCCTCGCGCGCCTCGTCCAGCAGCCGGTCCGCCTCCTGGCGGGCCTGGGAGCGCAGCTCCTCCGCCGCCGACTCCGCCTCCGCGCGCAGCCGTTCGGCGTCCTCGTGGGTGCGGGCCGCGTGCTCCCGCGCGGAACCCAGCCGCTCGGCCGCCTCACTGCGCAGCCGCTCGGACTCGGCGGTCGCCTCGGCCAGCATCCGGTCCGCCTTCTCGGTGGACTCGGCCCGGCGGCGGTTGGCCTCCGTGGTGGCCTCGACGACGAGCTGCTCGGAGGCCTGGGCCGCCTCGTTGCGGATGCGCTCGCTCTCGGTGGTCGACTCGCCGATCAGCAGGTCCGACTGGGCCGCCGCCTCCGAACGGATCCGGTTGGCGTCCTGCCGGGCCTCGGCTCGGGCCTTCGACGCGTCCTGCTCCGCCGACGCCAGGGCGTCGGACGCCTCGGTGCGCATCCGCTGGCTGTACTCGGAGGTGTCCGCGCGCAGCCGCTCCGACTCGCTGATCGCCTCGGAGACCGTCCGCTCGGCCAGCGCCTTCGCGGCCTCGGCCTCCTCGTGGGCCTCGCGCCGGAGCCGGTCCGCCTCCTCGTTCGCCTCCTGCCGCAGGCGTACGGCGTCCTCGGAGGCCCGCTCCCGCTCCGCGTGCGCGTCGGCGCGAACCCGGTCCGCCTCCTCCTGCGCCTCGGTACGGGTGCGCTCCGCGACATGCTCCGCCGTCGAACGCAGCCCGGCGATCTCCTCCTCGGCCTGCTCCTGCAGACCCGAGACGGAGTCCCGTACCTGCTGGGCGGTCTGCTCGGCCGCCGAGACCAGCTCGGTCGCCCGGGCGTCCGCCTCCTCGACCAGCCGGTGCGCCTCGGCCTGGGCCTCCTCGACCCGCTTACGGGCGGAGGCGAGCAGCTCCTCGCTCTGCTCCCGGGCCCGCTCGCGCTCCTGCTCCGCCTCGGTCCTGGCCGCACCGAGGATCTCCTCGGCCTCCCGGCGGCGTCGGGTCGCCTCCTCCTGGGCGGCGTCCAGCGCCTCGGCGGCCTCGGCGGCGACCCGCTCGGCGGCGGCAGCGGCCTCCGCGCGCACCCGGTCGGCGCTCTCCTGCGCCTCGGACTTGAGCCGCTCGGCCTCCGCGGCCGCCTCGCTCCGCAGCCGTACGGCGACGTTCTCGCCCTCGGCACGCGACTGCGAGGCGTCGGCGGCGGCCTCGTCGCGCAGCCGCTCGGCCTCCGCCTCGGCCTGCTCGGTCAGCGCCCGCAGCCGCTCGGCGGCCTCCGCGCGCAGCCGCTCGGACTCCTCGTTCGTCTCGCGGCGGATCCGCTCGGCCTCGGTCCGGGCCTCGCCGAGCGCCTCCTCGGCGGCGGCGAGCCGGGACTCGGCCTCGGTGTGCAGCCGGGTCAGCTCGTCGGCGGCCTCGGCCTGCCGGGCGGCGACACCGCGCTCGGTCTCCTCGCGCAGTTCGGCCGCGGCCCGCTCGGCCGCCTCCGTGACGGCCGCCGCCTGCTCCTCGGCCTCGGCCCGCAGCTTGTCGGCCTCGGTCCGGGTGCGCTCCAGCGTCTCCTCGGCCTGCTTGCGCAGGGCCGCGGCCCGCTCGGCGGCCTCGGTGCGGATCCGCTCGCTCTCGCCGTTCGCCTTGGTGCGCAGCTCGTCCGCGTCGGAGCGGGCCTTGGTCAGCAGCTCCTCGGCGGTGCGGGCGCCCTCCTCCAGCTGCTGGACCGCCTCGCGGCGGGCCTCGCCCCGGATCCGCTCGCCCTCGGCGACCGCCTCGGAGCGCAGCTGCTCGGCTTCGCCGCGCAGCCGGCGGGCCTCCTCCTGGAGCTCGACCGTCTTGGCCCGGTACTCCTTGGTGTCGTCCTTGGCCGCGCCCTTGAGCTCGTCGGCCTGCTCGGCGGCCTCGCCGCGCAGCCGGTCCGCCTCGGCCTCCGCCTCGCGGCGGATCCGCTCGGCCTCCTCGCGCGCCGCCTTCGTGGTCGACTTCGCGTCCTCGGAGGCCTTGGTGAGCACCTCCTCGGCGCTGCGGGCCGCCTTCGCCAGCTGGGCGGCGGCGTCCTCGGCGGCGACCGTACGGGCCTTCTCGCCCGCCTCGGCGACCAGCCGCTCCGCCTCGGCCCGGGCGTCGACGAGGGCCTGCTCGGCCTCCTCCTTCAGCGCCTCGGTGCTCTTGGTGGCCTCGCCGACCAGCCGGGCGATCTCCGACTTGGCCGTACGGGTGCGCTGTTCGTTCTGCGACTCGGCGGCGGCCAGCTGCTTGGCGGCGGCCTCCTTCGCCTCGGAGAGGACCTTCTCGGCCTCCAGGCGGGACTCGCGCAGCCGGGTCTCGGCCTCCGCGAGACGCTGCTCGGCGGTGCGGTTCAGCTCGGCGGTCTGCTGGCGGGCCTGGTCGGTCTCCGCGGTGGTGCTGGAGCGCAGCTGCTCCGCGTGGCTGGTGGCCTCCTGCGCCTGGGCGGAGGCGGCCCCGAGCAGGCGCTCGGCGTCCTTGCGGGCGCGCAGCAGGATCGCTTCGGCTTCGGCCCGGGCGGTCTCGGTCTCCGAGCCGGTCCGCCGCCGGGTCTCCTCCGCCAGCCGGGCGGCCTCGTCGCGGGCGGCGGCCAGCGCCTGCTCGGCCTCGGCGCGGGACTCCTCCAGCAGCCGGCGGGCCTGCGACTCGGTGCGGGCGCGCAGCTGTTCGGCCCAGGCGACGTTCTCGTTGACGTGCGACTCGACGGTCTGGCGGCGCTCCGCCAGCTCCTGGTCGAGCCGCTGCCTGCGCTGGACGGCCTCGGTGTGCAACTCGGCCTGGAGGCGCGCCTGGTGCTCGGCGTGCTCCTGCAGGATCCGCTGCGTCTGGGCCCGGGCCTCGCGCAGCTCGCGCTCGGCGTCGCTGCGCATCTGCTCGGCCTGGACCTGCGCGTTCCGCAGCATCTGCTCGGCCTGGTAGCCGATGTCCGCGCTGTCGTAGGCGGGACGGGTCGCGAGATTGCGCCGTGCCTCGTGCAGCTTGGCACGCAAGACCTCGACCTGGTAACCGAGGTCCTCGGCGTGCTGGACGGCCTTCTCCCGGTCGGTCTTCAGCCGGTCCATCTCGGCTTCGAACCGCGAGAGATGGTCGTCTTCAGCTCGGTGGCTCTCCTGGTGTTCGTAGCCCCGCACTGCGCGGTCCCATCCTTCCCCGAGCTCTCAGCGTAGTTCGAGCAGGGGAGACCCCAACCCTGGTCGCAACGCTCACACGAGTACCGCTCGCCGACGAACGGTCCCCCCGGGGAATGGTGACAGACAACAGACGAACGACGAGGACGCGGTACGGCCCCGACCCGGCCCCGGCCCGGAACCGCCCACTCTACCGGGCCGGGTATGCGGTGGTCAGTGCTCCGTCCGGCTCGTGACCAGTTCGGTCAGCACACCGTGGCAGTCCTTGGGGTGCAGGAACGTGATCCGGGACCCCATCGACCCCGTCTTGGGCTCGTCGTACAGCACGCGGACGCCCTTCTCGCGGATGTCCGCGGCGTCCCCGTCCACGTCCTCCGTACCGAAGGCGATGTGGTGCACGCCCTCCCCGTTCTTTGCCAGCCACTTGCCCACGGCCGAGTCCTCCCGGGTCGGCTCCAGCAGCTGGAGGTACGAAGCCCCGCCGTCCGAGGTCTCGTTGATCTTGAGCATCGCCTCCCGGACGCCCTGCTCCTCGTTGATCTCGGAGTGGAACACCTCGAACCCGTACGTGGCACGGTAGAACTCAACCGTCTTGTCCAGGTCGAAACAGGCGATCCCGATGTGGTCGATTCGCGTCAGCATGGATCCAGTGCAGCGCTCCCGTCATGGTTACGCAACGTGCGCGCCGTCACACCGGTTGCCGGATGACGGGCGCGGTACCGCTCAGTACATTCAGGTAAACCCTCGTTCACATCCGATCCCAAGGGGCCGTGCCCATGCCAGCAACGACCGGTACCACCACCTCAGTGATCGTCGCGGGCGCCCGGACGCCCATGGGCCGTCTCCTCGGCTCCCTGAAGAGCTTCTCCGCCGCCGAGCTCGGCGGCGTCGCGATCAAGGCCGCCCTGGACCGGGCGGGCATCGGCGGTGACCAGGTCCAGTACGTGATCATGGGCCAGGTGCTCACGGCCGGCGCGGGCCAGATTCCCGCCCGGCAGGCCGCGATCAAGGCCGGCATCCCGATGAACGTCCCCGCGCTCACCGTCAACAAGGTGTGTCTGTCCGGGCTCGACGCCATCGCGCTGGCCGACCAGCTCATCCGCGCCGGGGAGTTCGACGTGGTGGTCGCGGGCGGCCAGGAGTCCATGACCAACGCCCCGCACCTGCTGCCGAAGTCCCGCGAGGGCTACAAGTACGGCGCGATCGAGATGCTGGACTCGATGGCGTACGACGGTCTCACCGACGCGTACGAGAACATCCCGATGGGAGAGTCCACCGAGAAGCACAACGGGCGTCTCGGGCTCGACCGCGCCGCCCAGGACGAGATCGGCGCCCTGTCCCACCAGCGGGCCGCCGCCGCCCAGAAGAACGGCCTCTTCGAGGCGGAGATCACCCCGGTCGAGATCCCGCAGCGCAAGGGCGACCCGGTCCTCTTCGCCAAGGACGAGGGCATCCGCGCCGAGACGACCGTGGAGACCCTCGGCAAGCTGCGCCCCGCCTTCGCCAAGGACGGCACGATCACCGCCGGCACCTCCTCGCAGATCTCCGACGGCGCCGCCGCGGTCGTCGTGATGAGCAAGGCCAGGGCCGAGGAGCTGGGCCTCGACTGGATCGCCGAGATCGGCGCCCACGGAAACGTCGCAGGACCCGACAACTCCCTCCAGTCGCAGCCCTCCAACGCCATCCGGCACGCCCTGAAGAAGGACGGCCTGACCGTCGAGGACCTCGACCTCATCGAGATCAACGAGGCGTTCGCCGCCGTCGCCGTCCAGTCCATGAAGGACCTGGGCGTCACCTCGGACAAGGTCAACGTCAACGGCGGCGCCATCGCGCTCGGCCACCCCATCGGGATGTCCGGCGCCCGGGTCGTCCTGCACCTGGCCCTGGAGCTGAAGCGGCGCGGCGGCGGCACGGGCGCCGCGGCGCTGTGCGGTGGCGGCGGTCAGGGCGACGCGCTGATCATCCGCGTCCCGGGCAAGTAACACCGTACGGATACCAGGCAAGGCGAACGGAGCGGTGAACGTGGACGTGGACGTCCCCACGCTGGTCGAGCAGGCGCGAGCAGGCAGGCCGCGTGCGGTGGCCCGGCTGATCTCGCTGGTGGAGGGGGCGTCCCCGCAGCTGCGGGAGGTGATGGCCGCGCTGGCGCCGCTGGCCGGCCACGCCTACGTCGTCGGGCTCACGGGCTCGCCGGGCGTCGGCAAGTCCACCTCCACCTCCGCCCTGGTCACCGCCTACCGCCGGGCGGGCAAACGGGTCGGCGTCCTCGCCGTCGACCCGTCCTCGCCGTTCTCCGGCGGCGCGCTGCTGGGCGACCGGATCCGGATGGCGGACCATGTCTCCGACCCGGGCGTCTACATCCGCTCCATGGCGACCCGGGGCCACCTCGGCGGCCTCGCCTGGTCCGCGCCGCAGGCCATCCGGGTGCTGGACGCGGCGGGCTGCGACGTGGTCCTCGTCGAGACGGTCGGCGTCGGCCAGTCCGAGGTGGAGATCGCGTCGCAGGCCGACACCTCCGTCGTGCTGCTCGCCCCGGGCATGGGCGACGGCATCCAGGCGGCCAAGGCCGGCATCCTGGAGATCGGCGACGTCTACGTGGTCAACAAGGCGGACCGCGACGGCGCGGACGCCACGGCCCGCGAGCTGAACCACATGCTGGGCCTGGGCGAGTCCCGGGGCCCCGGCGACTGGCGCCCCCCGATCGTGAAGACGGTCGCGGCCCGGGGCCAGGGCACGGACGAGGTCGTCGAGGCCCTGGAGAAGCACCGGGCCTGGATGGAGGAGCACGGCGTTCTCGCCGAGCGTCGCACCGCCCGCGCCGCCCACGAGGTCGAGACGATCGCCGTCACCGCGCTCCGCGAGAAGATCGCCGACCTGCGCGGCGACCGCCGCCTGCACGCCCTGGCCGAGCGCATCGTGGCCGGGAGCCTGGACCCGTACACGGCGGCGGACGAGCTGGTGGCGGGGCTGACGGAGGCCTCCTGAGCGTACGGAGAAGGCCCCCGGGCGGCGGTGCGCCGCCTCGGGGGCCTTCGTGCGTTCGCGGGCTTGCTCGCCGTACGGGGCCCGGTGCGGGCTCCCGTCAGTCGTCGTCGCCGTCCCGGTCATCGCGGTCGTCACGGTCGTCGCCGTGGTCGTCACGGTCGTCGTTCCGGTCGTCCGCGCGGTCGTCCCGGTCGTCGCCGTCGTCGTCGCGGTCCACGGTGACCTTGCCGGTCTTCGCGTCGACGCGCAGCTCGTGCTGCTTGCCGTCCTTGCCCGTGATGTCGACGTCCCAGCGCAGGACGTCGCCCCGGCCGCCGTTGTCGTCGTCATCGTCGTCCAGGTCGATCGACGTGACGGCGCCGGGCGCGGTCTTGAGGGCCGCGTCCGCCGCCTGGTTCAGGGTGACGGCGGAGGAGCGGGGCGCGTGGCGGTCGCGGTCGTCGTTGTCGTCGTCGCGGGTCTTGAGGACCTTGCCGGTGGCGGCGTCCACCGTCACGTCGTGCCAGTTCCTGTCGGAGCCGCGGACGTCCAGTTCCCAGACCGCCCGGCCGCCGTGGTCGTCGTCGTCACGGTCCAGCTCGGCCTCGGTGACCGTGCCCGGGACGCTCTTCAGGGCGGCGGCGACGGCCTGGTCGAGGGTGATCCGGGTGTTCTTCGCGGCGGCCGGGGCCCGGTCGCCGGAAGCGGCTTCCGTGCGGTCGTCGGACGCGTCGTCGGCGAGGCTCACGGTGCTCGCGCTCCTGGTGGACGTGCGCTCGCCGTCGCCGCTGTCCGCGAAGGCGACGGTGGCGGCGGTGGTGCCGCCGATGAGAACGGCCGCGGTGATCGCCGCGATGGTGACGTTGCGCTTCATGAGGTTCCTCCCCGAGAGCTGCTGTGCTGTTCTGTGCTGGTTGACGGGGTCCACACTGGCGGGGCGATGCTGAACGCAACCTGAAGCCACCTGAAGGCTTCTTCAGGTGGAGTTTGCGAGGCTGTGCGCATGCGCCTGTTGATCGTGGAGGACGAGAAGCGCCTCGCGGTGTCCCTGGCCAAGGGGCTCACCGCCGAGGGCTTCGCCGTGGATGTCGTGCACGACGGTCTGGAGGGGCTGCACCGGGCGGGCGAGGGCGGCTACGACCTGGTGATCCTCGACATCATGCTGCCCGGTATGAACGGCTACCGCGTCTGCTCCAACCTGCGCGCCGCCGGACACGAGGTGCCGATCCTCATGCTGACCGCCAAGGACGGCGAGTACGACGAGGCGGAGGGCCTGGACACCGGAGCCGACGACTATCTGACCAAGCCCTTCAGCTACGTCGTCCTCGTCGCCCGGGTGCGCGCCCTGCTGCGCCGGCGCGGGGCCGGAAGCGCCGCGCCCGTCCTGACCGTCGGGTCCCTGCGCATCGACACCGCCGCCCGCCGGGTCCACCGCGGCGAGGACGAATACGCCCTCACCGCCAAGGAGTTCGCCGTGCTGGAGCAACTCGCCCTGCGCGCCGGGCAGGTGGTCAGCAAGGCGGAGATCCTGGAGCACGTCTGGGACTTCGCCTACGACGGCGACCCGAACATCGTCGAGGTCTACATCTCCACCCTGCGCCGCAAGTTGGGCGCCTCCTCGATCCGTACGGTGCGCGGCGCCGGCTACCGGCTGGAGGCGGCATGAGGTCCGTACGGGCCAGGGCCGCCCTCGGCGCCACCCTGGTCGTCGCCGTCGCCCTGGTCGCGGCCGGGCTCGCCGTCCTCCTCGTCCTGCGGGCCAACCTGATCGGCCAGGCGGACCTCCAGGCGGAGGTGGCGGCCCGCGAGGCGGCCGGGCAGCTCGCCACGGGCACGCCGTACGAAGACGTGGAGCTGGACGACGAGGAGGACCACCCGGTCCAGGTGACCGACGAGGAGGGCCGGGTCGTCATCGTCTCCAAGGACCTGCGGGCCGTCACCGGCACCGGCGCGTCCGGGGTCACCCCGGTGCCCTCGGCCTCGGCGGGGGCCACTCCGTCGCCCGGCGAGGACGACGACGGGGACGGGGACGACGAGGACGACGACCGCAGCCGGCCGGGCCGGGGCGAGGTCTCCTCCGACGACCCGGACTTCTCCGACGGCACCGCCACCGTGGACCGCACCACCGCCGACTACCGCTTCGCCGCCGTCGAGGCGACCACCCCCGACGGCGTCACCCTCACCGTGTACGCGGGCGCCCCGCTCGCCGCCGAGCAGGAGGCGGTGAACACCGTGCGCGGGGCCATGCTCACCGGGCTGCCGCTACTCCTGGTGGTCGTCGCCGGGGTGACCTGGCTGGTGACCCGCCGGGCGCTGCGGCCGGTCGAGGGCATCCGCCGCGAGATGGCGGCGATCACCGCGTCCGAGGACCTGGCCCGCCGGGTGCCGGAACCCGACTCACGCGACGAGATCGCCCGGCTGGCCCGGACGACGAACGAGACGCTCACCGTCCTGGAGGCGTCCGTGGAGCGGCAGCGGAGGTTCGTCGCGGACGCCTCGCACGAGCTGCGTTCCCCGATCGCCTCGCTGCGCACCCAGCTGGAGGTGGCCGAGGCCCACCCGGAGCTGCTGGACCTCCCGGGCGCGGTCGCCGACACCGTACGGCTCCAGGTGCTGGCGGCGGACCTGCTGCTGCTGGCCCGGCTGGACGCGGGGGAGAAGCCCGGCAGCGCGACGGTGGAGCTGGGCGCGCTGGTCCGGGAGGAGGTGTCGCAGCGTGCCGGGGACCGGATTCCGGTGACGGTCCAGGTGCCGGAGGGCGGCGCGTTCGAGGTGAACGGCTCGCGCGGGCAGCTGTCCCGGGTGATCGGCAATCTGCTGGACAACGCCCAGCGGCACGCCGAGGGGAGCGTCGCGGTGTCGGTGGCGGCCGACGGGCGCGGGGCGCGGGTGGAGGTCCGGGACGACGGGGCCGGCGTTCCCGAGGAGGAGCGGGAGCGGATCTTCGAGCGGTTCGTCCGGCTCGACGACGCCCGCAGCCGGGACGACGGCGGCGCCGGTCTGGGCCTCGCCATCGCCCGGGACGTCGCCTCGCGCCACGGCGGGACGCTGACGGTGCACCGGGCGGCCGAGGGCGGTGCGGCCTTCCGGCTGTGGCTGCCCCGCCCGTCCTGATCCGGCCTGCCCCCCGGCTGCCCCGCCCGGCCTGACGGCCCCGGTTGCTACAGCTTGCCGCGCTTGCCGCGCAGGTGTTCCGCGATCGGGGTCAGCGCCGCGTGCAGATCGGCGAGCGCCTCGGGGGACAGCAGGTCCATGAAGTGCTGCCGCACCGAGGCGACGTGGTGCGGGGCGACCTTCCGCATGGTCTCCGCGCCGTGCTCGGTGAGGACCGCGAACAGCCCGCGCCGGTCCGACTCGCAGTGCGTACGCCGCACAAGACCCGCGGTCTCCATGCGGGTGATCTGGTGCGAGAGCCGGCTCTTGGACTGGAGGGTGGCGGCGGCGAGGTCGCTCATCCGCATCCGCTGGTCGTCCGATTCGGAGAGGTTGACCAGGATCTCGTAGTCGTTCATGGTCAGGCCGAACGGCTGGAGGTCCTTCTCCAGTTGGTGCATCAGCAGCCTGCTGACGTCCAGGTGGGTGCGCCAGGCGCACTGCTCCGTGTCGCTCAGCCAGCGGGTGGCCGTCTCGGTCTCCATATATGGATTCTACCTAAGAAGTTGAAAGCCGGACGAAATGGGGACGTGTGACGACCGGCACCCTCGGCCGGCCGGAGTGCCGACAGGCCGGTCGGCAAGCACCGACGGCTGGGCGCAGACGTTCGACGTCACACTCCGCAGACTACCGCTCACAACCCGAAGCGACGCTGGAGGTCCCCCAGCTGGCCGGGCATGCGCGGGCCGGATCCGGGTTGACCGCCGCCCGGAACACCCGGCTCGTTCGGCACCGCACCCGTCGCCTGCTCCGCCATCAGCGCCTCGCTCGACTGCAACAGCACCGTGCCCGCCCCGACGAACTCGAACTGGTGCTCCTCGCCCGACGCCCCGCCGATCCCCGTGAACGACCGGATCCCGCCCATCACGCCCGTCATATAGCCGTGGTCGTAGTGGTGGCACGGCGAGGGGCAGTCGGCCCAGCCCACCAGCGCCTGCGGATCCACCCGCAGCGGCGGCTCCATGAAGACCACCGGCCCGTTCGACGCGGCCACGAACTTCCCCGTACCGATCAGCGTCACGAACCCCGGCACGATCGACTGCTTCAGCGCAAGCGACGGCTGGTACGCCAGCAGGTTCCCGGACCGGATGGTGAGGTTGCCGTCCTCCAGGTCGAAGGAGTTCACATCGAAGGCCCGGTCCGCCAGCAGCATCTTCCCGCTGCCCTCCGCCACCACCCAGTCGCTCGCGTGCAGCGGCGAATGGAAGCTGGAGCGCACCAGCCGCTCGAACCGCCCGTGCCCGATGCCGTCGAACTGGATCTGCCCGTAGTAGGCGATCATCTTGCCCTTCTGCAGGAACCACCGGCTCCCCTTGAGCTCCACGCAGAAGGTGTAGGAGTTGACGTTGTCGTCCGACGGCAGCGTCATCGGATCGAAGACCACGGGCGTGCTCACAGCTTCTCCTCCGACGCCTGGACGTACACCGCACCACTGCCGCTCAGCTCCAGCTGGAACGCCTCGCCGGAGCCCCGCCCCACCATGTCCCGCCAGCCGACCGCCGTGGACAGCTTGTTCCGGACCTCCCCGTGGTGGGCCACATAGGCCTGCGGGTCGACGTGGACGTCCCGGCCCGGCGTGATCGGCAGTTCGATGACCCCGCCGTGCGCCATCACCGCGACCGCGCCGTGCCCCTTGAGGGTGGTGGTGAACAGGCCCTGGCCGGTCACCTGGCCGCGCACCATGCCCATGACCCCGCCCTGCGAGCCCATGAACATCGTGCCCTGCTGGAGCGTCCCGTCGAACGCGAGCAGCCGGTCGGCCTCCACGTACAGGGTGTCGCCGGACAGGTTGATCACCTGGATGTGGTGGCCGCCGTGGCCGAACATCACCGTGCCCGAGCCCTCGACCGTCATCAGCGGCGTCGCCTCGCCCGCCACCCGGCGGCCGATCATCGACGCGAAGCCGCCCTGGCCGCCCTGGATGTTCGGGGTGAAGGACACCTCGCCCCGGTACGCCAGCATCGCGCCGCGCTGGCTGAACAGCTTCTGGCCCGGGGCGAGCGTGGCCTCGACCATCTTGGAGTTGATCTCCCGGAACGGCATCAGACATCGCCCCCGACGGTGTTGCGCTCGCTCGGCTGTACGTAGACCAGTCCATCGCCCTCGAAGCGGATCTGGAACGCCTCGCCGGAGCCCTCGCCCATCAGCGTCCGGAAGTTCACGCCCGACTGGAAGCTCTGCTGGAGCCGGCCCTGGTGGGCGATGTACGCGCCGGGGTCCACCATCAGCGGATACTGCGGCGACACCCGCAGCAGCACCGCCGCGCCGTCCGACATGATCGCCGCCTGCCCGGTGCCCTCCACCGTGGTGGTGAACAGGCCGTTGCCGCTCGCCCCGCCGCGCAGCCCGGTGAAGGTGGTGCCCGTGCGCAGTCCGGCGTCGGTGGCCAGCAGATTGCTCGCCTCCACGTGCAGTTTGTCGCCGTGCAGCGCGACCAGGTTGATCTCGCTCGCCCGGTCGGCGAAGTAGCACGTGCCCTGCCCGGACACCTCCATCACGGTCATCTGCTCACCGGTCAGGCGACGGGTCACCATGCCGCGGAGCCCCTCACCGCCGCCGGTCATCTTCTTGAAGGTCATCCGGCCGTCGTACGCGACCATCGAGCCGTTCTTCGCCTTGACGGAATCGCCGGCCAGATCGACGGCGAGCGTCTTGCTGCCTTGGAGTCGGAACATCGCCACGCGACGACGTTAGCCCTCCGCGCCGCACCCCGGCCAGAGTCTCCGGAACCGTTACGCCCCTGATGCTCCCCTGATGCGCACCCGGACCGGCCCTGATATGCGGCGATACGCCCGCCCGCGGCCGGGGCGGAACCCGGCGACGGGGGCGTACCGGCGCGATGCCACAATGGGGGCGGCTTGTGCCTGGGTTCACAAGCCCTCGCGACCCTCCCACCGAAGGTGCCCCTGTGGACATCAAGACCGCTTCCGCCCTGCACCGGCTGCGCCTCATCTCGATTCCCGAGGCGCTGTCCTTCCCCGCCCTGATCCTCTTCGGCTCGGTCCTCAGCCGGGTCTCGGACATCGACTTCCTGATGATGCCGCTCGGCATGATCCACGGTGTGCTCTTCGTGATCTACGCCGTGTTCCTGCTCGACGTCTGGATGAAGGCCAAGTGGCCGCTCAAGCGCGTCGCGCTCTTCTTCGTCCTGTCGCTGATTCCCTTCGGCGGGCTCTACGGCGACAAGCTCCTCAAGCAGTACGAGGCCGACGGCGTCATCGCCGCCCGCGCCCGCCGCGAGGGCACGGTCAGCGCATGATCGTCGCGTTCTCGGTCTCCCCGCTCGGTGTCGGCGAGGACGTCGGGGAGTACGTGGCCGACGCCGTGCGCGTCGTACGCGAATCCGGCCTCCCCAACCGCACCGACGCCATGTTCACCTCCATCGAGGGGGAGTGGGACGAGGTCATGGACGTCGTCAAGCGCGCCGTGGCCGCCGTCGAGGCCCGCGCGGGTCGCGTCTCCCTGGTACTGAAGGCCGACATCCGGCCCGGTGTCACCGACGGTCTGACCTCGAAGGTCGAGACCGTGGAGCGTCACCTCGCCTCCTGACGCACCGTCGCGCGGGCCCGGCCCGCGTTCACCCGAAAAGCCCCCGGCGCCACACGGCCGGGGGCTTTTCCGCTCCCGGACCGAAAACCGCTCACTCGGACCTGCCAAGTCGACACGCCGTTAGCTGTCCCCTTCTGTGGGGATATCAACCCGTTCGACAGTGGGAGGCACGGTGCGGTCGGAGGGCTACGACTACGACACCTACAGCCGGCTCGCGGGTCCGCTCACGGAGCCGGATCCGACGGGGTACCGGGTGCGGTACAAGAGCCTGCTCTCGACGGAGAAGCACCGAATAAGAGCTGTCCTGCTGATGACGCTCGCCCCGGTGCTCACCGGCATCCTGCTGCTCTACCTGGTCTGGCCCACGCACTGGACCGAGCGGGAGAACGGCGAGCGCTGGCTGGTCGTCGCCGACACCGTGATGCTGGTGTCGATCGCCCTGATCGAGCTGTTCATGCTGGTCAACGTGGTGTCCATCGCGCACGCCACGCTCGTCGCGCGGGACCCGGTCCCGGTGACGGCCGAGCCCGGCACCCGGGTCGCCTTCCTGACCACGTACGTACCCGGCAAGGAACCGCTCTCCATGGTCCGCGCCACCCTCAAGGGCGCCGTACAGCTGAAGCACCCCGGTCCGCTGGACGTCTGGCTGCTCGACGAGGGCGACGACCCCGGGGCCCGGATGCTCTGCGCCGAACTGGGCGTCCACCACTTCACCCGGCGCGGCGTCCCCGAGTGGAACCGCGACAAGGGCGTCCACAAGGCGAAGACGAAGCACGGCAACTACAACGCCTGGATCGCCCTGCACGGCGGCGACTACGACTTCTTCGCCTCCGTCGACACCGACCACGTTCCGATGCCCAACTTCCTGGAGCGGATGATGGGCTACTTCCGCGACCCGGACGTCGCTTTCGTCGTCGGGCCGCAGGTCTACGGGAACTACGACTCGGCCGTCACCAAGGCCGCCGAGTCGCAGCAGTTCCTCTTCCACGCCCTGATCCAGCGCGCGGGCAACCGCTACGGCGCCCCGATGTTCGTCGGCACCAACAACGTCGTGCGCATCGCCGCGCTGCGGCAGGTCGGCGGCCTGTACGACTCGATCACCGAGGACATGGCCACCGGCTTCGAGATCCACCGCCGCCGCAACCCGCGCACCGGGCACTACTGGCGCTCCGTCTACACCCCCGACGTGCTCGCCGTCGGCGAGGGCCCGGCCTCCTGGACGGACTTCTTCACCCAGCAGCTGCGCTGGTCCCGGGGAACGTACGAGACGCTGTTCAAGCAGTACGGCAAGGCGCTGTTCCGGGTGCCCCCCGGCCGGCTCCTCAGCTACACGCTGATGCTCGTCTACTACCCGATGACCGCGGTCAACTGGCTGCTCGGCGTCCTGAGCTGTGTGCTGTTCCTCTGGTTCGGCGCGTCCGGCACCCAGGTCGCCGCCTCCATCTGGCTGATGCTCTACAGCGACGCCGCCGCGCTCCAGATCGGGCTCTACCTCTGGAACCGGCGGCACAACGTCTCCCCGCACGAGCCCGAGGGCTCCGGCGGACTCGCCGGCATGGCCATGTCCGCGCTCTCCGCGCCGATCTACCTGAAGTCGCTCGGCTCGGCCGTGCTGCGCACCGACGGCCGGTTCGTCGTCACCCCCAAGGGCGGCCAGGCATCCCCGGACCGGCTGCTCACCTTCCGTATCCATCTCTTCTGGGCGGCGGTCCTGCTGTCCTCGCTCGCCGCGTCCGTCTACCTGGACCACACGCATGTCGCGATGCGGACCTGGGCGACGCTGGGCCTGGCGATATCCCTCTCCCCGGTCGCCGTGTGGGCCTGGACCGTCCGGCAGGACAAGCGCGCCGAGGCCGCGCGCGCCGTCCCCGTCCCGGCGCCCCCGCCGCCCGAACCGGCGTACGTCACCGGTCCCGCCCCGTCCGCGACCACCACGGCGAGCGCCGGCACCACCGCCACCACCACCGCAGGAGGGAACTGAGCCATGGCCTACCGGCCCTCGAAGAAGATGAGGAAGACGCTCCTGGGCGGCGGCGCGGTGGTGCTGCTCGCCGGGCTGAACGCGCCCGCCGCCCTGTCCTTCGCCGAGGACAGGTACCACGCGTACAAGATCGACCAGCCGGCGTACAAGGCGGAATACGGCTCCTGGGAACGGGTGAACATCCCGAAGGAGTACCGCACCAACGCCATCCACGCGGCGCTCCTGCACACCGGGAAAGTGCTGATCGTCGCGGGCTCCGGCAACGACGAGAAGAACTTCGACGCGGGCACCTTCGACACCGTCCTCTGGGACCCGGCCGAGAACACCTTCCAGAAGATCCCCACCCCCGAGGACTTCTTCTGCGGCGGCCACGCCCAGCTCCCCGACGGGCGGCTCCTCATCGCGGGCGGCACCGCCCGCTACGAGGTGCTCGATGACAAGGTGGAGCGGGCCGGCGGCGGTATGCGGGTCAAGAACGAGAACCCGGACAAGCCGCTGAAGCTCAAGAAGGGCACGGTCTTCCGCTCGCCCTCCGGCGTGGAGTACCGGGCGAAGTTCGACGTCACCGTCCCCAAGGCCAAGCGCGAGTTCGAGGTCGACTACTTCAAGAGCGGCCAGATGAAGCCGTGGAAGACCAAGGTGACCGCCGCCGAGCAGCGGGTCTTCGTCGAGGCGGTGGACGACGGCCCCGAGGCGGTGGCGACGGACGCCGCCCAGTACGAGATCGTCGGGCTGAAGGGCAAGGAGGCCGACAACTCCTACGGCCTCGCCGAGAAGATCACGATGGACAAGCAGGACTTCCAGGGGATCCGCGCCGCCTACGAGTTCGACCCGACGGCGGAGAAATACATCAAGGTCGATCCGATGAAGGAGGCCCGCTGGTACCCGACGCTCGTCGGCCTGGAGGACGGCAAGGTGCTCGCCGTCTCCGGCCTCGACGACGTCGGCGCGATCCTCCCGGGCGACAACGAGATCTACGACCCGAAGACCAAGAAGTGGGCCAAGGGCCCCTTCCACTACTTCCCGACCTACCCGGCGCTCTTCCTGACCAAGGGCGGCAAGCTCTTCTACCCGGGCGCCAACGCCGGTTACGGCCCGGCGGACAAGGGCCGCGAGCCCGGGATCTGGGACCTGAAGAAGAACACCTTCACCAAGGTGCCCGGGCTGACCGACACCGACGAGCTGGAGACGGCGGCCTCGCTGCTGCTGCCGCCCGTGCAGGACCAGAAGGTGATGGTGCTGGGCGGCGGCGGGGTCGGCGAGTCCAAGAAGTCCACGGCCCGCACGGCGGTCATCGACCTCAAGAAGGACAGCCCGGCCTTCGAGGCGGGTCCCGACCTGCCGCAGGGCACCCGCTACCTCAACAGCGTGATCATGCCCGACGACACCGTCTTCACCAGCGGCGGGTCCGAGGACTACCGGGGCCGCGGCGACAGCAACATCCTGAAGGCGCAGTCCTACGACCCGAAGACCAACACCTTCAAGGAGGCGGCCGAGCCGACGGTGGGGCGCAACTACCACTCCGAGGCGCTGCTGCTGCCCGACGGGCGGGTGGCGACCTTCGGCTCCGACTCGCTCTACGGCGACAAGGACAACACCAAGCTCGGCAAGTTCGAGCAGCGCATGGAGGTCTACACCCCGCCCGCCCTGCACCGCGGCAAGGACAAGCGCCCGGTGATCGGGAACGGCCCGGACAACACCGAGCGCGGAGCGACGGTGACGTACGAGAGCGCCGACGCCGACCGGATCGCCACCGCCCGGCTGATGCGGCCGAGCTCCGTCACCCACACCACCGACGTGGAGCAGCGCTCGATCGAGCTGGGCCTGAAGAAGGGCGGCGGCAAGCTGAGCGTGACCGTGCCGGACGATCCCACGCTGGTGCCGCCCGGCTGGTACATGCTCTTCGTCACGGACACCGACGGCATCCCCTCCGAGGCGAAGTGGGTCAAGGTCGCCTGAGCAGGCATAGCGGGAGGCGCCCGCGCGCGTCAGTACGGTCAGGGAGGGCAGGGGGCCCGCCAGGAGGAGAAGGTGACCGTGGACGCGGCAGGCCAGGAGAGCTTCCGTGCATTCGTGAACAACCGTTCGGCGGCGTTGCTGAAGACGGCCGTGCTGCTCAGCGGCGGGGACCGCCACGCGGGCGAGGACCTGTTGCAGAACGCGCTGATCAAGGCCGCCGGGCGGTGGGGGCGGATCGAGGAACCCGAGGCGTACGTACGCCAGATCCTCTACCGGCAGCAGGTCAGCCGCTGGCGGCTGAAGGGGCGCAGGCGGGAGCTGACGGTCGCCGAACCGCCCGACCGCGGCAGCGGCACCGACGGTGCGGGGGCCGCCGAGCTGCGTCTCGTGATGCGTGATGCCCTGTCCCGGCTCACCGCCCGGCAGCGCACCGTCCTCGTGCTGCGCTTCTTCGAGGACCTGCCCGAGGCGGACGTGGCCCGGCTTCTCGGCTGCTCGGTGGGCACCGTACGGTCCACCACCCACCGCTCCCTGGCCAGACTGCGCGCCCACGCGCCCGAACTCACCGCCCTCGGCGGGTCCGGCGCGGAGCAGCCGGCGTCCCGCAATCTCGCTGCCGTGGAGGTACGACCGTGAACGTCGAGGAACTCGTCCGTGACGCGCTGCGCGAGCAGGCGGCCGACGTCCCGGCCCCGCGCCCCGGCCTGGCCGGCCGGGTGTTCGCCGAGCGACGGCGTCGCCGGGCCCGTACCCTCGCCGCGGCCGCGGCCACCACGGCCCTCGTCGTCGCCGCGGCCGTGGGCGTGCCCACGCTGCTCGACGCCGAGGGTCCGAAGAGGATCCATGTGGCAGGCGGCGAAGTCTCCGGCCACGACGTCGTGAGCCATGTCGACCAGTCACCACCGCGCGACAGGATCGCCGTCGGTGAACAGGTCCTCGCCGCGTACTTCACCTCCAAGAAGGTCCGGCAGCCCAACCGCGACGAGATCGTCGAGCGGACCTACTCGGTGCTGAACCAGGAGACCGGCCGCTACGAGGTGGACGAGCGCTGGTCCTACCTCGCCGTCGCCCCCGGCATGCGGACCGCCGCCGTCCTGGAACGCGAACTGCCGGCCCCCCGCATCGGGCTCCTCGACCTGCGTACCGGGAAGGTGACCCGCTGGATCCCGCTGGCCCAGGGCGTCGGCGGCCTCTTCTTCTCGCCCGACGGCAGCAAGCTGGTGGCCACCACGTACGACAAGAACCCGGACCGCGCCTACTGGTCCCACAAGGTCCAGGTGAACGACGACTTCGAGCCGTGGCGGGTGCCCTGCCGCACCGGGTTCGCCGTCGTCGACGTGGCGACGGGGGCCTCCGACTGGCATGCGCTGCCCGCGTTCTCCGGCGGGGGCGGCGGCTACGGCTCCGGCGAGAACCTGCGCTTCAACGACGACGGCACCCTGTTGTACGAGCCCATCAACATGGCCCCCGGCGTCATCTACCGCGACTTCGACGGCCGGAAGGTGACCGCACCGGCCGGGGAGGCCCACATCGACCTCTGGTCCGCGCCCGCCGGCCTCTCCCCGGACGGCAAGCTCGTCGCCGGGGGCTTCGCGGGCGGTGCGAAGACCACCGCCACCCAGGTCCTCGACCCCCGGACGGGCGAGCGCGTCGCCAAGCTGCGGGGCCAGGAACTCCTGGCCTGGGTCGACAACACCCGGTTGATCGCCTGGGACATCGCACCGGGCGGCGGGGAGTACGAGAACCGGCTGGTGCTGGTCGGCATCGGCAGCAAGAAGACGATCTCCCTGAGCGGCGCCCGTACGCCCAAGGACCACTCCTCCAAGCGCTGGGAGCCGATCTTCGCCCGGAGCTGAGGCGCCGTCACCGCGGGCCCGGAGCCGAGCGCTCGCGGGCCCGCGGGGCGGTGCGTGCGCCTCAGGAGGCGGCGCGCCGGGCGAGGCCGAGTGCGTACTCCGGCCACCAGTCGCCGGCCGGCGGGCCGCCCCGGCAGGTGCCGTCGGAGTCGCCCGGCCGCTTGATCCACAGATAGGCGTCGAGCCGGTCGTCGCCGGTGTCGGTGGTCGGCGGCGTGCCGAGCCCCCGGCCCGGCGGATTGCACCAGGCCTCCTCACGGCCCCCGGACAGGGGGCCGTTGCCGTTGCGGCTGGTGTCGATGACGAAGTGCGCGCCGCCGACGGCGTCGGAGAGCTGTCCCGCGTACGTCTTCACGCTGTCGTTCGACTGGAAGTTGGAGACGTTCAGCGAGAAGCCGTCGGCCCGGTCGATGCCGGCCTGGCGCAGCGGCTGCGCCATCTTGGACGGCTCGTCGATCCAGTCCGGGTTTCCGGCGTCCAAGTAGACCTTGGTGTTGGGCCGGGCCTTGAGCGTGTCCACCGCCTCGGAGAGGAGCTGGTAGCGCTCGGCGTGGTGCTCGGGCGGGGTGCAGCCGTCCGTGATGTGGGGGAGGGCGTCCGGTTCCAGGATCACGGTCGCGGGCGCGTCCCCGATGGCGTCGGCGAACTCTCCGATCCAGGTCCGGTAGGCGTCCGCGTCCTTGGCGCCACCCGCGGAGTAGAGCCCGCAGTCGCGGTGCGGGATGTTGTACGCCACGAGCAGGATGGTCTTCTTCGTCCGGGCGGCGGACCTCGCGGCGGCCCGGATTCCCGGGGCCGGGTCGTCCCACGCGGGCCAGTCGGCCACCGGCCGGCCGGAGATCCGCCGCAGGATCTTCGCCTCCGCCTCGCGCCCCTGCTTCTCCCAGGTGCGCACCTGGCGGGCCGCGTCGCTGTTCGGGTCGACCCAGTACGGGGAGGCCGCGCTCGGGGCGGGCTCGCCCCGGACGGGTTCGCCGCCCTCCTCGGCGGCCCCGGTGACCCGCGGCTCCGGCGTCGAGCACCCCGCGGTGAGGGCGCTCGCCAGGGCGAGGACGGCCAAGGCGCGGACGGTACGAGGGAGAGCACGGGGGAGAGCGCGGGGGACGATTCTGCGGCCGGACATCCAGACCCCTCGGACGGCGGTGGCTCACGGACACGGGAAACAGGGCAATCGTGACATAACGGTTACGGGGAGTGGTGGCGCGACACCGTCCGTGACGCGCCCGTACGCCGGATGCCGACAGCCGCGCCCTCAGTCCGAGGCGGCCAGCGCGATCCCCAGCGGGGTGCGCTCGTACAGCACTTGGTGCCCGTACCGCCGCGAGGTCAGCAGCCCCGCCCCGCGCAGCACGGACAGATGGGCCGACACGGAAGAGGCGGCGAGGCCCAGCCGGTGCGCCAGCGCGCTGGTCCCGGCCGGTTCGTCCAGCGCGCACAGCACATCGGCCCGGACCCGGCCCAGCAGCCGGGCGAGGGCTTCCGGCGTCCGCTCCCCGGCCTCGCTCCACAGCCCGCCGATCCCGCGCGCCGGGTAGATCAGACCGGGCTGCCAGGGCTCCAGGTGACCGCCCACCACCTCGGGCCAGACGAAGACGCTCGGCATCAGCACCAGCCCCTGGCCGCCCAGCACCTGGTGGTGGTCGCCCCGCGTCCCCTTCACGGTGAGCGTCGAACCGTTCCAGCTCAGCTGGGTGCTCACCTCGCCCAGCAGCCCTTCCAGACCGCTGTCCGCGAGCCGCCGGGAGTGGTAGGCGATGTCCGCCTCCAGCAGGGCCCGCAGCCGGGGCCAGTACGGCTCGATCAGGGCCCGCCAGACCTGCTCCAGCAGATCGGCGAGCTCGTGCACGGCCCGTGCCGGATCGGCCAGCAGGCGCCGGCCCGTCGCGGATTCCCGGGCGCCGGGCCGTTCCGCCAGCGCCAGCGCCATGTCCGCCCACGCCACCTCCGGGTCGACCGCCCGGACGCCCGCGATCTCCTCGTCGAAGGTGGCGAACGGGCCGATCGGCGGCGGGCAGATGAAGTCCGGGTTGTGGCCGGCGTCCGGCATCAACAGCCACAGAGGCTCCAGGTCCAGGGCCGCGGCCGCCTCCCGGATCCGGCGGAGCCACGGCAGGTGGTAGCCGTGGCGGTAGGGGCGGGAGAGGGTGCGCACCGCCTCCTGGGTCTCGAACAGCGGTGACAGCGCGAACCGGCAGCGCAGCAGATCGCTCTCGCCGAAGTGCAGCTGGAACGGCACGCGTCTCCCTCGCCCGGCGGTCACGGAACATTCGCCCCCACCCGAAAGTCTACGAGTCCGGCGCCTCCGGCCCCCAGTCTCGTCCCATGCCGACCGACAGCCCCGCCCCGGCGGACACACCCCGTACCCCGCCCGCCCCGGCGGCGCGGTTCCCGGCTCCGTCCCCGGAGCGTGACGCCCACCGTGACCCGGGCCCCGGGCCCACGCTCCGGGACCCCGACGCCCCGGCTCCCGACGCCCCGCGCGGCTACCGCGCCGTCTTCGCCGTGACCGAGTTCCGGGCCGTCTTCGCCGCGCACCTGCTCTCGCTGCTCGGCGTCGTCGTCAGCGAACTCGCGCTCACCGTGCTCGTCTACGACCTCACCGGCTCCCCGCTGCTCAGCGCCCTGACCTTCGCGCTGGGGCTGCTCCCGTACATCGTCGGCGGCACGCTCTTCGCCGGGGTCGCCGACCGTTATCCGGCCCGCCGCGTCCTGGTCGTCTGCGATCTGCTCTGCGCGGTCTGCGTCGCCGTGATGCTGGTGCCCGCCACCCCGGTCGCCGGGCTCCTCGCCCTGCGCTGCCTGGTCGCCGCGATCGCGCCCGTCTTCACCGGGACGCGGATGGCGGCGCTCACCGACATCCTCGGCGAGGGCGACCTCTATGTGCTGGGCCGTTCGCTGCTGCGGATCGTCTCGCAGAGCGCGATGCTCATCGGGTTCGGCGCCGGAGGGGTGCTGCTCACCGTGCTCTCCCCGCGCGGCGCGATCACCGTCACCGTGGTGACCTTCCTCTGCTCGGCGGCCCTGCTCCGCTTCGGCACCCGTGACCGCCCCGCCCGCGCCGCCACCGGCGACGGCGGCGGGACCCTCCTGAAGGAGTCGCTGTCCGGGGCCCGCCTGGTGCTGGGCGACCGCCGGATCCGGGCGCTGATGCTGCTGTTCTGGCTGCCCGCGATGTTCGTGGTGGCCCCGGAGGCGCTCGCCGCTCCGTACGCCGACGCGATCGGGGCCTCGCCCGCCGCGCTCGGGCTGCTGCTCTGCGCGATGGCCGTCGGGCACATCGGGGCCGAGCTGTTCGTGGGCTCCGTGCTCAGCCCCCGTAACCGCTCCCGGATCGTCCTGCCGGTCGCCGCCGTCGGCCTGCTCCCGCTCCTGGTGTACGTGGTCCGGCCCGGGCTGCCGCTCGCCCTGGCGGCCCTCGCGCTGGCCGGTGCGGGCGCCGCGTATGTGATCGGGCTCGACCAGTGGTTCGTGGACGCCGTGCCCCAGGAGCTGCGCGGCCGGGCCATGACGCTGCTCACCGCCGGGCTGATGACCGTCCAGGGCCTCGGGATGGCGCTGGCGGGGCTCGCGGCCGAGTTCTTCCCCGTGCACCAGGTGGTCGCCGGATCCGGAATCATCGGTACCGTCTGCACGCTGCTGCTGGTGGCCGAGGTCCGCCGGACAGCCCCCGGACGGATGTCCGATACCGAAGGACGAGACAGGGCTGACCGGCATATGACCAGTCGGTAAGGTCGGTGCCGTGCCGAAGCCGCTCAGCCTTCCCTTCGATCCCATCGCCCGCGCCGACGAGCTCTGGCAGCAGCGCTGGGGACCCGTGCCCTCGATGGGGGCGATCACCTCGATCATGCGGGCCCAGCAGATCCTGCTCGCCGAGGTCGACGCCGTCGTCAAGCCGTACGGGCTGACCTTCGCCCGGTACGAGGCGCTGGTGCTGCTCACCTTCTCCAAGGCCGGTGAACTGCCGATGTCCAAGATCGGTGAGCGGCTGATGGTGCACCCCACCTCGGTCACCAACACCGTGGACCGGCTGGTCAAGTCCGGTCTGGTCGGCAAGCGGCCCAACCCGAACGACGGCCGCGGAACGCTGGCGGCCATCACCGACAAGGGCCGCGAGGTCGTCGAGGCGGCCACCCGGGACCTGGTCGCGGTCGACTTCGGGCTCGGTGTGTACGACTCCGAGGAGTGCGCCGAGATCTTCGCCATGCTCCGGCCGCTGCGGGTGGCGGCCCAGGACTTCGCGGAGGAGTGAGCGCGGCCCCGGCCGGCCGCCGTCGCCGGGGCCGCGCGAAGATCGCCCCGGTCGTCCCGTTACGCTCGTAGCCATGAAACAGAACGTGCTCACCCGCTACCGGGTGATGGCCTACGTCACCGCGGTCTGGCTGCTCGTCTTCACCGCGGCGATCATCGCGAAGTACGGCTTCGAGACCGGCGACACCATGCTGATCTCCCAGATCCACGGCGTGCTGTTCATCGTCTACGTCGTCTTCGCCTTCGACCTCGGCTCCAAGGCCAAGTGGCCCTTCGGCAAGCTCCTGTGGGTGCTGGCCGCCGGCTGCATCCCCTTCGCCTCGTTCTTCGTCGAACCGAAGGTCAGCCGCGAGGCCCGCGCCCTGGTCACCGACCCGGCGCCGGTCACCGCCAAGGCCTGAGCCCCGGCCTTCCGGAGCACCCGAACCGCCCCGCGCGAAAAGCGCCGGGCGGTTTGCCATCGACATTTACTAGGACGTCCTAGTAAATTCGAAGGTATGGACGCTGACGCGATCGAGGAAGGCCGCCTCCGCTGGCAGGCCCGTTACGACAAGGCCCGCAAGCGTGACGCGGACTTCACCACGCTCTCCGGAGACCCGGTCGAGCCCGCGTACGGGCCGCGCCCCGGTGACACGTACGAGGGATTCGAGCGGATCGGCTGGCCCGGGGAGTACCCCTTCACCCGCGGGCTGCACCCCACCGGCTACCGGGGCCGCACGTGGACGATCCGCCAGTTCGCCGGCTTCGGCAACGCCCAGCAGACCAACGAGCGCTACAAGATGATCCTCGCGGCGGGCGGCGGCGGACTCAGCGTCGCCTTCGACATGCCGACGCTGATGGGCCGCGACTCCGACGACCCGCGCTCGCTCGGCGAGGTCGGCCACTGCGGGGTCGCCATCGACTCCGCCGCCGACATGGAGGTCCTCTTCGGTGACATCCCGCTCGGCGATGTCACCACCTCGATGACGATCAGCGGCCCCGCCGTGCCCGTCTTCTGCATGTACCTGGTCGCCGCCGAGCGCCAGGGCGTCGACCCGGGCGTGCTCAACGGCACGCTCCAGACCGACATCTTCAAGGAGTACATCGCGCAGAAGGAGTGGCTCTTCCAGCCCGAGCCCCATCTGCGCCTCATCGGCGACCTGATGGAGCACTGCGCCCGCGATATCCCCGCCTACAAGCCGCTCTCCGTCTCCGGCTACCACATCCGCGAGGCCGGGGCGACGGCCGCGCAGGAGCTGGCGTACACGCTCGCGGACGGCTTCGGCTACGTGGAGCTCGGCCTCTCGCGCGGCCTGGACGTCGACACCTTCGCGCCCGGGCTCTCCTTCTTCTTCGACGCTCACCTGGACTTCTTCGAGGAGATCGCCAAGTTCCGCGCCGCCCGCCGCATCTGGGCCCGCTGGATGAAGGAGACGTATGGCGCGAAGACCGACAAGGCCCAGTGGCTGCGCTTCCACACCCAGACCGCCGGGGTCTCGCTCACCGCGCAGCAGCCGTACAACAACGTCGTGCGGACGGCCGTGGAGGCGCTCTCCGCCGTCCTCGGCGGCACGAACTCGCTGCACACCAACGCCCTCGACGAGACCCTCGCCCTCCCCTCCGAGCAGGCCGCCGAGATCGCCCTGCGCACCCAGCAGGTGCTGATGGAGGAGACCGGCGTCGCCAATGTGGCCGACCCGCTGGGCGGCTCCTGGTACGTCGAGCAGCTCACCGACCGGATCGAGGCCGAGGCCGAGAAGATCTTCGACCAGATCAGGGAGCGTGGCACCCGGGCCCACCCGGACGGGCAGCACCCCATCGGGCCGATCACCTCCGGCATCCTGCGCGGCATCGAGGACGGCTGGTTCACCGGCGAGATCGCCGAGTCCGCGTTCCAGTACCAGCGGGCCCTGGAGAAGGGCGACAAGCGGGTCGTCGGCGTCAACGTCCACCACGGCTCGGTCACCGGCGACCTGGAGATCCTCCGGGTCAGCCACGAGGTCGAGCGCGACCAGGTCAGCCAGCTCGCCGACCGCAAGGCCGCCCGCGACGACGCCAAGGTCACCGCCTCCCTCGACGCGATGCTGGCCGCCGCCCGCGACGGCTCCAACATGATCGCGCCGATGCTGGACGCGGTACGGGCCGAGGCCACGCTCGGCGAGATCTGCGGAGTGCTGCGCGACGAGTGGGGCGTCTACACGGAGCCGCCGGGCTTCTGAGCCGCTGCTGAGCCGAGGACGCGGGGGAGGGCCCGCCGCTTCACGGGCCCTCCCCGAACGTCAGCGTGAACAGCGCCCCGCCGCCGGGCGCCGCCCCCGCCGTCAGCTCCGCACCGTGCGCGCGGGCGATTTGCCGGGCCATCGCCAGGCCGAGCCCCGAGCCGGGCAGGGCGCGGGCCGCCTCTGCGCGGTAGAAGCGGTCGAAGACGTACGGAAGGTCCTCGGCCGGAATGCCCGGCCCGTGGTCCCGGACCGTCAGCAGAAGCCCGCCCCCGGAGCCGAGCCCAACCCCGTCTCGGCCACCGCCGCCGCTCCCGTACGCGCTCAGCGCCACCTCCACCGGGGTGTCCGGTGGGCTGAACTTGGCCGCGTTGTCCAGCAGATTCGTCAGCAGCCGGGCCAGCCGCGCCGGAACACCGGGCCGCGTCGCCTCCGCCGCACCCGCCCCCACCTCCAGCAGGAAGCGGGTCCGCGGCCAGTGCGTCCGGGCCATGGCCACCGTGTGCTCGGCCACCTCCGCGATCCGCACCTCTTCGAGCAGCGGCAGCGGCTCCTCGTCCCGGGCCAGCTCGATCAGGTCGTTCACCAGCCCGGTCACCTCCCGGATCCCTCGCCCCAGCGCCCCCGACGCCCGCTCCCGCTGCGCGGGCGTCAGCCGGTCGCCGCGGGCCAGCAGCTCCGCGTTGGTGCGCAGCGCGGTCAGCGGGGTCCGCAGCTCGTGCGAGGCGTCCGCGACCAGCCGGCGCTGCGAGCTCACCGACTGCTCCAGCTCCCCGAGCATCGTGTTGAAGCTGGCCGCCAGCCGGGTCACCTCGTCCTGCCGCCCCGCCGGCCCCGGCGGCAGCTCGATCCGGTGGCGCGGATCCCGGGTCGCCGCGATCCGCTCGGCGGTCGAGGTCAGCCGGGCCACCGGGGCCAGGCCCGTACGCGATACGGCGTACCCCAGCAGCCCCGCCAGCAGCACCCCCGCCCCGCCGACCGCGGCGAGCAGCACGGCCGCCTGCCGTACGCCCTTCTCCACCGGGTCCGCGCGCAACGCCACCTGGAGCGCCCGCCCGTCCCCGTACGGGGTGGTGAGCATCCGCAGCGGCTGCCCGAAGCGGCTGACGTTGCTGTAGTACGGGGCCCGCGCCCCGGCCGCGACCTCTCGTACGGGGGCGGAGACGGGCAGCAGATACGCCGCGTCCGGGTCCGCCGCCGGGTCGGCCGGCACGATCTGGGCGCAGGCGGGCGCGGAGAGGTAGCGGCACTCGCCCGCCACGATCTGCGGGCCCTCGCCCCGGTTCTCCTGGATCACCCGGGTCGCCGACTGGGTGAGGGAGAGGTCCAGCTGGTGCAGCAGCTCGTAGCGGATGACGAAGAACGCCGCCGCGCACACCCCGACCGCCACCAGCGCCACCGCCGCCGAGGCCGCCAGCGCGAGGCGCGTACGGAGGGGGCGTCGACGCCGCCAACGCGCCCCCAGCCGGCGCACCCCGCTCACGCCACGTCCAGCCGGTAGCCGAGCCCGTGCACGGTGTGGACGAGCCTCGGCTCGCCGCCCGCCTCCAGCTTCCGCCGCAGGTAACCCACGTACACCGCGAGCGAGTTGGAGTCGGGCCCGAAGTCCTGGCCCCAGACCCGCTCCAGGATCACCTCGCGGGGCAGCGCCTGGCCCGGGTGGCGCAGCAGCAGCTCCAGCAGGGCGGCCTCGGTGCGGGAGAACTCCACCGGGCGGCCGCCGCGCCGCCCGGTCCGCGTCACCGGGTCCAGCGTCAGATCCGCGAAGGCCAGCTCCCCGCCCGGGGCGGGTGGCGCGGCCCGGCGCAGCAACGCCCGGACGCGCGCCACCAGTTCGTCCAGCGCGAACGGCTTCACCAGATAGTCGTCGGCGCCCGCCTCCAGACCGTCCACCCGCTCGCTCACCGACGACAGCGCGGTCAGCACCAGCACCGGCGTCCGGTCCTCCATCGCCCGCAGCCTCCGGCAGACCGCGAGCCCGTCCAGCACCGGCATCATCACGTCCAGGACCAGCGCGTCCGGCTCCCAGGCGGCCACCGCCGACAGCGCGGCCAGCCCGTCGCCGACGCCCCGGACCTCATACCCCTCGACGCTCAGCCCGTCCTCGACGGCGGCCCGCACATCCGGCTCGTCCTCGGCCACCAGAATCCTGTTCATAGCCTGAAGACTGCCAAACCGGACTCTTAGAACCTTCTTAGGCCGCTTCCCGAGAGTGGCGGCCATGCGCACACCACTCTCCGTCGTGATCGGTGCGGGCGGCACCGGCGGCCATATCTACCCCGGGCTCGCCCTCGCCGAGGCCCTGCGCCGCGCCGACCCGGACGCGGTCGTCTCCTTCATCGGCACCGAACGCGGACTGGAGACGACCCTGATCCCGGCGGCCGGCTACCGGCTGCACACCGTCGACATGATCCCCTTCGACCCCGCGCTCGGCGCGAAGCGCTTCCTGCTCCCGGCCGCCCTCCTCCGCTCCGGCGCCCAGGCCCGCTCGGTCCTGCGCAGACAGCGGGCCCAGGTGGTCGTCGGCATGGGCGGCTATCCGAGCGCCCCGGCGATCGTCGGCGCGCGGATGGCCGGACTGCCCAGCGTGATCCACGAGTCCAACGCGGTCCCCGGCCGGGCCAACCAGTTCGCCGCCCGGCTCACCGACCACCTCACCGTCGCCTTCGACGGCAGCCGCGCCCATCTCTCGGGCGGCGAGCGGGCCCTGACCGTCGGCATGCCCATCGCCGCGTCGCTGGCCGCCCTGGACCGGCCCGCGCTGCGCGCGGAGGCCCGGCGCGCCTTCGGGATACCCGAGGGGGCGAGGGTCGTCCTCTTCAACGGCGGCAGCCTCGGCGCGGCCCGCCTCACCGCCGCCGCCGTGGGCCTCGCCGCCCGCTGGCGGGGCCGCGGAGACGTCCACCTCCTGATCAAGACGGGCCCGGCCGCCCTCGCGGAGACCCGGCGGAAGCTCGGCGACGCGGGCGCGGGGGCCGCCGGACACCCGCACGCCCCCGACCCGGGCGTGGGGCCCGTCGCGCAGGCGGTGCCCTACCTCGACCGGATGGACCTCGCCTACGCGGTCGCCGACCTGGTGGTCTGCCGGGCGGGCTCGGCCACGATCGCCGAACTCGCGACGACCGGAGTGCCCGCCGTCCTCGTGCCGTACCCGCACGCCCCCGGCGACCACCAGACCCACAACGCCCGGGTCCTCTCCGACGTCGGCGCCGCCCACCTCGTGCCCGACGCCGAGACCACCGCCGACCGCCTCGCCGAACTGATCGACCCGCTGCTGGCCGACCCCGCGCGGCTCGCCGTGATGGGGCGCGCCGCCGACCCGGGCAACCACGCCCGCGCCGCCGACCTGCTGGCGGAGACGGTCATCAGCCTCGCCGTACAACCCACCACCGCAAGGGAGTTCACCCCATGAACAGCACCGCCATCGACTGGACCGGCCGCACCGTCCTCGTCACCGGGGCCGAGGGCTTCATCGGCTCCACCCTCGTCGACCTGCTCGTCGAACGGGGCGCACGCGTCCGGGCGTTCGTCCACTACAAGCCGTACGCCGACAAGGGCCACCTCGCCCGCTACCTCGACGACCCGCACGGCCCCGTCGAGATGATCGCCGGGGACGTCGGCGACGCGGGCCGGGTGATGGACGCGGTCGAGGGCTGCGACACGGTCTTCCACCTCGCCGCCCTCATCGGCATCCCGTACAGCTACGACTCGCCGGGCGCGTACGTCCGTACGAACGTCGTCGGCACCGAGAACATCGCCGAGGCCTGCCGCCGCCACTCCGTCCGCCGCCTCCTGCACACCTCCACCAGCGAGGTGTACGGGAGCGCGCTGACGGCCCCGATCGGCGAGGACCACCCGCTCCAGCCGCAGTCGCCGTACTCCGCCTCGAAGATCGGCGCGGACATGATGGCGCTGTCGCACTGGCACGCCTTCGAGCTGCCGGTGACGGTGGTGCGGCCGTTCAACACCTACGGCCCCCGCCAGTCGGCCCGCGCCGTGATCCCCACGATCCTCGCCCAACTGCACTCCGGGGCACGGGAGATCCGCCTCGGCTCGCTCACCCCGACCCGGGACTTCACCTATGTCACCGACACCGCGGCCGGGTTCCTGGCACTGGCCGGCTGCGACCGGGCGCTGGGGCAGAGCGTCAACCTCGGTACCGGCCGGGAGATCTCGGTCGGGGACCTCGCTAAGGCCCTCATCACCGCCTCCGGCCGGGACGCCGAGATCGTCGTGGACCCGGCGCGGCTGCGGCCCTCCGGCAGCGAGGTACACCGACTGCTCTCCGACAACACCCGCGCCCGCACCTGGGCGGGCTGGGAGCCCGAAGTCACCCTGGAGGAAGGCCTGGAGCGGACCTCGGCCTGGGTGGCGGACCATCTGCACCTCTTCGCGCCGGGGCGCTACCAGGTCTGACTCTTCGCGCCGGGGCGCTACCAGGCATGATCCGGGCGGTTCCGCCACGGCACTACGCCGCCTGGGCGCCGGCCAGCCCCAGCAGCAGCAGCGAGGTGAAGCCGCTCGCCCACTCGGCGTCCACCGGCTCCGCGCTCACCAGGGTGCGGTGCACCACCGCACCGGCGATCACGTCGAAGATCAGGTCCGCGTTGCGGGCGGCCGTCGAGGCGTCGTCCTCGTACCGCAGCTCGCCGCGGGCCTGGGCGCGTTCCCGGCCGAGCAGCACCAGCCGCTTCTGCCGGTCCACGATGGCCGAGCGGATCCGATGGCGCAGCGAGTCGTCGCGGGTGGACTCGGCGACCACCGCCATCAGCGCGGTCCGGGCCTCCGGCCGCTCCAGCAGCGAGGCGAACTGGAGCACGACGCCCTGCACATCGGCGGCCAGGCTGCCCCGGTCGGGCAGCTCCAGCTCGTCGAAGAGGACCGCGACCGCGTCCACGACCAGTTCGTTCTTGCCCGCCCACCGCCGGTAGAGGGTCGTCTTGGCGACCCCGGCCCGGGTCGCCACATCGCCCATCGTCAGCTTCGACCAGCCGAGATCGACCAGGGACGCCCGTGTCGCTTCGAGGATCGCGGCATCGGCCGCGGTGCTCCGCGGACGTCCTGTTCGGGTGGCTTTGGGGTCGCTGTCGCTCATGATGCGGCGACCATACCGGCCGGTAGGGAGAACCGTTGCGCCCCGGTGTCCGTGAGACAGATCACCGGGATCGCCTGTTCGGGCGGGGTGATCGGCAGTTACGCTACGGGTCGTAGCGTAAGGAAGGCGGCTCGCCCGCCCCCGTACGCCACGGAACGAACGAGCGACAGCCACCGGGTCTCCGCGGAGACCCCAGGCGCCGGGTGGGGACCCGGGGCCGCACGGACCGGCCGGATGGGGATCCGGAAGGTCCACCCGGGTCTTTCAGGGGCCCGCGAACCGCTCCGGTCCGTCCGCCCTCGCACGCCGGTGAGGGCTCGGACCGGTCCGGTTCTCGCACTCGCTTTCCGGAACGGTGTGCTCAGGGGGGAGGATGTACGTATGCAGCCTAGGAACATGTCCATGAGCGGCGTTGTCGACCTCGCCGCCGTCAAGGCGGCCGGTGAGGCCAAGGCCAAGGCGGAGCAGGCCCGTGCGGAGGCCTCCCGTACCGGGGGCGCGGGCGCCGTCGCGCCCGCCGCCCTGGTGATCGACGTCGATGAAGCCGGTTTCGAGCGCGATGTCCTCCAGCGCTCCGCCGAGGTCCCCGTCGTCATCGACTTCTGGGCCGAGTGGTGCGAGCCGTGCAAGCAGCTGGGCCCTCTGCTGGAGCGCCTGGCCGTCGAGTACAACGGCCGCTTCCTGCTGGCCAAGGTCGATGTCGACGCCAACCAGATGCTGATGCAGCAGTTCGGCATCCAGGGCATTCCGGCCGTTTTCGCCGTCGTCGCCGGGCAGGCCCTCCCGCTCTTCCAGGGCGCGGCCCCCGAGGCCCAGATCCGCGAGACGCTGGACCAGCTGATCCAGGTCGGCGAGGAGCGCTTCGGGCTGACCGGGATCGTCGTCGACCCGGACGCCGCCCCGGCGGACGCCGTTCCGGCCGAGGCGCCGGCCGGTCCGTACGACGCCGTGCTGGAGGCCGCCGCGTCGGCTCTCGACGCCAATGACTTCGGCGGCGCGGTCCAGGCGTACAAGAACGTCCTCGCGGACGACCCGGGCAACCCGGAGGCCAAGCTCGGTCTGGCCCAGGCGGAGTTGCTCGGCCGGGTGCAGAGCATGGACCCGCAGGCGGTCCGCAAGGAGGCGGCGGACCGCCCGGACGATGTGAACGCCCAGCTCGCCGCGGCCGATCTGGATCTGGTCGGCGGCCATGTCGAGGACGCCTTCGGCCGGCTCGTCGAGACGGTCCGCCGCACCGCCGGCGACGACCGGAACGCCGCCCGGCTGCGGCTGCTGGAGCTGTTCGAGGTGATCGGCCCGGAGGACCCCAGGGTCACCGCCGCGCGCACCGCGCTGGCCCGCGTCCTGTTCTGACGCCGGCCCGCCGTCCGCTCCGGACGAGCCCGATTGTTCCGATGTGACAAGACGGCCGCACCGCCTTCTCGGCCGTGCGGCCGTTTTGCCGTCCTGACGCCAAAGGGCGGCACGAGAAGCCTTCGCTTTACCAAATCTTGACAAAGATGCGAGCTGTTACTCGCAGTAAGGCGGGCTGGTGATTCTGTCCCGTTTCCATGAAGTTTCCCGCCATTCCGATGTCCCTTTCGTGCCACCCTGCGTCGCCGCGCGATGCCGCCCTGTCGCACTGCGGTTATCGGGCCGTTACTAGCCAGTAACGATCCCCCTTGTGTCGCGGGCGTGAATGCACCACGATCGGCCACGCTCGGTCCAATACCTACAGCCCGGTCTCCAGCCGGTGCCTGAGGGTCTGTTGGGTCCCCACCGGGTGGGTCGGCGGCAGTGGCGCCGACCGCGGACAGGGGGGTTCCCGCTCACGGGCGGGGCCTGTCCGACCGGCTGTGCTGAACGCGCGGCCAGTGGTTGTCGCTCGGGGGTGAACGCCGGTGGATCGGATGCGGGACACGTCTCCGATACGGGCGCTCTCCTTCCCCGAGGACGTAGCACTTCTCCCATCCCAGACGGGCACGATGCCCGGCCGGAGATGTACGTCCGAGAAGAAGGAGCAAGTATGAGTTCCCAGGTTCGCGGTGGGACGAGATGGAAGCGGTTCGCTCTGGTCATGGTGCCGAGCGTCGTCGCCACGGCGGCGGTGGGCGTCGGCCTCGCACAGGGCGCGCTGGCGGCCTCGTTCAGTGTGTCCGGGCAGAGCTTCAAGGTCCGGACCGACAAGCTGGACGGCCGGGACTTCGTCCAGTACGGCAGCGTCGCGGTCGGCAAGGACCTCAACGGCAAGGAAGCGGCGCACGCGGTCGCGGTGTCGGGCTTCAGCAGTGCCACGATCACCAACATGTGCCAGTCGGTGGTCACGCCGAAGGTCCCCTTCATCGGCAAGAGCATCAGTCTTGAGCTGAGGGCCGGTACCAACCCGGACCGCCCGGTCGAGGCCACCAACCTCTACCTGGACGTCGCACAGCTGGACGCCGACGCCGAGTTCGAGAACATCGACATCGGTGTCGCGGCCGGTGAGCTGAAGAAGAAGAACAGGCCGAACGGGATAGGCATCCAGCCCGGTACGCAGGCCAACGAGGCGGGCTTCGCGCAGCGGGCCGACCGGGCCGTTCTGACCAACGTGAAGCAGACGGCGTGGGCGACCACCGCCGGCACCTTCAAGCTCAGTGACCTGAAGCTGAGGCTGCACACGGACGTCAAGGAGTGCTTCTAGCACTCCGGCCAGGGCGGCCGGAACGTCCCCTCAGGGCTTTCCGGCCGCCCACCCTCCCCTTCTCACGGCAGTACCGGTTCCAGGGAGCTGTTTTCCATGAGCCCCGAGTCCACAGGGCAGAACGAGCACTACATCCGCGTCCTTCGGCGACGCTTCCGCGCCTGGCGGGGTCACCGTCCGTTCTGGGCCGGACTGTTCACCATGGCCGGTGGGGTTCCCATCGCCTACTTCCCGTACGCCAGCATGAAGCTCGGCAACATGACGCTGGCGATGTCCACCACGGCCGGCGCCGGGTCCCTGATCATCGGGGTTCTGCTGATCACGCTGGGTCTGACGATGTGGTACCACAGCATCGTCCGGGTCTTCGCCGGTGTCGCGGCCATCCTGCTCGCGCTGATCTCCATACCCGTCGCCAACATCGGCGGCTTCGTCATCGGGTTCGTCTTCGCCCTCGTGGGCGGAGCCCTGTCCATTTCCTGGGCGCCGGGCAAGCCGGAGGACGCCGAAGAGGCCCCGCTCGCCGAGCACCAGGACGAGGACCACCCGGACCGGGAGCGGTCCGAGGACAAGCTCCACGCCGCGGCCGTGCCCCAGCAGCAGGGCGCCGGATCCGACCTGGCAGCCGACGCCGACGCCGGGAGGCATCGTGCGGGGTGACGAAGGACAGCGGACGAACGCCTACCCAGGCGACGACCTCCGCGAGCGCAAGGGCCCCCGTCACGCGGCCCCCAGGAAGTCGCTGCTGACCAAGCTCCACCTGCCCAGCGGCAAGAAGGCGCTGGCGCTCGCCGCGATGCCGACGGCGGTCTTCGTGGGCATGGGGCTGACACCCAAGCTGGCCCTGGCCGACGACCGCGCCGACATCCCGTTCGCGCCGGGACCGTGTGTCACCCGGTCCGACGAGCCGAGCGAGAGCGAGTCGCCGAAGGCCACCCCGTCCCCGTCGGCCACGGCGAAGGACGACAAGAAGGACGAGAACGAGAAGGACGACACCGCGACCCCGAAGCCCTCGGCGAGCGGTTCGGCCTCCGACGCGGACAAGGACGCGGCGGACGGCGCGAAGCCCGACGCCGAGGACAAGTCGGCCCGGTCCGGCGGAGAGACGCCCTCCGCGACCCCGACGCCCACGAAGTCGAAGAACCCGCTGGACCCGCTCGGGCTCGGCGACGCGCTGAAGGACCTCTTCGACGGGCCGAACGACGACAAGGCCGAGGAGAAGGCCGAGGACGAGAAGCCGGCCGGCCCGTCCCCGAGCGCGACGACCAAGGCCCCGAAGCCGTCGGACGAGCCGAAGGACCCGGCCAAGGGTGCGGCCGACAAGGCGAAGGAGACGGCCGACAAGACGGCCGACGCCATCCGCGAGGCGGCCGGGAAGGCCGGCAAGGACGTCGAGGAGCTCGACGAGGACGTCAAGGGACTCGACCCCAAGAAGGACGAGGACATCCCGGACGGCGCCAAGCCGCGCTTCCCGTGCCCCGAGCCCGACCCGGACGCGCTCGCCGCGGCCGAGCTGGAGCCCGGCATGCCGCTGCTCCCGTCCGACCCGTGGACGCTGGAGTCGACGCTGCTCACGCTCAACGGCCTGGATTACCACGGCATCGTCGAGGTGAAGAAGGCGGACGGCAGCATCAAGAAGGTGCTGAAGTTCACCGCCAGCTCCATCGACATCAAGGACCTGCACCAGCTGACCGTCGGCCCCGCGGGCACGACGGGTCATGTGAAGTCGCGGCCCGGCTCCACGTCGACGATCCGCAACGGCGAGGTGACGATGTACACGGAGGAGCTGAAGGGCAACCTCTTCGGCCTCATCCCGATCACCTTCAGCCCGCAGACCCCGCCGCCGCTGAACGTCCCCTTCGCCTTCTTCACCAAGGTGAAGGTGACCCAGGCCGGCCAGTTCGGTGGCACGCTCACCGTTCCGGGTCTGGAGAACTACCTCGAAGGCGGCAGGAGCTGAGAGCCGCCCCCCTGAACCCGTCCGGGAGCCGCACAGAACCGTGGGCCGTACTCCTCACCAGGAGTACGGCCCACGGTCATGCGGTGGTGCGGGTGCGGGTCAGTCCCGCTCGCCGCCGCCCAGGTGGTGCACCCGGACCATGTTGGTGGTGCCGGGGATGCCGGGGGGCGAGCCGGCGGTGATGACCATCGTGTCGCCGTCGTTGTAGCGGTTCAGCTTCAGCAGCTCCGCGTCGACCAGGTCGACCATCGCGTCGGTGTTGTCCGCGTGCGGAACGACGTGCGACTCGACGCCCCAGCTCAGGGCCAGCTGGTTGCGGGTGCCCTCGTCCGTGGTGAAGGCCAGGATCGGCTGGGCCGTGCGGTAGCGGGACAGGCGGCGGGCGGTGTCGCCGGACTGGGTGAAGGCGACCAGGGCCTTGCCGTCCAGGAAGTCCGCGATCTCGCAGGCCGCGCGGGCCACCGAGCCGCCCTGCGTACGGGGCTTCTTGCCGGGCACCAGCGGCTGGAGGCCCTTGGAGAGCAGCTCCTCCTCGGCGGCGCAGACGATCTTCGACATCGTCTTGACCGTCTCGATCGGGTAAGCGCCCACCGACGACTCGGCCGACAGCATGACCGCGTCCGCGCCGTCCAGGATCGCGTTCGCGACGTCGGACGCCTCGGCGCGGGTCGGCCGCGAGTTGGTGATCATCGACTCCATCATCTGGGTCGCCACGATCACCGGCTTGGCGTTGCGGCGGCACAGCTCGATGAGGCGCTTCTGCACCATCGGGACCTTTTCCAGCGGGTATTCGACGGCCAGGTCGCCACGGGCCACCATCACACCGTCGAACGCCGCGACGACGCCCTCCATGTGCTCGACGGCCTGCGGCTTCTCCACCTTGGCGATGACGGGGACCCGGCGGCCCTCCTCGTCCATCACCTTGTGCACGTCCTTGACGTCGTCGGCGTCCCGGACGAAGGAGAGGGCGACCAGGTCGCAGCCCATCCGCAGCGCGAAGCGCAGGTCCTCGATGTCCTTCTCGGAGAGAGCCGGGACGTTCACCGCCGCGCCGGGCAGGTTGATGCCCTTGTGGTCGGAGATGACACCGCCCTCGATGACGATGGTCCTGACCCGGGGGCCCTCGACCGCGACGACCTTCAGCTCGACGTTGCCGTCGTTGATCAGGATCGGGTCGCCCTTGGTGACGTCGCCGGGCAGACCCTTGTAGGTCGTGCCGCAGATCGACTTGTCGCCGGGGACGTCCTCGGAGGTGATGGTGAACTCGTCCCCGCGGACCAGCTCGACCGGGCCCTCGGCGAACTTCGCCAGCCGGATCTTGGGGCCCTGGAGGTCGGCGAGCACGCCCACCGCGCGGCCGGTCTCGGCGGCCGCCTTGCGGACACGGTCGTAACGGCCCTGGTGTTCCTCGTGGGTGCCGTGACTGAAGTTGAAACGGGCCACGCTCATGCCGGCCTCGATCAGAGCGACGAGCTGCTCATGGGAGTCGACGGCGGGACCGAGGGTGCAGACGATTTTGGAACGGCGCATGAGGCGGATCCTATCGGTTTGTTTCGCTGCGGAATATTCCGTCTGGTGGAAGATACAAAGGGGCGCGGGGGCGCTCAGTTGTCGACCCGTCCGAACCGTGGACTACGGCCCCTCGACGAGCGCGAACGTCTGGTCGGCGATCTCCAGCTCCTCGTCCGTCGGCACCACGGCGACCGCCACCCGGGCGTACTCCGGCGAGATCAGCCGCGGCTCGCCGGACCGTACGGAGTTGAGCGAGGCGTCCACCGCCATGCCCAGCTCCTCCAGCCCCGCGATGGCAGCTTCCCGCACCGGAGCCGCGTTCTCCCCGACCCCCGCCGTGAACGCCACCGCGTCCACCCGGCCGAGCACCGCCGTATAGGCGCCGATGTACTTCTTCAGCCGGTGGATGTAGATGTCGAAGGCCAGCGCGGCCCGCTCGTCGCCCTCGTCGATCCGGCGGCGGATCACCCGCATATCGTTGTCGCCGCACAGACCGACCAGCCCGCTCCTCTTGTTCAGCAGGACGTCGATGTCGTCGGCCGACATGCCCGCCACCCGCTTCAGATGGAAGGTGACCGCCGGATCGATGTCCCCGGAGCGGGTACCCATCACGAGCCCCTCCAAAGGCGTCAGCCCCATCGAGGTGTCCACGCACCGCCCGCCCGCGACCGCCGAGGCCGACGCCCCGTTGCCCAGGTGCAGCACGATGATGTTCACCTCCTCGGGTGTCTTCCCCAGCAGCTCGGCCGTCTTCCGCGAGACGTACGCGTGCGAGGTGCCGTGGAAGCCGTAGCGGCGGATGCGGTGCGCGTCGGCGGTCTCCACGTCGATCGCGTACCGCGCGGCGGCCTCCGGCATCGTCGTGTGGAACGCCGTGTCGAACACCGCCACCTGCGGCAGGTCCGGCCGCAGCGCCTGCGCCGTACGGATGCCCGTGATGTTGGCCGGGTTGTGCAGCGGCGCGACCGGGACCAGGCGCTCGATCTCCTTCAGCACCTCGTCGGTGATCACGGTCGGCGCGCTGAACCTCAGCCCGCCGTGCACCACCCGGTGCCCGATCGCGGCGAGTTCGGGGGAGTCGAGGCCGAGGCCGTCCGCCGCCAGCTCCTCGGCCGCCGCCTCCAGGGCCGCCGTGTGGTCCGCGATCCGGCCCGTACGCTCCCGGGGCTCGGCGCCGCCGCCGGTCAGCGGCGTGTGCACCAGGCGCGAGGTCTCCTCGCCGATCCGCTCGACCAGGCCCGAGGCGAGCCGGGAACGGTCGCGCATGTCGAGGAGCTGGTACTTCACCGACGAGGAGCCGGAGTTGAGGACGAGGACGCGATGCGGTTCCACAGGGGCCGTACCTTCGTGCTGGGGGATGGAGGAAGTCGTCATGCGGGGCGCTCCTCGCTCTGCGCCTGGATCGCTGTGATCGCCACGGTGTTGACGATGTCCTGGACGAGCGCGCCGCGCGACAGGTCGTTGACCGGCTTGCGCAGACCCTGGAGCACCGGACCGACCGCCACCGCGCCCGCCGAGCGCTGCACGGCCTTGTAGGTGTTGTTGCCGGTGTTCAGGTCCGGGAAGATCAGCACGGTGGCCTGCCCGGCCACCTCCGAATCGGGCAGCTTCGTCGCCGCGACGGACGGCTCGACCGCCGCGTCGTACTGGATCGGCCCCTCCACCCGCAGCTCCGGCCGCTGCGCCCGCACCCGCTCGGTGGCCTCGCGCACCTTGTCGACGTCCGCGCCGGAGCCCGAGGTCCCGGTGGAGTACGACAGCATCGCGATCCGGGGCTCCACGCCGAAGCGGGCCGCCGTCACCGCCGACTGCACCGCGATGTCCGCGAGCTGCTCGGCGTTCGGATCCGGGTTGACCGCGCAGTCGCCGTACACGAGGACCTTGTCGGCCAGGCACATGAAGAAGACCGACGAGACGATCGACGCGTCCGGCTTCGTCTTGATGATCTCGAAGGCCGGGCGGATCGTGGCCGCCGTGGAGTGCACCGACCCCGACACCATCCCGTCGGCCAGACCCTCCTGCACCATCAGCGTGCCGAAGTAGTTCACGTCCGCCACCACGTCGTGCGCCAGCTCCACCGTCACCCCGCGGTGCGCGCGCAGTTCGGCGTACCGCTCGGCGAAGGCCCCGCGCAGCTCCGAGGTGTGCGGGTCGATCAGCTGGGTGTCCGCGAGGTCGATGCCGAGGTCGGCGGCCTTCTTGCGGATCACGTCCACATCGCCGAGCAGCGTCAGATCGCAGACGTCCCGGCGCAGCAGTACGTCGGCGGCGCGCAGCACCCGCTCCTCGGCGCCCTCCGGCAGCACCACGCGCTTGCGGTCGGAGCGGGCCTGTTCCAGCAGCTCGTGCTCGAACATCATCGGCGTGACCCGTCCGCTGCGGGCCACCGAGATCCGGTCGAGGAGGGCGCCGGTGTCGACGTGCCGTTCGAACAGGCCCAGCGCGGTCTCCGCCTTACGGGGCGTCGCCGCGTTCAACTTGCCTTCGAGGGTGAAGAGTTCCGCCGCGGTGGGGAAGGAGCCGCCGGCCACCGAGACGACCGGGGTACCCGGTGCGAGCCGCGCGGCCAGCGTGAGTATCTCCTCGCCGGGGCGCTCGTTCAGGGTCAGCAGGATGCCGGCGATGGGCGGGGTGCCGGCGCTGTGCGCGGCCAGTGAACCCACCACCAGGTCGGCCCGGTCCCCGGGCGTCACGACCATGCAGCCGGGCGTCAGCGCGTTCAGCAGGTTCGGCAGCATCGCCCCGCCGAAGACGAAGTCCAGCGCGTCGCGCGCGAGCCCCGAGTCGTCGCCGAGCAGCACCGTGCCGTCCAGCGCCGCGGTGATCTGGGCGACCGTGGGGGCGGAGAGCGCCGGGTCGTCGGGCAGCACGGAGACCGGCACGGGCAGCCGGGCCGCGAGCCGCTCGGCTATCACGGCCCGGTCCTCGGGAGCGACCCGGTTCACCACCATCGCCAGCACGTCGCAGCCGAGGCCGGCGTAGGCGCGGTAGGCGTTACGGGTCTCGGCGCGGACGGACTCCGCGGTCTGCCCCTTGCCGCCGACCACCGCGATCACCGAGGCGCCGAACTCGTTGGCGAGGCGGGCGTTGAGCGCCAGCTCGTCCGGGAGCTGGGTGGCGGCGAAGTCGCTGCCGAGGACGAGGACCACCTCGTAGTCGCGCGCCACCTGATGGAAGCGCTCGACGAGCCGGGAGACCAGCTCGTCGGTACCCTTCTCCGCCTGCACGGTGGAGGCGTCGTGGTAGTCCAGGCCGTAGACGGTGGCCGGGCTCTGCGAGAGCCGGTAGCGGGCCCGCAGCAGCTCGTAGAGCCGGTCGGGTCCGTCATGGACCAGCGGGCGGAAGACGCCGACCCGGTCCACCTGACGCGTCAGAAGCTCCATGACTCCCAGCTCGACGACCTGACGGCCGTCCCCCCGGTCGATCCCGGTCACGTACACGCTGCGCGCCACGCGTGGTCTCCCGTCCATGTTCGGTGCCGCGACCCGCGGGGCGTCCGGACGTACGGTGATGCCCCCGTGCCCGCCCGGCGTGTCCACCGGGTGCGGCATTGGCCTGCATTGCCTCTTGACGATACCTGCGGGGGCCGCTATGCCGCCCGCCGGAGGTCCCGGCCCGGCCGAAAGCGCCCGGTCCGTGCCGGGCGTGGGAGAATCGTGGAGGTTCAGGGCACGGGGGCCGGCGCGGCCGGCCTCCCGGAAAAGCGCGGCACCAACGAGAACGAGCAGGAGAAATACCTCGATGCGCATCGGCATTCTCACCGCGGGCGGCGACTGCCCCGGCCTGAACGCAGTGATCCGGTCGGTCGTCCACCGGGCCGTCGTCGGCCACGGCGACGAGGTCATCGGCTTCGAGGACGGCTTCAAGGGGCTGCTCGACGGCCACTTCCGCCCCCTCGACCTCAACGCGGTCAGCGGCATCCTCGCCCGCGGCGGCACCATCCTCGGCTCGGCCCGCCTGGAGCGCGACCGGCTGCGCGAGGCCGCCGAGAACTGCGAGGAGCTGTCCCGCCGTTACGGCATCGACGCGCTCATCCCGATCGGCGGCGAGGGCACGCTCACCGCGGCCCGCATGCTCTCCGACGCGGGCATGCCGGTCGTCGGCGTACCGAAGACCATCGACAACGACATCTCCGCCACCGACCGGACCTTCGGGTTCGACACGGCGGTGGGCGTCGCGACCGAGGCCATAGACCGTCTCAAGACCACCGCCGAGTCCCACCAGCGGGTGATGGTCGTCGAGGTCATGGGCCGGCACGCGGGCTGGATCGCCCTGGAGTCCGGGATGGCCGGCGGCGCGCACGGCATCTGCCTGCCCGAGCGCCCCTTCCAGGTCGACGACCTGGTCAAGATGGTCGAGGAGCGGTTCGCGCGCGGCAAGAAGTTCGCCGTCATCTGCGTCGCCGAGGGCGCGCACCCGGCCGAGGGCTCCATGCCGTACGCCAAGGGCGCGATCGACCAGTATGGCCACGAGCGCTTCCAGGGCATCGGCAACCGCCTCGCCGTCGAACTGGAGACCCGGCTCGGCAAGGAGGCCCGGCCGGTCATTCTCGGCCATGTCCAGCGCGGCGGCACGCCGACCGCGTACGACCGGGTGCTCGCCACCCGCTTCGGCTGGAACGCCGTGGAGGCCGTGCACCGCGGCGACTTCGGCCGGATGACCGCCCTGCGCGGCAACGACATCGCCATGGTCCCGCTCGCCGACGCCGTCACCCGGCTGAAGACGGTCCCGGTGGAGCGGATGTACGAGGCCGAGTCGGTCTTCTAGCCGCGCCCGCCGAGGGGGTTCACACCCCGGCGGTCCGCCAGAACTGCTCCACCACCCGGGACAGGAACGCCCGGCCCGCGTCGCCCGTCGACCCGGAGCGTTCCTGTCCCGTGCTGCTCCAGCTCAGCGTGGAGACCATCAGCGCCTGGTAGTCGGTGTGCAGTTGCTCCAGCACGTCCTGGATCAGCGCCCGGTCCAGCGGGACGAGCTTGGCCACCGGCCGGACGTACGCCTGCCAGCGCGTGGTGACCGCGCTGCTCAGCAGCTCCGCCAGCTCCTCGTCGCGGCCGGTCGCCGTCAGGAACTGCGCCGCCGACAGATCCAGCGCCCGGCACAGCGCCGCCGACTGCTTCTCGTTGCCCCGCCAGCGCCCCGACTCCTCCATCCGCAGGTACGAGGCGCCGGTCATGCCCAGCTGCCGGGCCAGGTCGTCCACGGTCATTTCCCGGGTCATACGGTGTTCGCGCAAGGTGGCGGCGGCCGCCAGCAGCTCACCGGGGGCGCACCAGAGGACGCCGGCGAGGGCGGTCAGCTCGCGTTCCCCGGGGGTCGCGAGACCGCGCTCCCAGGCGATGACGGTCTCTGCGCTGATCCGGAGTCCGTACTGGGCGGCGAGCCCGTAGGCGACATGGCCGGGAGCCATCCCCAGAGCCTCGCGGAGACGGCGCGCGGCGGGGGCGTTGAACGGCGGGGTGGGGTGCACGGGCCCACCGTAGGAGTCCATTTCCGCCCTGGCTACGGTACGTTCCCCACAGAACACGCTTCGTAGGAACCTCCAGCCACGAACCGGGCGGGCGGTACGTGAATGCCGTCCCACCAGCGCTTTCTTTTCCGCCCCGGCAGAGGGTCGCCGGAGCGGAAAAACCGACCTGCAAGCGCTTTCCGGTCCACCGGCCGCCGCACGGTCAGCGCCCGGCCGCCAGCCAGCTGTAGTGCAGCTCCGGTCGGCCGACCTGCCCATAATGCGGACGCCTCGCGGCGCTGCCGACGGTCACCAGATGCTCCAGATACCGCCGGGCGGTGATCCGCGAGATCCCCAGCCGCTCCCCGGCGGCGGCCGCCGTCACCCCCTCGGGCGACTCCTTCAGCACCCGGGTCACCGCCTCCAGCGTCGGACCGCTGAGCCCTTTGGGCAGCGCGGCCGGATGCGCGACCCGCAGCGCGCCCAGCGCCCGGTCCACCTCCTCCTGCCCGCTCGCCTCCCCGGCGGCCCCCCGGAACTCCGCGTACCGCACCAGCCGGTCCCGCAGTGTGGGGTACGTGAACGGCTTCAGCACGTACTGCACGACGCCGAGCGACACCCCTTCCCGCACCACCGCGAGATCCCGGGCCGAGGTCACCGCGATCACGTCCGCCCCGTGGCCGGAGGCCCGCAGCGAGCGCAGCAGCCCGAGCCCGTGCCCGTCGGGCAGATAGAGGTCGAGCAGGAGCAGGTCCACCGGCGTCCGCTCCAGCGCCCGCACCGCCGCCGCCCGGGTGTGCGCCACCGCCGTCACCGTGAAGCCCTCGACGCGCTCCACGTACATCTGGTGGGCGTCGGCGGCCACCGGATCGTCCTCCACCACCAGCACCCGGATCATGCCGTGACCTCCTCGGACGTCGATGCGGAGCCGGAGCCGGAGCCGGAGCCGGAGCCGGTCCCGGACCCGGACTCGGCCCGCGATCCTGCCGTACGGGCCGGGAGCGGCAGCCGTACGGTGAACCGCGCGCCGCCGTCCGGACCCGCGTCCAGCTCCACCGTGCCCCCGTTGCGGTACGCCGCCTGCCGGACCAGCGCCAGGCCGAGGCCGCGCCCCGCCCCGTGCGTCGACCAGCCGCGCCGGAACACCTCGTCCGCCGCCTCCGGGCCGATGCCCGCGCCGGTGTCCGCGACCCGCAGCAACAGCTCCCGCTCGTCCGCGAGCGCGGTCACCGTCACCCGGGCCCGCCCCGCCGGGCCCCCGGCCGTCCGGGGCGCGGGCACCTCGGCCCCGGACTCCTCCGTGCCGTCCGGGCCCTCCGAGGCGGCCTCCACCGCGTTGTCGATCAGATTGCCGAGGATCGTCACCAGATCGCGCTGGGCCAGCGAGGGCGGCAGCGCCCCGTCGTCGATCAGGCTGTCCTCCGCGAGCACCAGCTCCACGCCCCGCTCGTTCGCCTGGGCCGCCTTGCCGAGCAGCAGCGCCGCCAGCACCGGCTCCTCCACCGCCCCCACCACCCGGTCGGTCAGCACCTGGGCCAGCTCCAGCTCCGCCGTCGCGAAGTCCACCGCCTCCTCCACCCGGCCCAGCTCGATCAGCGACACCACGGTGTGCAGCCGGTTCGCCGCCTCATGGGCCTGGGAGCGCAGCGCCTGCGTGAATCCGCGCTCGGAGTCCAGCTCGCCGGAGAGCGCCTGGAGCTCGGTGTGGTCCCGCAGGGTCACCACCGTGCCGCGCTGCTCACCGCCCACCACCGGACGGGTGTTGACCACGATCACCCGCTCCGCCGTCAGATGCAGCTCGTCCACCCGGGCCTCCGACGCCAGCAGCGCCCCGGTCAGCGGCGCGGGCAGCGCCAGCTCGTCGACCGTACGGCCGACCGCCTCCGCGTCCGGCCCCAGGCCCAGCAGCTCCCGCCCGGCGTCGTTGATCAGCGCGATCCGCCGCCGCCCGTCCAGCATCAGCAGCCCCTCCCGCACCGCGTGCAGGGTGGCCTGGTGGTAGTCGTGCAGCCGGCTCAGCTCGGCCGCGTTCATCCCGTGGGTGTGCCGCCGCAGCCGGGCGTTGACCACGTACGTGCCGATCCCGCCGAGGGCCAGCGCCCCGCCCGCCGCCAGCGCGAGGGCGCCGAGCTGCTCCCGTACCTGCGAGGAGACCCGGTCCACCGTGATGCCCGCGCTGACCAGGCCGACGATCCGCCCGTCGTCGCGGATCGGGGTGACCACCCGTATCGAGGGGCCCAGCGTGCCGGTGTACGTCTCGGTGAAGGTCTGCCCGCGCAGCGCCTTCGCGGTGTTCCCGAGGAAGGTGTCGCCGATCTGCGTGGTGTCCGGATGGGTCCAGCGCACCCGCTCGGTGTCCATGATCGTGACGAAGGCGATCCCGGTGTCCTCGCGCACCCGCTCCGCGTACGGCTGGAGTACGGCGGACGGGTCCGGGGTACGGATGGCCTCCCGTACGGAGGGGGAATCGGCCACGGCGAGGGCCGCCACCCGCACCTGCCGGGCGGCCGTCTCCTCGGCCTGCGCGCTGCCCGAGACGTACGCGAAGACGGCGCACCCGGCCACCACCGCGGCGATGAGCACGACCTGCATGGCGAAGAGCTGGCCCGCCAGGCTGCGCGGGAGGGTACGGGGGAGACGCATACCCCACAGTCTGCCTGGCCCGGCCGGAGGCTCCCAGGCCTCTCCCGGGTGGCCGGAAAGCGACCGTGAACGATATGAACGCAAGGGTGACCGGGGTCACAGGGCGGTGGATAGTCACCGGAGCCCCCAGGGACGGGGGCGCCGTGACCGAGCCGAGGAGCCAGCCGTGGCAGTGGCAGCCAAACAGCGGGACCGAACCCACTATCTGTACATCGCCGTCATCGGTGCCGTCGCGCTCGGCATCCTCGTCGGTTTCGTCGCCCCCGGGGTGGCCGTCGAGCTGAAGCCCATCGGGGCCGGCTTCGTGAACCTGATCAAGATGATGATCTCGCCGATCATCTTCTGCACGATCGTCCTGGGCGTCGGCTCGGTGCGCAAGGCCGCCAAGGTCGGCGCGGTCGGCGGTCTGGCGCTCGGCTACTTCCTGGTCATGTCGACCGTGGCCCTCGCCATCGGCCTGCTGGTCGGCAACGTCCTGGAGCCCGGCTCCACCCTCCACATCACCGAGCAGGCGCGGGCCGCGGGCGAGGCGCAGGCGGCGGGTGCGAGCGAGTCCACCGTGGACTTCCTGCTCGGCATCATCCCGACCACGATCGTCTCCGCCTTCACCGCCGGCGAGGTCCTCCAGACCCTCCTCGTCGCGCTGCTCGCGGGCTTCGCGCTCCAGGCGATGGGCTCGGCCGGCGAGCCGATCATCCGCGGCATCACCCACATCCAGCGCCTCGTCTTCCGCATCCTCGCCATGATCATGTGGGCCGCCCCGGTCGGCGCGTTCGGCGCGATCGCCGCGGTGGTCGGCGAGACCGGCCTCGACGCCCTGAAGTCGCTGGCGATCATCATGATCGGGTTCTACGTCACCTGTGCGCTGTTCGTCTTCGTGGTGCTCGGCGCGATCCTGCGCCTGGTCGCCGGGGTGAACCTGTTCTCGCTGCTGAAGTACCTGGGCCGCGAGTTCCTGCTGATCCTGTCCACCTCCTCCTCCGAGTCGGCCCTGCCGCGGCTGATCGCGAAGATGGAGCACTTGGGCGTCAGCAAGCCCGTCGTCGGCATCACCGTGCCGACCGGCTACTCCTTCAACCTCGACGGCACCGCGATCTACCTCACGATGTCCTCGCTGTTCATCGCCAACGCGATGGGCGACCCGCTGAGCGCGAGCGAGCAGATCTCGCTGCTGGTCTTCATGGTCATCGCCTCGAAGGGCGCGGCGGGCGTGACCGGCGCGGGCCTGGCGACCCTGGCCGGCGGACTCCAGTCGCACCGCCCCGAACTCGTCGACGGCGTCGGCCTGATCGTCGGCATCGACCGCTTCATGAGCGAGGCCCGCGCGCTGACCAACTTCGCGGGCAACGCGGTCGCCACGGTGCTGGTCGGCCACTGGACCAAGGAGATCGACAAGGACCGGGTGAACGAGGTGCTGGCGGGCCGGGTCCCGTTCGACGAGAAGACCCTCGTGGACGACCACGCCCCGTCCGGCGACTCCGGCGAGGTCCCCGAGCAGCGGGACACCGCCTCCGAGCAGCCCGCCAAGGTCTGACCACCCCCCAACGGCCGCAGCGGCACCCCCGGGCCGCTGCGGCACCCCCCACACACACAAGGGCGCCCGTACCCCGCCGGTACGGGCGCCCTTGTGTCCGTGTTCTGTCACGACCGTTTTCGCGGGCACAACCCTCCTTGCCCGGCACCGGTCTTGAGAGGTGAAGGACCGCAGTCCGCCCCACGCGCCCCACGACCGAAGGACTTCCATGCGCATCACGCCTTCCCGCCGCCGGACCCTCCGTGGCGGGACCGCCGCCATAGCCGCCACCGCGCTGGTGGCGTTGGGCGCCGCGTCGGCGCTCGCCGACGAACCGGAGCCGGATCTCGGCGTCGGAACGATCGCACCGATCAAGGGGGTTCAGGCCGGAAGCGCGTTCTCCACCCCCCTGACCTTCCTCAACAAGGGGACGGAGGAGGTGCCCGTCTCCTATGTGACGTACGCCGTGTCGCCCGGCCTGAAGGCGGACGAGACGTACAAGAACTGCAGCTACTACACGATCCCGTCCTACGACGAGATGCCCGACTCGCATGTCGCCGCCTGCAAGATCGACCAGCCGCTGAAGCCGGGCGTCGTCTACGGCACGGCGAAGCCCGTCTCGCTCAAGGCGCTCGACTCCGCGCTCAACGACGATCTGCGGGTGACGATCGGCGTCACCGAGCCGGACCCGGACGCGGGCGACAGCGGCTCCACCGAGCCGGTGCCGGGCACCGGCGACCCGCTCACGCTGGTCGAGAAGGGCCCGGCCACCGACGCCGACCGGGAGAACCACCCCGAGCCGGTCGCCTCGGCCGACGTCACCGCCGCGAACACCGCCGACTTCGGCCTGACCGGCGCCGAGCTGAAGGGCGAGGCCGGCGACAAGGTCACCGCCACGGTGAAGTTCGCCAACGCGGGCCCCGCCCGGGTGCAGGGCGTCCGCGACCAGAGCGTGGCCACCGTCGACGTCCACATTCCGAAGGGCACGTCCGTCGTCAAGGCGCACGGATTCTGCGACGCGGTCACCAAGACGCACTACCGCTGCGGGACCTCGCAGTCCTGGGTCGACGTGGACGGCGGCGAGAGCTACCCCTTCGTCCTGCGCATCGACAAGGCGGTGGGCCGCACCACGGGTGAGGTCTCCTTCAGCGGCCCGGAGCGCCCCTTCGACCGCAACGCCGCCAACGACACCGCGCAGATCGTGATCGACACCGGCAAGGGCTCGGACACCTCGGGCTCCTCCGGCTCGTCCGGTTCCACCGGCGGTACGGGCGGCTCCTCGTCCACCGGCGGCTCAGGCTCCACCGGTGGCACGAGCGGCGCCGGCGGTTCGGGCTCCTCCGGCGGCTCCGCCGACACGGGCGGCTCGACGACCGGCGGCGCCACCCCGCAGACCGGCGGCAACCTCGCGGCGACCGGCGCGGACTCCACCGCCCCGCTCGCAGGCATGGCGGCCGCCGCGGTGGTGGCGGGCGGCGGCATCGTCTGGGCCGTGCGCCGGCGCTCCGCGGCCCGCGGGAACTGACGCCCCGGTCCAGCGCTCGCGTTGACGTCGGCGTCAAGGAATACGTTCCTCCCATGCGAATCGGGGAGCCGGCCGAACGGGCCGGGACGACGACGCGGACACTCCGCTACTACGAGTCGCGCGGGCTCCCGCCCGCGCGGCGCGCGGAGAACGGCTACCGCAGCTACGACGAGGGCGACCTGCGCCTCCGCGCTGCCCGTGCTGGTCCAGTTCACCGCCGACCGGCGCGGCCCCTGCCGCCAACTCGCCCCGGTGCTGGGCGAGATCGCCCGCGAGGAGGCCGACCGGATCAGGATCGTCCAGCTCGACGCCGACCGCGCACCCGGGATCACCGTCCGGTACGGCGTACTGGCGACGCCGACCCTGATGGTCTTCCGGGCGGGTGAGCCGGTGACGTCGCTCGTCGGCGCCCGGCCGAAGCGCAAGCCGCTCCAGGAGCCGGCGGACGTCCTCGACCCGGCCGGACGGGGCATGGCCGCGCAGCGATCCTGACCGGGCGGAACGCCCTGAGCTGGACCCTTTCCCGAAAGTACGTATCTGACAGTCAAGTGGGTTCTGGGCAAGCCCCCGCCGCGCGCCCAGCATGGTCCACATGACGCAAGCGAACACACCGAATCCCGCCCCTGTCACCGTCCTCGGCCTCGGCGACATGGGCCGTTCCCTGGCCGGCGCCTTCCTGGCCGCCGGCCACCCCACCACCGTCTGGAACCGTTCCGCCGGAAAGGGCGAGGACCTCGTGGCCCGGGGCGCGGTGCGGGCCGCGTCCGCCGAGGAGGCCGTGCGGGCGAGCGGGCTCGTCGTGGTCTGCCTCGTCGACTACGACGCCTCCGACGCGGTCCTGGAGCCGCTGGCCGAAGCGCTTCAGGGCCGCGTCCTGGTCAACCTCACCTCGGACACCCCGGCCCGTTCTCGGCAGACCGCCGCCTGGGCCGAGAAGCACTCGCTGTCCTACCTCGACGGGACGATCATGGTGCCGGTCGACGTGGTCGGCTCGGCGGACGCGCTGGTCTTCCACTCCGGCGACCGGGCCGCGTTCGAGGCGCACGAGGCCACCCTCAAGGCGCTCGGCGCACCCGCCACCTTCCTCGGCGAGGACCACGGGCTCGCCGCCGCCTATGACATGGCGATGCTGGACTTCTTCTACGGAGCGATGGGCGGACTCGTCCACGCCTTCGCGCTGGCCCGCGCGGAGGGCGTCGACGGCGCGTCGCTCGCCCCGTACCTCAACACGATCGCGGCCATCCTGCCGCCGATCGCCGCGCACACGGCGGCCGGCGCGGACTCGCGCGACTACACGCCCGACGGCGCGAACCTCGCCATGATGGCCGCCAGCGTCGACCACATCCTGCACACCTCGAAGGATCACGGCCTGGACGTCTCGCAGCTGGCCGCGCTCAAGGGCGTCACCGACCGGGCCATCGCCAAGGGCCACGGCCCGGAGTCGTGGACGAGCATCATCGAGGTGCTCGCCGGGCGCTGACCCGCCGCGAACGGGGGAGGGGCCCGCACCGCGTCCACCAGCGACGCGGTACGGGCCCGGGCCTTCACGCCGTACGGGCTACGCCGGACGGAACCACACCGTCGCCAGCGGCGGCAGCGTCAGCGAGATGCTGGACGGGCGGCCGTGCGCGGGCACCGCCTCCGCCTTCAGCGGCTCCTCGTTGCGCACGTCGCCACCGCCGTAACGGGCGGCGTCGGTGTTGAGGACCTCCACCCAGCCCTCCGTGCCGGTCTCCGGCACCCCGAGGCGGTAGTCGCTGCGGACCGCCGGGGAGAAGTGCGAGACCGCGAGCAGCGGGGAGCCGTCCGCGTCGTACCGCAGGAACGCGAACACGTTGTCCTCGGCAGCCCCGCCGTCCACCCAGCTGAACCCCTCCGGCACGGTGTCGCGCTGCCACAGCGCGGGCACCGCCCCGTACACCGCGTTCAGATCGCCGACCAGGGTCCGCACCCCGCGGTGGTCGCCGGACGCGTCGTACGCCGGGTCCAGCAGCCACCAGTCCGGGCCGTGCCCCTCGGACCACTCCGCGCCCTGGGCGAACTCCTGGCCCATGAAGAGGAGTTGCTTGCCCGGGTGGGCCCACATGAAGCCCAGATAGGCGCGGTGGTTGGCGCGCTGCTGCCACCAGTCGCCGGGCATCTTCGCCACCAGCGCCTGCTTGCCGTGCACCACCTCGTCGTGCGAGATCGGCAGCACGTAGTTCTCGCTGTAGGCGTACACCATCGAGAACGTCATCTCGTTGTGGTGGTACTTGCGGTGGATCGGCTCCTTCGCCATGTACTGGAGCGAGTCGTGCATCCAGCCCATGTTCCACTTCAGCCCGAAGCCCAGACCGCCGCCGTCGGTGGGCCGGGTGACGCCGTCCCAGGCGGTGGACTCCTCGGCGATGGTGACGACGCCGGGGTTGCGGCGGTAGACGGTCGCGTTCATCTCCTGGAGGAAGGCGACCGCGTCCAGGTTCTCCCGGCCGCCGAACTCGTTGGGCGACCACTGGCCGTCCTCGCGGGAGTAGTCGAGGTAGAGCATCGAGGCCACCGCGTCGACCCGCAGCCCGTCGATGTGGAACTCCTCGCACCAGTAAGTGGCGTTGGCGACCAGGAAGTTGCGCACCTCCGTGCGGCCGTAGTCGAACTCCAGCGTCCCCCAGTCCGGGTGCGCCGCGCGCTGCGGATCGGAGTGCTCGTACAGCGGCCGTCCGTCGAACTCGGCCAACGCCCAGTCGTCGCGCGGGAAATGGGCCGGAACCCAGTCCATGATCACGCCGATGCCGGCCCGGTGCAGGGCGTCGACGAGGAAGCGGAAGTCGTCCGGGGTGCCCATCCGCGAGGTCGGCGCGTAGAAGCCGGTGACCTGATAGCCCCAGGAGCCGCCGAAGGGGTGCTCGGAGACCGGCATCAGCTCGACATGCGTGAAGCCCAGGTCCTTGACGTACGCCGGAAGCTGCTCGGCGAGCTGACGATACGTCAGGCCAGGTCGCCAGGAGCCGAGATGGACCTCGTACACGGAGAACGGGGCCTCGTGGACCGGCCGGTCGCCCCGGTGCGCCATCCAGTCCGCGTCCTGCCACTCGTGGTGCGACGCGGTGACGATCGAGGCGGTCGCGGGCGGCACCTCGGTGCGCCGGGCCATCGGGTCGGCCCGCACCGTGTGCGAACCGTCCGGGCGGCAGATGTCGTACTTGTACAGCGCGCCCTCGCCGACCCCGGGCAGGAACAGCTCCCACACCCCGGTCGAGCCGAGCGAACGCATCGGACAGCCCGCGCCGTCCCAGTAGTTGAAGTCACCGGTGATCCGCACACCGCGCGCGTTCGGCGCCCAGAGCGTGAACCGCGTCCCGGCCACCCCCTGATGCTCCATCGGCTCCGCGCCGAGCGCCCGCCACAGCTCCTCGTGCCGGCCCTCGCCGATCAGATGCAGATCGAGTTCGCCGATCGCGGGCCAGAAGCGGTAGGGGTCCTCCACCTCGATGGTGGTGTCGTCGTAGGCCACTTCGAGCCGGTACGCGGGCGCCTCCGGCACCGGCAGCACACCGGAGAAGAAGCCGTCGCCGTCGTCGTGCAGCTCGGCCCGCAGCCCGGTCGCCAGCACCGTGACCGACCGCGCGAACGGCCGCAGCGCCCGGACCAGCACCCCACCGGGGATCGGGTGCGCGCCGAGCACGTCGTGCGGCGCGTGGTGGTCGCCGGCCAGCAGCCGGCCGCGGTCCGCGCCGTCCAGGGCCGGTGCGGGGCGCGCGCCCTGGCCGTCGTCGGC
>NZ_JAAGMH010000040.1:0-217551 GCF_010548505.1 Streptomyces sp. SID14515 | reverse complement strand
CGCCGCCGCTCGGCCCGCCCGCCGGCCGGCGGCACGGGGGCCGGGGCCGGGTCCTCCGCGCCGGGCTCGGGCTCCCGGGCGGGCTCGTACGCCGCCTCGGGCTCGTACGCCGCGTCGGGCTCGAACGGGGCTGCGGGCTCCGCCGGGATACGGGCGATGACCTCGGTACGCGGTTCGGCGGAGAAGCCCGGATCCGGGGCCGGAGCCCGCTCCTGGGCGACAGCCGCCGGAGGCACCGGAGCCACCGGAGCCGTCTCGGCCGCCGCGGCCGCCTCTGCTATTCGCGCAGACGGCTCCTGGGGGCCGTACCAGTCGCGCTGGTACCCGGCGGGGTCGTACCACTCGTTCGGCGCTCCCTGGGGCTGCTGAGGCCCTTGGTGGGGTGCGTAGCCGAGGTCGGGGCCCCGGGCGGGGCCCGGTCCGCCCGGCACCGGTCCGCCCGCCGGGATGTTGTCCGCCCGGAACCACGGTGAGGCGTGCCCGCCGGGCAGCGGATCGTTGAGCGGATCCGCGAGGCCGTCCACCGCCGCCACGAACGCGCCGTCGGCCCCGTACGCCCCCTGCGGGTGAGGGCCCTCCGGTCCGGCGTCGGGCCCGGGGCGGCCCGCGGTCACGCGGCGGCCTTGCCCACCACCGGCGCGAGCCCCGCCGACCGCGCGACGGCCCCCTGGTCCCCGCACTGCTCCAGCCAGTTGGCGAGCATCAGGTGGCCGTACTCGGTGAGCACCGACTCGGGGTGGAACTGCACGCCCTCCACCGCCCGGTCACGGTGGCGCAGCCCCATGATGATGCCGTCCGCCGTGCGGGCGGTGACCTCCAGCTCCGGGGGCAGCGCGCCGGGTTCGGCCGCGAGCGAGTGGTAGCGCGTCGCGGTGAAGGGCGACGGCAGTCCGGCGAAGACGCCCTTGCCCTCGTGGGTCACGGGTGAGGTCTTGCCGTGCAGCAGTTCGGGGGCGCGGTCGACGACTCCGCCGTACGCGACCGCCATCGACTGCATGCCCAGGCAGACGCCGAAGACCGGGACGCCGGTGTCCGCGCAGTGGCGCACCATCTCGACGCAGACGCCGGCCTGCTCGGGCGTGCCGGGGCCCGGCGAGAGCAGGACACCGTCGAAGCCGTCCTGAGCGTGCGCGGTGGTCACCTCGTCGTTGCGCAGCACCTCGCACTCGGCGCCGAGTTGGTAGAGGTACTGGACGAGGTTGAAGACGAAGCTGTCGTAGTTGTCCACGACGAGGACGCGCGCGCTCACTGGCCTGCTCCTGCTCCACCGGCGCTCGCGCCGTCGACGGTCACATCACCGAACGGAAGCAGTGGTTCCGCCCACGGGAACACGTACTGGAACAGTGCGTAGACGACCGCCAGAACCAGCACGAGCGAGATGACGCTCCGCACCCATGCGTTGCCCGGCAGATGCCGCCAGATCCAGCCGTACATGCTGACCCCTCCATTCGGTACCCGCACCAGACTAGAGGGCCGCGGCCGGGGAGTGGGTCAGCTGGGGAAAAGCTCGGGCCCGGCAGGACTCAGCCGGAAAGCTCCGGCGGCCTGCCGTCGCTCACCGGCCGCGTCGCGTCCAGGTGCGCCCAGGCGATCAGCCGGTGGCTGCTGCCCCATTCCGGTTCGCACGTGGTGAGCGTCAGATAGCGCCCGGCGCCCTCGAAGCCGGAACCGCGGGGCACCGGGTCGACGACGGCGGTGTCGGTGGGCACGGTCCGGTACGGCTTCCTCGCGATGCGGTACGTGAACCAGGTCGTGCCGTCGTTGACGACCACCGCGTCCCCGGGGCGCAGTTCCGGGAAGTCCTTGAAGGGGTCGCCGTACGTCCGCCGGTGGCCGGCCACCGCGAAGTTGCCCGTGTCACCGGGGCGGGCCGTTCCGCGGTAGTGCCCGAGCCCCTTCTGCAAGGTCGTGGCCTCGGTGTTCTCCAGGACCGGCCACTCCCAGCCGGAACCGAAGCGGGGGATGTGCAGCGTCGCGAAGGGCTTTCCGTCGCGGTACGGGACCGGGGCCGCCGGGGCGGAGGGCTCGGCGGAGGGCTCGGTGGTGGCGGGCGGCGGGGCCGGCGTCACGGGTTCGCGGGCCCACTGGCTCTGGAGCGTGTCGATCTCGCCCTCGGCCGCGTCGGCCGCTTTCACCCCCGTCCACAACAGGACGTAGGCGACGAAGAGCACGATCAGCGCGCCCACGGTGATGCAGAGTTCGCTGAAGGTTCTGACGACGAGTCGCACCGACACCGGACGGCCTCCCCGGGGCTCAGCTCGGGCTCACTCCACAGGCTGTGCGTAGTGGAGATCCACTGTGCCCGAGTACCCGGGAAGAGTCACCGCCTCGTTCTCGTCGACTTTCCAGCCCAGCCCGTACGCCTTCACGTACAGCAGGTAGTTCTGGATCGCGGTGGAGTCGTTGAGCGCCCGCTTGAGCTTCCCCGGGTCGCCGACCGCGGTGACCTTGTACGGCGGGGAGTAGACGCGGCCCTGGAGGATCAGGGTGTTGCCCACGCAGCGGACCGCGCTGGTGGAGATCAGCCGCTGGTCCATCACCTGGATTCCGCGGGCCCCGCCCTGCCAGAGCGCGTTCACCACGGCCTGCAGATCCTGCTGGTGGATGACCAGGTCGTTGGGCTGGGGCTCGGGGTAGCCGGGGTTGGCGGTGGCGTCCGGGGGCGCGTCGTTGAGGGTCACGCTGACCGAGTCGCCGCTGATCTTCGTGGTGCCGGCCGCCTTCTCCAGGGCCTTCAGCCGGGCGTCCTCGGCCTTGGTGGAGCCGTCGTCGCGCTGGGCGAGCGCGTCGATGTCCGCACGCACGGCGGCGGCGGAGTCGTTCAGCTCGCCGTTCTTCTCGCTGCGCTCCCTGATCAGGTCGGAGAGCTTGAGCAGCGAGGAGTCACTGCGCAGATTGGTGCCCTTGGCGGTGTTGGCGCTGGTGACGAAGATGAGTCCGGCCAGGGCGAAAACCGCAGCGGTGAGCCCCCGGACCGCCCACACGGAGGTGCGCCGGGCCGGGCCTTCCGGGGAGTCGGCAGAATTGCTCAACGTACCCTTATCTCATCAGGCGCCAGGGAAGCACTACGCTAACGGACGCTCGGGGGGAGCAGCATTCCCCCTGGCACCCCGCCCCCGGCGCCCGCCACAGATCCCTGCGCGGTCACGCAGCGCATCGACAGGAGAGTCCCTCGTGCCGAAGTCACGTATCCGCAAGAAGGCCGACTTCACGCCGCCCCCGGCGAAGCAGGCAACGGCTATCAAGCTGACCAACCGCAGCTGGGTCGCTCCGGTGATGCTGGCCCTGTTCCTCATCGGGCTGGCCTGGATCGTGGTGTTCTACGTGACCGAAGGCGATCTGCCGGTCGACGCCCTGGGCAACTGGAACATCGTGGTCGGCTTCGGCTTCATCGCCGGCGGCTTCGCCGTGTCGACGCAGTGGAAGTGACGGACCACCTCCGCGCAAGCCTTGCCCTGAGTTACCCACAGAGTTATCCACAGCTGGGGGAAAAGGTCAGACGATCTGTGGATAACCTCCACTCAAGTTGACGCCGGTGTGACCGCAGCCTCCCTCGTCGAGGGGGGCTGCACCCCGTTGTCCGGGCGAGAAAACCCAGCTCAGCGACGATGGGAACGACTGTTCCTCTTGCCATGCACAAGATTCTGCGCACACTGTGGACAACTTCGGTCCACCTGGGGGTGGAGGACCCCGTTCCGCACAGGATCCGGCTCAGGTGAGCGCCATCGTCCGGGCGACGATCATCCCGACCGTCACCAGCAGGACGAGCGCGCAGGTGCCCGCCTGCACCGCCGTACGCCGCTCACGCGGGGCGTGGACCATGCCGACGGCGATGGCGACGCCCGCGGTCAGACCGCCGACGTGCGCCTCCCAGGCGATGCCGCCCCAGGTGAAGGTGAAGACCATGTTGATCGCCAGCAGCACCAGCACCGGACGCATGTCGTAGTTCATCCGGCGCATCAGGACGGCGGTCGCGCCGAACAGGCCGTAGACCGCGCCGGACGCGCCCAGCGAAGGCTGGTTCTGCGCGGCGATCAGATAGGTGAGGGCGCTGCCCGCGAGGCCGGACAGCAGATAGAGGGCGAGATAGCGGGACCGGCCGAGCGCCGCCTCCAGCTGTCCGCCGAGCCACCACAGCCCCAGCATGTTGAACGCGATGTGCACCACTTCCTGGTGCAGGAACATCGAGGTCACCAGGCGGTACCACTGGCCCTCGGCGACGCCTTCGATGGATCCCGGCGGCGGGCTCGGGTCCCAGGCCCGCCCGAGCAGCGTCAGATCGTTCACCAGCTCGGGACGGATGCTGACCAGGAGGAAGACGGCGAGATTGATGCCGAGCAGGATCTTGGTGACCAGGCGCGGATCGGCGGCCACCGAGCCGCCCGCCAGCGTGCGCGGCTGACTGGCCGCCGGGTGGTGCCCGGTGCCCGAGCCCTGGCGTACGCAGTCGGGGCACTGGAAGCCGACCGACGCGCTGACCATGCACTCGGGGCAGATCGGCCGCCCGCAGCGCGTACAGCTGATGCCGGTCTCGCGGTCGGGATGGCGGTAGCAGGTCGGCGTCGGCACACCGCCGCCCGTGGCGGCCCGGTCCCCCGGCGGCTGCTGCTCCATCGGTCCTGGCCTGCCTCTCGGTCCTCGTCACTCGGGCGGCGCGGACAGAGCCGCCCCGCTGGTCCGCTCGGTAACAAGTACGGACGGGCAGGGCGGTTGGTTCCCGCGAGGCCTGCCGCGCGGCGGGCCCGTCAGCGGGTCTCGACGACCACGGACTCGATCACCACGTCCTCCAGCGGACGGTTGGTGCGCGGATTGGTCGGGGTGGCCGCGATGGCGTCGACGACCTTGCGGCCCGCCTCGTCGGCCACCTCGCCGAAGATGGTGTGCTTGCCGGTCAGCCAGGCGGTGGGGGACACGGTCAGGAAGAACTGCGAGCCGTTCGTGCCCGGGCCCGCGTTCGCCATGGCCAGCAGATACGGCTGGGTGAAGCCCAGCTCCGGGTGGAACTCGTCGGCGAACCGGTAGCCGGGGCCGCCGGTGCCGTTGCCCAGCGGATCGCCGCCCTGGATCATGAAGCCACTGAGGACGCGGTGGAAGACGGTGCCGTCGTACAGCGGGTCCGTGGTCTTCTCGCCGGTCTCCGGGTTGACCCACTCGCGCTGCCCGGTGGCCAGCTCGACGAAGTTCCTGACCGTCTTGGGGGCGTGGTTCGGCAGGAGTCGGATCTCGATGTCGCCCCGACTGGTCTTCAAGGTGGCGTAAAGCTGCTCGGCCACGATCTGCCTTCCTTCATCCTTCACCTGACGTCACATCCTTCGCCGGCGTCCGCCGATCCTCCCACGGACCGGGAAATGTACGGCCGGATGCCGGGCGAAACGGCGCGTTCGCCACCGAACCGTGGCATTGTCGTCGGCAGACTTCACATGAACCGTTTTGACCGCGAAAGACGAACATGACCCGGATGCCCGTCCCGCATGCCGGGCATGGCCGCGACAGGCATGATTTCGAACTGGGCGGACAGGCGGAGTACCTACCCGCCACCAAGGAGGAGGATCTCGTGACCCGCATCGACAGCGTGCGCGCCGCAACCGACTCGGCGAAGGACAGCGCGCAGCACGCCGCGGAAGTGGTGGCGCCCTACGCCGACACAGCCAAGGAGCAGGCGGCCCACTACGCGCACGAGGCGCGCGTACGGCTCGCGCCGAAGGTGACGAAGGCGGCCCAGCAGGCCCGTGTCCAGTACGCGTCCCATCTCGCACCGCGCCTCGAACAGGCCCGTAGCCATGTGCCGCCCCGGGTCGACGAGGCCGCGCACCGCGCCGCGGTCTCCACCCGTAAGGCCGCACGGAGTGCCGCCGACTACACCGCGCCCCGCGTCGAGCACGCCCGGGCGGTGGCCCTGCCCGTCGCCGAGCAGGCGTCGGCCCGCAGCGCGGCCGCCCTGGCGGCGCTGCGCACCCAGGTGACCGCCAAGGAAATCCAGAAGCTCGCCAGGAAGCACCAGCGGCGGGCCAAGGCCGGCCGGGCCGCCAAGGGCTTCCTGGTGCTGGGTGTGCTGGCGGGCGGCGCCTATGCCGCCTGGCGCTGGTGGGACAAGCAGGCCAACCCGGACTGGCTGGTCGAGCCGCCCGTCGCCACCGAGGTGGGCGACGATCGGCCGCTGAGCTCGGTCGACGGCAGCAACCGGGCCGACCTCGACCCGGAGGTCAAGGCCAAGCAGGCCGAGGCCGAGTCGGGCGAGGGCGACACCCCCGGTCTCGACGACCGGCCCTGAGACCGGCTGACCCCGGAAAGAACGAACGCGGCTGCGGTGACCGCCCCGGCGGTCACCGCAGCCGCGTTTTCGTCGGCCGTGCATCCGGTCTGTCGCCCGGCTCCGCCACGAAGGCGGCGCCAGGGCGTCGACCACCGGCGGCTGCCGGTGACTATCGGCTCACGGCGAAGCGCATCAGAGCCTGCTCGTCGCCCTGCTTGATCTTCCCGGTCTCGTTGATCACCTGGAGCTTCCAGCCCGCGCCCTCGCGGATCGCCTTGGCCACGGCGACGCCGTTGTCCTGGGTGAGCATGCTCGGCCAGATGTCGGCCACCTGCTGCGTGCTGCCGCCCGTCGCGTCGTACACCTTGAAGCTGATGTTGCGCGCGTTCTTGAACGCGCTGCGCTTCTTGTACGCGGCGGCGATGAAGACGATCGACGTGATGTTCGAAGGAATCTTGGCGAACTCGACGGTCACCGTCTCGTCGTCGCCGTCCCCGTGACCCGTCTGGTTGTCGCCGCTGTGCACCAGCGAGCCGTTGCCCAGCGGGTCCAGGGAGTCCAGGCCGGCCAGCCGCACCGGGTCGCCGCCCTGCAGCGCGATGGCGATCAGGTCGAGGTCCGTGCCGGCCTTCTGCTTGATCTTCCCCATCAGACCGCCACTGCTGCCGACCGTCGGGTCCCAGGACGCCCCGATGGACAGGTGGGTCACCCCGCCCAGGTCCGCCGGGCCGTCTTCCTTCGTCAACGTGATCATGCCTGAGTCCTTTTTGTGGCTCGACTGTTTACGTATGAAGTGTGCCTGGTGACCCCGGAACTCGGCCCCCGGAGGCAGCGAGACAGTTCCGGATCGTACGAGATCGGGGTCCGGGACCACCGAGCTCAGCGGTCCGCGGGGGTCTCGGGCGCCTCGGGGGCGGCGAAGACGTCCGTGCGGGCGCTCAGCAGGCAGCCCGCCTGGAAACGACTCTTGGCGCCGAGACGTTCCATGATCTCGGCGATGTGACGACGGCAGGTGCGGACGGACATGCCCATGCGCTTGGCGATCGTCTGGTCGGTGAGCCCTTCGCTGAGGAGCAGGGCGATGCGCTGCTTCAGCTGGTCGGCGATGTCGGCGACCTCCTGGTTGCTCCACTCCAGGGGGAAGGGCGCGGCGTTGAGCCACCACAGGTCGAAGGTCTTGGCGATGAAGTGGATGAGGTTGGGCTCGCGCACGATGATGGCGGAGCCGGGATCGCTCTCCACTCCGATGACGGCCGCCTTGCGGTCGAAGAGCAGCACCCGGATGAACTGGTCGTCGAGCGTGCGGACCTCCGCGCCCATCCGCGAGACCCGGTCGACGTACTCACGGGTGCCCTGGCTGAAGCGGGCGGTGTGCTGGTAGAGGGTGCGCATCCGGACGCCGCTCCGCAGCATCGCCTCGTCCCGGGAGATGGCCTCCTCCAGGACCTCGGCGCGCCGGCCGCCGCCGGGCTGCGCGGTCAGCACCTCGGACTCGCACTTCGCCGCGAGCTCGACGATCGCCGCGCGCGTACTGCTGAGGGAGGCCAGGAACTCCACGGTGCCCCGGGTGTCGGTCCGCACCGGCTGCTCCTCGTAGACGCGGCTGAACTCCACGAGCCGGGACCGCACGCTCTCCAGCTCCTGGCGTCGGGTGCGGATGACCCGTTCCAGCGGGCCGAGCACCCGCTCCCCGGCGGTCTCCGGGTCGACGGCCCGGAAGACGGTGGGGGAGGTGCGGGTGTCCTCGGCCAGCAGCCCGAGGGCCGCGAGCTGCGCGCAGTGGTCCTCGGCGGCCTCGACGCCGAGGGCGAGGGCGGCCGCCACATCGGCGGCGGTGACGGCCGTCTGGCGCAGGGCGAACCGGTAGACGGCCTGGGGAGTGTCGGCCGAAGGCTCTACGGCGCCCGAAAGTTCCGGCAATTCCATATCTCGGCCTTTCATCCCGATCTGTCCAGCGATCATCAACCTGACATGCAACTTTATGGCCCACCGGAACCAGCCATGTGCCGACGTCGGGCTGGCAGTGTGGCGGTGTGCCCACGGGGGGTGCAGAGCGGCGCCGACTGCGCCTCTCTCGTACGAGCAGGTAAGGACACCGCATCATGAGGCACCTCATTCAGGCCGTCAGAGTCGTCTGCGCACTCGCCGTCGTCGGCGTCGCGGGGGTTTCCGTCGCCGCCGCCGAGAGCCGCGGCACGAACGACGACACCGGCTGGGGTGCGCCGGCCGCCAGGACGATCGCCAAGGACACCGGCTGGGGAACGCCGGGCGCCCGGACGATCGCCAAGGACACCGGCTGGGGCGTCGCGGACACCGGCCGGGGCCGGGCGGCCTGACCCACCGATCCGTCCCACCGATCCGTCCCACCGATCCGTCCCACCGATCCGTCCCGCGGATCCGCCTCAGCAGATCCGCCTCAGCAGATCCGCCGCCGCGGATCCGACCGCCCAGACGAAAGGAACAGGCTGTGAGCAACCCCTTCGAGGACGCCGAGGGTACGTACTACGTGCTGGTGAACGCCGAGAACCAGCACTCGCTGTGGCCCGGCCACGTCGAGGTGCCCGCCGGCTGGACGCAGGCGTTCGGCGCCGCCGACCGGAAGAAGTGCCTGGCGTACATCGAGGAGACCTGGACGGACATGCGACCGCAGAGCCTCGTGGACGCCATGGAGAACGCCGGCCGCTGACCCCGGCCCGACGAAAACGCCCGCCACCCGGAAGGTGGCGGGCATTCGGCGTTTCCGGTTCCTCGGGCGGTCCCGTTCCTCAGGCGATCCCGGCCACCTTGTCCGCGAATTTGGTGAGGTTGTCCATCGCCCGCGCGATGCGCTCGTCGAGCGTGAGCGATTCCTCGTACTGGCTGAATCGCAGCTTGGGCTGCCGCTTCCCGCGCATGTACAGGGAGCAGGCGAGGTCCGCGCACACATAGATGCCCACGGTATTGCCCTGCCGGCCCGACGGTCCGGCCAGCGGTGCGACGAAGAGATTCACGCCGGACGACGAATGCCCGGTCAGACATATCTGGCACATGCTGGACTTCACCGCGCTCTTCCGGGCGGCACTGGAAACGCGCAGGGTGATTCCGCGCGGCCCGTCGGGGCCCGGCATGACGACATGCGACCGCAGCAGTGCGCCGGGGTCGACCCAGCCGAGGAAGTCCAGGTCCTCCCAGGCCAGCTCGCCGAAGCCGAGCGGGAGACGCAGCCGGGACGCCTCCCCCTTGGTGCAGTTCACAAAGGAATTCCGGATGGCTTTTTCACTCAATGGATCCATGGTGGGCAAATATATCGGAGGGCTCCGAACGGAACATGTGATTCGCCCCGGGGATCACAGGCCGCCGGACAATCACTGTCCGATTTGATCCATTGCCTTCCGATATGCCGGGCGCTCATGTTGCTGTCATGCAGGTATGTGAGCCACCGCCGCCGCCCCTTTCCTCCGTCGCGAAGTGCAGGATCAAGTCATGCCGACGCAGACATACGGATAAGTCGGCAGGATCGATGAACTCTCTCTTTGGGGTCGGGGTAGACGTGTCTTCGCGCAGTGAATCTCAGGAAAAAGTAGAGGCCTGGCTCTCGGACGTGTTCGGGAATGCCCTCGGCCTCTCCGAGTTCGCGCGCGACGACGATTTCTTCGCATCCGGCGGTGATTCCATCCTCGCCGCGCGCGCCGCGATGCGGATCCGGTCGAAGGCGACGGGCGAGGTGCCGCTCGCCTGGATCTTCGAGCAGCGGAGCCCCGCCAAGCTGGCCGTGCTGCTCGTCGACCTCATCGACCCGGCGAGCCTGTCGGACCTGTCCGACCTGTCCGGTCCGGCGGCCGCCTCCGGCCCTTCCGACTCCTCCGGCCGGGGCGCCGCGGGTCGCGAAGGCCTTCCGCTGTCCCACGCCCAGGAGCGGCTCTGGCTGCTGCACCAGCTCGACCCGGACTCCGCCGCCTACAACGAACCGCTCGTCCACCGGCTGCGCGGCGCGCTCGACCCGGCGGCGCTGCGGACCGCGCTGCAGGGCCTGGTGGACCGTCACGCCGTCCTGCGCACCGCCCTGCACCTGGACGGGGACCGGCCCGTACAGCGGATCGAGCCCTCGCTCCACGCCGAGCTGCGCATCGAGGATCTGCGCGGTGGCGCGGCCGACCCCGTGGCGGTCGCCGAACGCCTCATCCGGGCGGACATCGCCACCCCCTTCGACCTGGCGGCGGCCCCGCTGTTCCGGGCCACGCTGTACCGGGTCGCCGAGCACGACGCCTTTCTGCAGCTCACCTTCCACCACACCGTCACCGACGGCTGGTCCACCACCCTGATCCTCGACGAGCTGGCCGACGGCTACACGGCGGCACTCGCCGGACGCTCCCCCGGACTGCCGGAACTTCCCCTGGACTACGCGGACTTCGCGGTGCGGCAGCGCGCCTGGCTGGACGGCGGGGCCGGGGAACGGCAGCTGGCTTACTGGGAGTCCGAGCTGGCCGGCGCCCCGGAGCTGTCGGCCTTCCCGACCGACCGCCCGCGCCCGGCGGCCCAGTCCTACGACGGCGACCACGTCCTGTTCACGCTGGAGCCGGAGCTCGGCGACCGGGTGGCCGAGGCGAGCCGCCGGCACGACGTCACGGTCTACGCGTGGCTGCTCACCACCTTCCTGACGACCCTGCACAAGTACTCCGGACAGCGCGACCTCGTCGTCGGCACCCCGGTCGCGGGCCGGCACCACCCCGACGTGGACCGGCTCGTCGGCTTCTTCGTCAACACCGTCCCCGTACGCTCCCGTCACCGGGACCACGACACCTTCGAGGACTTCCTGCGCCGGGTGAGCGCCACCTGCCTGGGCGCGCTGGACCACCAGGACGTGCCGTTCGAGCAGATCGTGCAGCGGCTCGGCCTCCAGGGCGTCACCAGCCACGCGCCGCTCGTGCAGACGGTCTTCGCCTATCAGGAGGGGGAGGACCTCACCCTCCGCCTCGACGGCCTGGAGACCGAACCGGCCCGGGCGACCGGCGCGACCTCGCGCTTCGACCTGACGCTCTTCATGGCGCGGCAGCGGGACGGATCGTTCGCCTGCGACCTGGAGTTCAGCACCGACCTCTACGAGCGGGCCACCGCCGAACGCCTGGTCACCCACTTCCTCGGCCTGCTCGACCAGGTCCTCGACGCCCCCCGCGCGGGCCTCGCCCGGCACCGGCTCTGCACCCCGGCCGAGCTGGACCGGCTGGCGGCCTGGAACGACACCACCGTGGCCTTCCCCGCCGACCGGGCCCTGCACGAGCTCATCGAGGACCGGGTGGACGCCTCCCCGGACGCCGTCGCCGTGGTCCACGAGGACGCCGAGCTCACCTACGCGGAGCTGGACGCGCGCGCCAACCGCCTCGCCCACCACCTGGGGCGGCTCGGCGTCGGGCCCGACGACGTGGTCGGTGTGTGCATGGACCGGTCGACGGAGCTGGTCGTGTCGCTCCTCGCCGTCCTCAAGGCGGGGGCCGGCTATCTGCCCCTGGACCCGGAGGCTCCCCGCCAGCGGCTGACCCAGATCATGGCGGACGCCCGGGCGGAGGTCTGCCTCACCCTCGGCCACCAGGCGGACCGGGCCCCCGAGGCGGCCCATGTGGTCCGCGTCGACGCGGACCGGGAGACCCTCGCGGGCTGCCCCGCGCACCGGCCCGCCGTCGCCGTGCACCCGGAGAACCTGGTGTCGGTGTACTACACCTCCGGCTCGACCGGGGCGCCCAAGGGCGTCGCCAGCGCCCACGGGGGCTGGGTCAACCGGATGGTCTGGATGCAGAAGCAGCACGCCCTGCGTCCGGGCGAGACCGTCCTGCACAAGACGACGCTCACCTTCGACGACTCGGCGCTCGAACTCTTCTGGCCACTGATGTACGGCGGCCGCATCGCGCTGATCGGGCCGGGCCTCCACCGCGACCCGCAGGCGGTCCTGGCCGCCGCCACGACCTACCGGACGGTCCTCCTCCAGACCGTGCCCAGCATGCTCAACCTGCTGATGGACCAGATCACCCCGGAAGAGCGGATCGCGCTCGGCTCCCTGCGCAACACGGTCTCCAGCGGCGAGGCCCTCACCCCCGCGTCCGTACGGCGCTTCCACGAGACCATGCCCGGGGCCCTGCACAACACCTGGGGCGCCACCGAGGTGTCCATCGACTCCACCATCCGTACGTGTGCGGCCGCCGACGCCGAGGACACCGGTGCGGTGAGCGTCGGTACGCCCTTCGACAACAACACCGTCCATGTCCTCGACGCGGCCTACGCCCCGCTGCCCGTCGGGGTCACCGGAGACCTGTACATCGGCGGCGCCGGTCTGGCCCGCGGCTACCTCAACGACCCGGTGAAGACCGCCCAGGCGTTCGTGGCCAGCCCCTTCGGCACCGGGGAGCGGCTGTACCGCACCGGCGACCAGGGCTATCTGCGCCCGGACGGCTCGATCAAGTTCGTCGGCCGCAACGACCACCAGATCAAGGTCCGCGGCATGCGCGTCGAGCTCGGCGAGATCGAGTCGGTGCTCCGCGACCACCCCCAGGTGCGGGACGCCGTGGTGGTCGCCCGGCGCACGCCCTCCGGGCAGTACCGGCTCAGCGGTTACGTGGCGGGCGGCGGGCAGGACGGCGCGCCGACCGTGGAGTCGCTGCGGGCGCATCTGGCCGAGTGGCTCCCGGACCACATGCGACCGCCGTTCCTGGTCGTCATGGACCGGCTGCCGCTCAACGCCAACGGCAAGACCGACCGCCACCAACTGCCCGACCCTGCGGAGGACATGAGCGCCGGGCAGGGCGAACGGGCCGCTCTCGACGGGCCGGTCCAGCGGGCCGTCGGCGAGATCTGGTGCGAGGTGCTGGAGGTCGGGTCGGTCGGCGCGGACGACACCTTCTTCGACCTGGGCGGCCATTCGCTCCTGGCCACCCGGGTGACCGGTCGGCTCCGCGACCGCTTCGGCCTGGAGCTGCCGCTGCGCACCGTGTTCGACCGGCCGGTGCTGCGGGACTTCGCCGACGAGGTGGACCGGAACCTCAGGGAAAAGATCAGCGGCATGAGCGTGGACGAGATGCGTTCCCTGCTCGAACTCCTGCGCTGAGCCGCGCCGAAGCCGGCGCTGACCGGGTCTCGATCCGGAACAGCGGGCCGGCGCCGATCCGGAGCAGCGGGCCGGGCGGGACGAGTGAGTGGACGGGCGGCCGTGCGAGCCGCCGGGCATCGAAGGACATCGAGGATGGGGACGTCGTGACGACCGGACTGCCTGGAGCAGCCGAACCGGAATTCTATGAGTTCCGCGCTTCGCGGGCACAGCACCGCATGTACTTCCTGCAGCAGCTGGCCGGGGACGCGCCGACGTACCACCTGCCGCTCTTCCACCGGCTGGAGGGTGCGGTGGACAGCCGGGCCCTGCGCGGGGCCGCCGAGGCTCTCGTCCAGCGGCACGAGGCCCTGCGCACCACGTTCGCGGCCCGTGAGGGCGAGCTGTTCCAGCTGATCAGCCCCGACGCCGGCTTCGAGTGGCGGGAGTACGACGCCCGCGACGCCGAGGACCCGGAGGCCGCGGCCGAGGCCTGGACACGGGACGAGGCGGCCCGCCCGTTCGACCTGGCCGAGGGCCCGCTGTTCCGGGCCGGTCTGCTGCGCGTCGGCGACCGGGACGCGGTGCTGCTGCTCGGCATGCACCACATCGTCGCGGACGGCTGGTCGACGAAGATCCTGCTCCGCGAGTTCACCGCGACGTACACCGCCCTGGTGAACGGCGAGGACACGGCGGCACCCGAGGAGCCGGAGTTCCAGTACGCGGACTACTCCGCCTGGCAGGACGAGTGGCTGGAGAGCCCGCAGGCGAAGCGGCAGCGGGAGCACTGGGAGGCGGAGCTCGCGGGCGAACTGCCCGTCCTGCGGCTGCCCGTGACCCGTCCGCCGAGCACGGAAGCACCGGCCGGGAACGGCAGCGCCGCCACGCCGGTAGCGCGCGGCGCCGGAGCCGACCTCGTCTTTCCGCTGCCCTCGGCGGCCCGGCGGCTGCGCGAGCTGTGCGCCGACGCGAACGCCACGTTCTTCATGGGCCTGCTCGCCGCCTTCGACATCCTGCTGAGCCGCTACACCGGACGCGACGACATCGTCGTCGGCACCCCGATCGCCGGACGTCACCGCGACGAATTCGCCGACACGGTGGGGCTGTTCATCAACACCACGGTGTTCCGCGCCGATCTGTCGGCGGACCCGACGTTCCGCGAACTCCTCGGGCAGGTACGCGACCGGGTGCTGGCGGCCCAGGGACATCAGGACCTCCCCTTCGAGGAGCTGGTCCGGATGAAGAACCCGGACCGCGCCGCCGACGCCTCACCGCTCTTCCAGGTGATGTTCGGCATGAACGAGACCGGTGACGAGGAGCTGCGGCTGCCGGGGATCACCGCCCGGCCCGTGCCCGTGGACTCCGGCACCGCCAAGTTCGACCTGACCCTCGATGTGGCGGAGACCGCGGACGGCGGCGCTTCGGGCGTCTTCGAGTACCGCACGGACCTGTTCGACGACCGGATCGTCGGGGCGCTGGCCGAGCACTACGGGCGGCTGATCGAGGAGATCGTCACGCACCCGGACGCCCCGGTGTCCTCGCTGCGGATGCTGTCCGACGCGCAGTACGCGGAGCTGGCCCCGCCGCCGGCCCCCGGCCGCACCGACGCCCGCCCGGAGCCGGTCCACGAGCGCTTCGCCCGGTGGGCCGCCCGGACGCCCGACGCGGTGGCCCTGGTCGACGGCGACACCACGATTCGCTACGCGGAACTGGACGCCCGCGCGGACCGCCTCGCCCACCGGCTGCGCGCCCACGGCGTCGGACCGGGCACCCTGGTCGGCCTGAGCATGGAGCGGTCCGCCGCCCTGGTGACCGGGCTCCTCGCCGTCCTGAAGGCCGGCGGCGCCTACGTACCCCTGGACCCCGCCTATCCCGTGGAGCGGCTGCGCCACATGGTCGAGGACTCCGGGCTGCGCACGATCCTCACCGGGGGCGGGGTTCAGCGGTGGTGGGAGGGGTTCGACGGGGACGTCCTGGACGCCGAGGACACGGGCGCGGACACGGCCGAGGACGGTCCGACGGGTCCTCCGGCCGACGGTGCGGGCCCCGACGACCTCGCGTACGTCATCTACACCTCGGGGTCAACCGGCCGCCCCAAGGGCGTGCTGATCCCGCACCGCAACATCAGTCGGCTGTTCACCTCCACCGACCGCTGGTTCGGGTTCGGCGAGCAGGACGTGTGGACGCTGTTCCACAGCTACGCCTTCGACTTCTCGGTCTGGGAGCTGTGGGGAGCACTCGCCCACGGTGGCCGGCTCGTCATCGTGCCGTACGAGACGAGCCGCGAACCGGCCGCGTTCCTGCGGCTGTTGCGCGAGCAGCGGGTCACGGTGCTCAACCAGACGCCCTCCGCCTTCTACCAGCTGATCCGCGCCGAGGAAGCCGAGGAAGCCGGGAAGGGTCAGGGCGCGCCGGGCTCACCGGCGGGCGAACTCGCCCTGCGTCAGGTGATCTTCGGCGGTGAGGCGCTCGATCCGCACGCCCTGCGCGACTGGTTCGCCCGGCACGGCGACGTCACGCCCCGGCTGGTCAACATGTACGGCATCACCGAGACGACCGTGCACGTCACCTACCGCCCGATCACCCTGGAGGACCTGCGGGCCGGCGCCGGCAGCGTCATCGGCGAGCCCATCGACGACCTCCAGCTGTACGTCCTGGACCGGCACGGCTCGCCCGTGCCGCCCGGGGTGACGGGCGAGCTGTACGTCGGCGGGAGCGGCCTGGCCGACGGCTATCTCAACCGGCCCGAACTGACCGGCGAACGCTTCGTCCCCCACCCCTTCGCCCCCGCCGGCTCCGGCGAGCGGCTCTACCGCACCGGCGACCTGGCCCGCCGGCTGCCCGACGGCGACCTGGAGTACGGCGGCCGGATCGACTCGCAGATCCAGCTGCGCGGCTTCCGGGTGGAGCTGGGCGAGGTGGAGTCGGCCCTCACCGAGCACGAGGGCGTCCATGAGGCCGTCGTGGTGCTGCACACCGACACGGAAGGGCACGCCGCGCTCGCCGCGTACGTCACCGCGCGCGGCGCGGAGCCGGACCCCGAGGCCCTGCGCGGCCACGCGGCCCGCCGGCTCCCCGGCTACATGATCCCGTCCACCTTCACGGTGCTGCCGGAGTTCCCGCTCACCGCCAACGGCAAGGTGGACCGGGCGAAGCTCCCCGACCCGGCGGCCCGAACGGCCGACCGCGAGGCGGAGTTCACCGCACCGAGCACCCCGGCCGAGGAGACGCTGGCCTCGGTGTGGGCACGCGCCCTGGGCGTGGAGCGGGTGGGCGTGGACGACAACTACTTCGCGCTCGGAGGCGACTCCATCCGCTCCATCCGGTTGCTGTCGCTGGCGCGCGAGGCGGGGCTGGAGATCGGCTTCACCGATCTGATGACCCACCAGACCGTGCGCTCGCTCGCCGCCGTCGCCCGCACCCCCGAGGAGCCCGCCGACCGGCGTACGTACCGACCGTTCTCGCTGCTCCCGGCCGCCGACCGGGCGCGGGTGCCGGACGGCGTCACCGACGCGTACCCGATGACCCGGCTCCAGGGCGGGATGCTCTTCCACAGCGACCTGTCCGGCGCGGGCACGGAGTACCACAACGTCTCCACGTACCGCCTGGAGGCCGGTTTCTGCGAGCGGTCCTGGCGCGACACGGTCGCCGGCCTGCTGCGGCGGCACGAGATCCTGCGGACCTCCTTCGACCTGAGCCGCTTCGACGAGCCGATGCAGCTGGTGTGGGAGCGGGTGCCGCTGCCGCTGACGTTCGAGGATCTGCGCGGGCTGACCGCGGCGGAGCTGGACGCGGCGGCGGACCGCAGGTTCGAGCGGGAGCGTGCCGCGCCGTTCGACCCGCTGACGGCGCCCCTGATCCGCTTCCATGTGCAGCGCCGCACGGACGACACCCTCCAGCTGTTCATCAGCGAGCACCACGCGATCCTCGACGGCTGGAGCGAGCGCTCCCTCTTCGCCGAACTGCTCCTCGGCTACGGCCGGGGGCTCGCCGGCGCCGCACCGGAGACCGCGCCCCCGCCGGCCGCCCGCTTCGCCTCCTACGTACGCCTGGAGCGCGAGGCGACCGCCGACGAGGAGAGCCGCCGCTTCTGGGCGGACCGGCTCGCCGGTTCGACGCTCACCCGGCTGCCCGGCACCCCCGCCGCCGCCCGGGAGTCGGCCCGTCCGGTCATGGAGATCGACGAGCGGCCGGTGCCCGATGCGGTGCACCGGGGCCTCACCGCGCTCGCCCGCGACCTCGGGGTTCCGTTGCGGACCGTGCTGCTCGCCGCGCATCTGCGTGTGCTGTCGCTGCTGACCGGGACCGACGACGTCGTCACCGGCGCGGTCCTGGGCGGGCGCAGCGAGGAGCGCGACGGCGATCTGGCCCTCGGCGTCTTCCTCAACACGCTGCCCGTCCGCGCCCGGCTGACCGGCGGCACCTGGGCCGACCTGGTGCGGGACACCGCGGAACTGGATCTGGCGATCCAGCGGCACCGCAGGTTCCCGCTCGCCGAGATCGTGCGGGAGGCCGGGACGTCCGAGCTCTTCGAGGCGTTCTTCAACTACACCCACTTCCACGTCGAGGCGTCGGTCTCGGCGGTGCCGGAAGGGTCCGAGGCGCCCGGCGGGTCGCCGGTGCGGGTGCTCGACGAGCGCGGGATCGCGCACACCAACTTCCCCTTCGGCGCCGAGTTCTTCCGCGACGGCACCGACGGCGCGCTCGGGCTCGGGCTGCGCCACGACGCCACCCGCTTCGACGCGGAGAGCGTCGAGCGGGCGCACGGCTACTACGCCGCCGCGCTCGCCGCGCTGGCCACCGACCCGGAGGCCCGCTACGAGAGCGCCGATCTGCTCTCCCCGGCGGAGCACCGCGCCCTGGCGGAGGCGAACGCCACCGCCGAGGTGTTCGACCGCCCCCATGTGCTGCACACCCTGGTCGAGGAGCAGGTCCGGCGCACGCCGGACGCCCCGGCCGTGCGGTACGACGGTCACACCCTCAGCTACCGCGAACTGGACGAGCGGGCAGACCTGTTGGCGGCCCGGCTGCGGGCGCGGGGCGCGGGTCCGGGTCGCTTCGTGGCGGTCCTGGTGGAGCGCTGCCTGGAGCTTCCCGTGCTGCTGCTCGCGGTGCTGAAGTCCGGCGCCGCCTACGTCCCGCTCGACCCGGACCACCCCGAGCAGCGCCTGCGCGGCATCCTGGACGACGCGGGCATCTCCCTGGTGATCTCGGCGGCCCCCTGGGACGCGAAGATCACCGGGCCCGGCGTCGAGGTCGTACGGCCCGGCGACACCGGGACCACGGCCCCCGGCGAGAAGACCTGCGCCGCCTCCGGGCCCGCCGACCCCGCGTACATGATCTTCACCTCGGGCTCGACCGGGAAGCCCAAGGGCGTGGTGGTCTCTCACCGGGCGATCGCCAACCGGCTCCTGTGGATGCAGCGCGCGTACGGCCTGCGGCCGGGCGAACCGGTGCTGCACAAGACGCCCACCACGTTCGACGTATCGGTCTGGGAGCTGTTCTGGCCCCTGCTAGCGGGCGGCGTCCTCGTCGTCGCGAAGCCCGGCGGGCACCGCGATCCGGCGTACCTCGCGGCGCTGATCGAGGCGGAGTCCGTCACCACGGCGCACTTCGTGCCCTCCATGCTCCAGGCGTTCGTGGAGGACCCGGCCACGGCCGGGTGCACGGGTCTGACCCGGGTCGTCTGCAGCGGCGAGGCCCTCCCGTACGACCTCCAGGAACGGTTCCTGGCCCGGTTCTCCGCCGAGCTGCACAATCTGTACGGGCCGACCGAGGCGGCCGTCGACGTCACCCACTGGACGTGCGTCGACGACGGCTCCGGCGTCGTGCCCATCGGCCGGCCGGTCGCCAACACCGAACTGCACGTCCTGGACCGGCACGGGCTGCCCGTCCCGCAGGGCGTGACCGGCGAGCTGTATCTCGGCGGCGTCCAGCTCGCCGACGGCTACCACCGGCGGCCCGATCTGACCGGGGCGAGCTTCGTCCGGCACACCGACGGCCGAGGAGTGACCCGGCGGCTCTACCGCACCGGCGACCTCGTCCGGCGGCTGCCCGGCGGCGCGCTGGAGTACCGCGGCCGGACCGACGCGCAGATCAAGCTGCGCGGCTTCCGTATCGAGCTCGGCGAGATCGAGGCCGTCCTCTCGGCCCACCCGTCGGTGGCGGAGTGCGCGGTGCTGCTGCGCGAGGACCGGCTGGCCGCCTACTACGTGCCGGCTCCCGGCGCCGCCCCCGAACCGGCCTCGCTCGCCGCCCATCTGGCGACCGCCCTGCCCGCCTACATGGTGCCCACCGCCTGGTCCCCGCTGGCCGCGATGCCGCTGACGCACAGCGGCAAGCTGGACCGCAAGCGGCTGCCCGACCCGGCCGCGGCCCCGGCCGGGGCCGCTCCCGCCGCGCCGCCGCGCGACGCCCGGGAGAGGCGGCTGCTGGAGATCTGGGCCGAGCTGCTGGGGCGGAGCGGGCTCGGGATCCACGACGACTTCTTCGAGGCGGGCGGCCACTCCCTGCTGGCCCTGCGCCTGATCTCCCGGATCAACGCGGCGTACGGCACCGCTCTCGGCGTCTCGGCCGTCCTGGCGAACCCGACGGTCGCCCGGCAGGCCGCCCTGCTGCGCGACGGGCGCGGTACGGACGGCCGCCCCGGCGCGGCCGTGCCCCTCGCGGGCGGCGGCGGGCGGCCCCCGCTGTTCCTCGTCCACCCGGTCGGCGGAGGCGTCCTGTGCTACCGGGAGGCCGCCGCCGTACTCGGGACCGGCCGGCCCGTCCACGGTCTGCCCGCCCCCGGACTGACCCCGGGAACACCGCCGGCGGCGAGCGTGCGGGAGCTGGCCGACCTCGGGCTGCGAGCCGTCCGTGAGGTCCAGCCGGCCGGCCCCTACCGGCTCGGCGGCTGGTCGTTCGGCGGTCTGGTGGCGTACGAGATGGCCCACACGCTCACCGAACAGGGCGAGGACGTCGCGCTGCTGGCCCTGCTGGACACCGGTTTCCCCGGTACGGGCGGCGCCCCCGACACCCTGCTCGCCGACTTCGCCGAAGACCTCCTCAGGTCCGCCGGACTCGGTATGCCGGAGCCGCTGGCCGCGTCCCTGGCCGCCGCACAGGCCGCCGGGCGCGAGGAGGACGGGCTGCGGGCCGTCCGGGACGAGCTGATCCGGCAGGACGCGGGAGCCGGGCTCACCCCCGGTGAACTCGCCCGCCACTACGCGGTGTTCCGGGCGAACACGCTCGCCGCCGCGGCCTACCGGCCCCCCGCCCACCGGGGAGCCGTGCACTTCTACCAGAGCACGGACGGGGCGCGGCTCGGCTCCGCGCGGGCCTGGGCGCAAGCGGTCCGAGGACCACTCGTCGTGCGTGAACTCGACACCGACCACTACGGGATCGTGCGCGGCGCGCACATCCGGGAGACGGCGAAGGACATGGAAAAGATCATGGGCGAAGGGCTGGACCGGTGACGGAGAAGAAATCGAGTCTGTGGCGGCATGCGGACTTCCGGAACCTGTGGCTCGGGCTGACCGCCTCGCTGTTCGGATCCAAGGTCACCGCCGTGGCGGTCCCGCTGATCGCGGCCGTCTCCCTCTCGGCGACCCCGTTCGAGATGGGTGTCCTGGTCGCGTCGGAGACGCTGCCGTACCTCTTCATCAGCCTGTTCGTCGGCGTCTGGCTGGACCGCAGTCCCAAGCGGCCCATCCTCATCCTGACCGACGTGCTGCGCGCGGTGCTGCTGCTGATCATTCCGGCGGCCTGGGCGGGTGACTTCCTCACCTTCCCGCTGCTGCTCATCGTGTCCCTGCTGATCGGCGCCTGCACCGTGGTGTCCGACATCGGCAGCTCCTCCTATCTGCCGCTGCTCATCGACCGCAGGCATCTGGTCGACGGCAACAGCAAGCTCGAACTGAGCAGCTCCGCATCGGACATCGGCGGAAACGCCGTCGGCGGGGCGCTGCTCCAGATCATCTCCGCCCCGTTCGCGGTGATCATCAACGCGGTGACGTACCTCGTATCGGCGGTCTTCACCGGCCTCATCACCCACCGGGAGGAGAAGCCGGCCCCGGTCGTGTCCGAGGAGGGGCCCGCACCGCGGAGCATCTGGCGGGACATCGTCGAGGGCGCGGAGCCGATCCTGCGGAACCGGGTGATCCGCACCCTGGTCACCGCGACCCTGCTGTTCAACCTGTTCACCCTGGTCATCGAGCCGGTGTTCCTGATCTTCATCACCCGGACCCTGGGGCTCGAACCCTTCTACATCGGCCTGGTCTTCGCCTCGTCCGGGGCGGGCGCCCTGGTCGGCGCGCTCATCGCGGAGCGGGCGAGCAACTGGCTGGGCGTCGGCCGCGCCATGGTCTTCTCGCTCGGCCTCGCGGGGGTCACGGCCCTGCTGATCCCGGTGGCCACCCTGCTGCCCAAGGTCGTCGCCGCGCTCCTGATCGTCGTCATGTACTTCATCGACGCCGCCATGGTGATCGTCTACAACGTCAACCAGCGCAGCCTGCGCACGGCGCTCACGCCCGACCGGCTGCTGGGCCGGATGAACGCCTCGATCCGCATGATCGTCATGGGCATCACGCCGGTCGGCGCCCTCGCCGGCGGCCTCCTCGGCGGCTGGATCGGCACCCAGCAGACGCTGCTGCTCGGCGCGGTCGGCGTCCTGCTCTCCGCGGTCGTCCTGCTCCTGTCCGACGTCCGATCGGTGCGGGTCATCCCCGAGCACCATCCCGAAACGGTCTGAGGGGCACCCCTGTGAACACACCGCACACCACCGCACTCACCGGCCGCATCGCGAGCGGCCCCAGCGCCCTGCTGCGCGAGGAGATCCTCGATCCGCAGTTCCGCTACGAGTCCGAGCACCTCCTGCCGTTCTACGTACGGATCGAGCGGGCGCTCGTCGCCGAGTACGCCCGCATGGAGCTCGTCACCCCCGCACAGGCGGCCGAGCTCGACGGCCTGCTGGCCGGCGCGACGAAGGACGTCCTCGCGGCCAACCGGCAGTCGACCATGTCCGACATCGCGTTCGCCCTCGAACGCCATGTGGAGTCCGGGCTCTCCGCCCCCGTCCCGGCCTGGCACGTCGACCGCAGCCGCAACGACCTCCAGGCCTGCGCCCAGCTGATGTTCGGGCGGGCCAGGCTCGTCGAGGCGGCGGAGCACCTGCTGGAGTTCGAGGCCGCCGCGCGGGCGCTGGCCGCCCGTACCGCCGACCGGCCGATGCCCGGCTACACCCACCACCAGGCCGCCCAGATCATCACGCCCGGCTTCCATCTGGCCGCGCTCTCCGAACACGTCCAGCACACCCTGCGCCGGCTGCTCGCCACCTACGAGGCGCTCGACGCGTGCCCGCTCGGCGCGGGCGCCATGTCGGGGCAGGAGCTGGCCTGGGACCGCGACCGGCTGGCCGCGCTCCTCGGCTTCGGACGGGTGCAGCCCAACGCGCTGACCTCCGTCGCCTCCCGCGCCTGGGCGCTCGAAATCACCGCGGAGTTCGGTGTGTTCGGGGTGACGCTGAGCCGCTTCGCCACGGATCTGCTCGCCTGGGGCAGCAGCGAGTACGGCTTCATCGACCTGCCCGACGAGCTGTGCGGCATCTCCTCGGCCATGCCGCAGAAGAAGAACTTCCCGGTCCTGGAGCGCATCCGCGGGCGCAGCGCCCATCTGTCCTCCTTCCACCTGGACGCGAGCCTCGGGCAGCGGAACACGCCGTACTCCAACACCGTGGAGGTGTCCAAGGAGGCCGGGGCGTACGTCAACCAGTCCTTCGAGACGCTGCGCAGCACCCTGCGGCTGTTCACCGAGGTCCTGCGCCATCTCGACTTCGACACCGACCGGATGGCCCGGGTGTGCGCCCGGGAGTTCCTCGGCGGCTTCTCGCTCGCCAACTCCCTCACGCTCGCCGAGCAGATCCCCTGGCGTCGCGCCCAGGTGATCGCCGGCCGGTATGTCGTGGCGGCCTCGGAGGCCGGGCTCGCCCCGGCCGACACCGACCCGGAGCTGCTGCGGGCGGCCGCCGAGACGGAGGGCCTGGTCCTGCGCGACCCGGCCGGGACGCTCGGCGACGCCTTCGACGTGGAGCAGGCGCTGCTCCGTATGAAGTCCTCCGGGTCAGCGCACCCGGAGGCGGTGGCCGCCGCGCTGCGCGCCCAGGGCGCGGAGCGCGAGCGGCTCGTCAAGGAATGGCAGGACAGGGCGGCGAACGCCCGGGGAACGGGGGAGAGCGCAGATGGAAGCGGAACCGCGCACGGTGCTGTCTGAGACGGACGGGGCGACACGGGGAACGGGCAGGGCCTTCGGGACCTTCGGGGAACTGCTGCAGGGGGTACTGCCGGGCAGCGACCGGCACTTCATGGTGACCTTCCCGGTCGCCGCGTGGAGCACGGCCTCCTTCCAGCACTTCCCCGACAGCAGCGGGCTGGTCGTCTGGCCCCCGCACAAGCGCAAGGCGCTGCGGATCGCCCGGCTCGCCCTCGCGGCGGCGGGCCACGGGGGCGGCGGCGTCCTGGAGCTGGACAGCGAACTGCCCGAGGGCAAGGGCATGGCCAGCTCGTCGGCGGACCTCGTGGCCACGGCGCGCGCCGTGGCGGCGGCGCTCGGCACCGAGTTCGACGCCGCGACGATCGAGTCGTTCCTGCGGGAGATCGAACCGACCGACGGCGTGATGTACGACGAGATCGTCGCCTACTACCACCGGGAGGCCGAGCTCCGTGAAGCCCTCGGCGCCCTGCCGCCCCTGGTGATCGTCGCGCACGACGAGGGCGGCCAGGTCGACACGATCGTGCACAACCGGGCGGCGAAACCGGCCGGGGAGGCCGAGAAGCGGGAATACGCGCGGCTGCTGGACCGGCTGTGCGACGCCGTCCGGGCGGGCGACCTCGCCACCGTGGGCCAGGTCGCCACCCGCAGCGCCCAGCTCAACGCCCGGCTGCGGCCGCGCCGCCGGCTGTCCGAGATGGAGCGCGTCAGCGCCGCGACGGGCGGGCTCGGTGTGGTGTGCGCGCACAGCGGCACCATGCTCGGCATCCTCTACGCCGCCGACGACCCGGCCCTCGACGTGAAGATGGCCGCCGCGCGCGCCGCCTGCGCCGAACTGCCCGGCGCCACCGCCGTACACCGCTCGCTCGGCACGGGCGACGCCTGGCACTCCGGCGCCCGCCGGGCCGTGCCCGTACCCGCTCGTTCTTCGCACACCGACCGTGCCTGGGGGGCATGAACATGATCTTCGACTCGATGAACGAAGCCGTCGGCCACACACCGCTGGTCCGCCTCGACCTGCCGGCCTCCGCGGGCACCGAGGTGTACGCCAAGCTGGAACTCGCGAACGCCTTCGGCATGAAGGACCGGGTGGCCAAGAACATCGTGGCCGAGGCCCGGCGGCTGGGCGTGCTCCGGCCGGGCGCCCCCGTCGTGGAGAGCTCATCGGGCACCATGGCGCTCGGCGTGGCCCTGGTCGGCCGCTCGCTCGGCCACCCGGTCCACATCGTCACCGACCCGCGGACCGACCCGACGACCATGGCGAAGCTGCTGGCGCTCGGCTGCGAGGTGCACGTCGTGCCCGCCATGACCGACGGCGGCTGGCAGGGCGCCCGCCTCACCCGTCTCGCCGAACTCATGCGCGAGATGCCGGACGCCTTCTGGCCGCAGCAGTACAGCAACCCCGACAACCCCGGGGCCTACCGGGCGCTCGCCGCCGAGATCCTCGACGACCTCGGCCCCATCGACATCCTGGTCGGCGCGGTCGGCAGCGGCGGCTCCCTCTGCGGCACCGCCCGCGCCCTGCGCAGGCACCTGCCCGGCCTCCGGGTCATCGGCGTCGACTCGGTCGGCAGCACCCTCTTCGACCAGCCCGACGTCCCGGGCCGCCGACAGAGCGGGCTCGGCAACAGCCTGCACCCCAACAACCTCGACCGGACCCAGATCGACGAGGTCCACTGGCTCAACGACCACGAGGCGTTCACCGCCACCCGCGCGCTCGCCCACGAGCAGCAGATCTTCGCGGGCAACACCTCCGGATCCGTCTACCGGCTGCTGCGCGACACCGCGCTGCGGGCCGCGCCCGGCACCCGGATCGCGGGCATCTTCCCCGACCGGGGCGACCGGTACACCACGACCGTCTACAGCGACGCCTACTGGCAGGAGCACCGGCTGGCGGACCTCCCGCTGTCCGAGGCCCCCGTCACCGTCGACTACGGCACCGAGGTGTACGCCTGGTCCCGCGCCGAGCTGAGCGGACGCCCGGAACGCCGCCGCCATCTGCTGTTCGTCGAGGCCAACACCAGCGGCACCGGGGTGCAGGCGCTGCGCACCGCCGCCGTCCTGGGCCTCACCGCCGTCCTGCTCACCTCGAAGCCGGAGCGCTACGCCGGGCTGGACGGCACCGGCTGCGAGATCATGGTCTGCGACACCAACGACCTGCCCGGCCTCCGCACACTGATCCAGGAGCACTTCCGCCGCGAGGAGATCGCCGGGATCACCACGACCAGCGACTTCTACGTGCCCACGGTCGCCGCGCTCGCCGACTGGCTGGGCCTGCCCGGCAACCCCGAGGACGCCACCGCCCGCTGCCGCAACAAGGCCGAGCTGCGGAAGTCCCTCGCGGCGGCCGGCGTCGGCCAGCCCGGCTTCGCCGTGGTGACGGACGAGGCGCAGACCGCCGGGGCGGTCGCGGCGGTGGGCCTGCCGTGCGTGGTCAAGCCCGCCGACGACTCCGGCTCCAACGACGTGCTCCTGTGCACCACGGTCGAGGAGGCCGTCGCCCACGCGGCCCGGGTGCTCGCCGTGCACACCAACGTACGAGGGCTGCCCACCGCGCGCACCGTGCTGGTCGAGGAGTATCTCGACGCCCCCGAGTACAGCGTGGAGATGTTCGGCGAGGACGGCGAGTCCACCTGTGTCGGCGTCACCGCCAAACACCTCACCGGCACACCCCACTTCGTCGAGTCCCGGCACCTCTTCCCGGCCGAACTGCCCGATTCCGTACGGGAGGAGCTGACCGAGACCGTCCGGCGGGCGCTCAAGGCCGTCGGCATCCGCTCCGGCCCCACGCACACCGAGGTCAAGCTCACCGGGCGCGGACCGGCGATCATCGAGATCAACCCGCGGCTGGCCGGGGGCATGATCCCCGAGCTGATCCGGCTGGCCACCGGCCGTGACCTCCTGGAGCAGCAGATCAGGGCCGCCGCCGCCCTCCCCGTCGACCTCGCCGCCGACCGGAGCGGCCACGCGGGCATCCAGTTCCTGCTGGCCGACCGCACCGGAACCCTGGAGACCGTGGCCGGCGCCGACGAGGCGCTGGCCCTGGACGGCGTCGAGCGGGTCACCGTGACCGCCCGCGAGGGCGCGGCCGTACGCCCGCCGCGGAACGCCTACGACCGGCTCGGCCACATCGTCGCCGCCGGAGCCGGCTCCGCCGAGGTGGCGGACGCCCTGGACGCGGCCCTGCGCACCGTCGACGTCCGGCTGCGCCCCGACGCCTGAGAGCCCGCGCTCCGACACCACCCACAGACCAGCAGCGAAGAGAGCACCGACGATGATTGAACTGCGCAGCGACACCTTCACCCTGCCCACCCCCGCCATGATGCGGGCGATGAACGAGGCCCGCCTCGGCGACGACGTGTACGGCGAGGACCCGACCGTCCTCGAACTGGAGGAGCGCGCCGCCGATCTGCTCGGCAAGCAGGCCGGTCTGCTGCTGCCCAGCGGCACCATGGCGAACCTCGTCTCGATCATGACGCACGCCCCGCGCGGCTCGAAGATGCTGGTCGGCGCGGAGAGCGACATCTACATCTACGAGGCGGCCGGGGCGACGGTCTGCGCCGGCGTCATGTACGAGCCGGTCCCCAACCAGAGCGACGGCCGGCTGCTCCTGTCCGATCTGCGGCGGGGTTTCCCCGACGACCCGGACGACGAGCAGTTCGCGCTGCCCTCGCTCATCTGCCTGGAGAACACCCAGAACCGGTGCGGCGGTGTGGTGCTGCCGCAGACCTATCTCAAGGAGGTGTGGGAGTTCGCGCACGAACGCGAGGTCGCGGTGCACCTCGACGGGGCGCGGATCTTCAACGCGTCCACCGCGCTGGGGCTGCCGGTCGCCGAGATAGCGCAGTACGCGGACTCCGTGCAGTTCTGCCTCTCGAAGGGGCTCGGCGCGCCGATCGGCTCGATGGTCGTCGGCACCGCCGAGTTCATCACGGAGGCCCGGCGGGCCCGCAAGATGCTCGGCGGCGGTATGCGGCAGGCGGGCCTGATCGCGGCGGCCGGGCTGGTGGCCCTGGACGATCTGCACCGGCTCCAGGACGACCACGCGAACGCGCTGCGGCTGGCCGAGGGGCTCGCCGGGATCGACGGCATCGAGGTCGACCCGGCCGCCGTCCAGACCAACATCGTCATGTTCAAGGTGACCGACCCCCGCTTCACCTGGCAGACCTTCGTCGAGGCCGTCGGTCTGCACGGGCTGGCGCTGGCGGAGCTCGGCCACGGCCGGCTGCGCGCCGTCACCCACTGCGGGGTCCGCGAAGCGGACATCGACCGGGCGCTGTCCATCGTGCGCCGGGTGCTCGCCGACGGACGGGAGCACTGACATGGCACCGCAGGACACCGGCATGGCACCGCACGCCACCGGCAAAGCACCGCGCGACACCGCCGAGAGCCTCCAGGCCGAGCTCCTGGGCATGCTCCTCACCTCCACGAAGGACGTCTTCTCGGACGGCGCGATCGGCCGGGTGGACCGCGAAGGACCGCTGCCCGCCTCCAGTGCCCAGCGCCAACTGTGGTTCCTGGACCGGCTGCACGGCGGCAACGCCGCCTACAACGTCCCGTTCGCCCTGCGCGTCGACGGCCCCCTCGACCTCGACGCCCTGCGCGGCGCACTCCAGGACCTGGTCGACCGGCACGAGATGCTGCGGTCCGTCCTCGGCGAGGAGGACGGCGGACCGGTGCTGCGGATCTCCCCCGCGCTCCCGCTCGACATCGCCTGCACCGACGTGCCGGGCGCCACGCCCGAGGCGGTGGAAGCGGAGATCCTGCGCCGGATGGCGGACGCGGCGCAGATCCCGTTCGACCTGACCGAGGGGCCGCTGCTGCGGGCCGCCGTGTTCCGGTCCGGCCCCGGCACAGGCCGCCACTACCTCTTCCTCAACTTCCACCACGTCGTCACCGACGGCTGGTCGGAGAGCCTGTTCTCGCGGGAGTTCTGGCAGTTCTACGAGGGCCGCGTCTCCGGCACGCCCGCCGCCCCGCCCGCCCTCGCGCTCGGTTACGCGGACTACGCCGGCTGGGAGCAGGAGTCGCTCGTGGGCGGCGACCTGCGCCGCCAGGTCGACCACTGGAAGACCGAACTCGCCGGCGAGCTGCCCGTCCTGCGGATCCCCGCCGACCGCCCCCGCCCGGCCCGGCCCACCTTCGAGGGCGGCACGCTCCTGGCCACGCTCCCGGACGACCTGGAGCGGCAGCTGAAGGTGGTGTGCCGACGCGACGGGGTCACCGCGTTCAGCGTGCTGCTCACCGCGTTCGACGTCCTGCTGCACCGCTACACCGGCGAGGAGGACATCATCGTCGGCGCGCCCGTCGCCAACCGGACCCGTAAGGAGTTCGAGGGCGTCGTCGGGTTCTTCGTGAACACGGTGGCGCTGCGCAACCAGGTGCCGGGCGGTGCGACGCTCGCCGAACTCCAGCGGCGCACGCACGAGAACCTGCTCTCCGCGCAGGCCAACCAGGAGGCGCCCTTCGGCCGGGTGGTGGAGGAGCTGGCCCCCGACCGCGACCCCGGCCTCAACCCGGTCTTCCAGGTCATGTGCAACTACCTCGACCTGCGCGAGGAGCCCCGCGCGCCCGGACTGGACGTGCGCTTCCTGGAGATCGAGGACCGCGTCACCCGCTTCGACCTCGAAGCGCACTTCGAGGCCGGACCCGAGTCCACCGTCTGCCGGTTCGTCTACAGCCGGGACCTCTACGACGAGGACCGCGTACGGCGGATGGCGGACCACTACCTCGCCGTGCTCCGCGCCCAGTTGACGACGCCCGAGGCCCGCATCGACGACATCGTCCTGCTCGCTCCCGAGGAGCACACGCGGGAGATCACCGGCCACAACGCCACCGAGGCTCCGGTCGCCGGGGCGACCCTGCCCGCCCTGGTCGAGGAGCAGGTCGCCCGGACGCCCGGCGCGCCGGCGGTGGTGTTCGAGGAGGAGACCCTCACCTACGCCGAGCTGAACGAGCGCGCCAACCGGCTCGCCCACACCCTGATCGCCCGGGGCGCGGGCCCGGAGCGGTCCGTCGCGCTGCTGGTGCCCCGCTCGCCGGAGATGATCGTGGCGCTGCTCGCCGTCTTCAAGAGCGGCGCCGCCTACGTCCCGGTGGACCCGGACTACCCCCGCGACCGCGTCGCCTACCTCCTCGGCGACGCCGCCCCGGCGCTGACGATCGCCCACTCCCGGACCGCCGGCCTGGTGCCGGAGGGCGCCGAGCGGCTGCTGCTGGACGACCCCGCGCTGATCGCGGAGACCGCCGCCCGCCCGGCCACCGACCCCACGGACGCCGAGCGCACCGCCCCGCTCACCGCCCTGAACACGGCGTACGTCATCTACACCTCCGGCTCCACCGGCCGCCCCAAGGGCGTCCTGATGCCGGCCGCCGGGCCCCGCAACCTGATCCTGTGGCAGCGGGACACCATGGCGGGCATGACCGGCGTCAGGACGGCCCAGTTCACCGCGGTCGGCTTCGACGTCTCCGTACAGGAGATCCTCTCCACGCTCATCTCCGGCAAGACGCTCGTGGTGCCCACCGAGGACACCCGGCGCAGCGCCGAACAGCTCGCCCGCTGGCTGGACCGCCATCAGGTCAACGAGCTGTACGCGCCCGCCCCGGTCATCGACGCGGTGTACGAGGCCGCCGAGGAGCTCGGGCTCGCGCTGACCTCGCTCACCGACGTCCAGCAGGCCGGTGAGGCGCTCACCCTCGACGACCGCACCCGCGCCCACCACACGGGCAACGGCCGACGGCTGCACAATCTGTACGGCCCCGCCGAGGCGCACGGGGCGACCGTCCACTCGCTGCCCGCCGACCCCGCCCACTGGCCCGTGGCGGCCCCGATCGGCCGGCCCGTCGCCAACACCCGGGTCTACGTCCTCGACGGACGGCTGCGGCCGGTGCCCGCCGGTGTCGTGGGCGAGCTGTACATCGGCGGCGAGGGCGTCGCCCGCGGCTACGCGGACCGCCCCGGCCTCACCGCCGAACGCTTCGTCGCCGACCCCCACGGGCCGGCCGGCTCCCGGATGTACCGGTCCGGCGACCTCGCCCGGCGGCTGCCCGACGGCACCCTGGAGTTCCAGGGCCGGGCCGACCACCAGGTCAAGATCCGCGGCATCCGCGTGGAGCCGGGCGAGATCGAGTCGGTGCTCGCCAAGCACCCCTCGGTGGCCCAGGTCGCGGTGCTCGCCCGGGACGAGGGGCCCGAGGGGAAGCACCTGGTCGCCTACGTCGTACCGGACGCGGGCAGCAGCCCTGATACCGGTGAACTGCGCCGCCACGCCGAGGAGTTCCTGCTCTCCGCGATGGTGCCGAGCGCCTTCGTCGTCCTGGACGCCTTCCCGCTCTCGCCCAACGGCAAGCTGGACCGCCGCGCCCTGCCCGCCCCCTCCTTCACCCCGGAGGCGGCGGGCCGGGCGCCCGGGAGCCGCCGGGAGGAGGAGCTGTGCGCCCTCTTCGGCGAGGTGCTCGGCCGACCGTGGCACGACGTCGACGCCAACTTCTTCTCCGGCGGCGGCCATTCGCTGCTCGCCACCCGGCTGATCAGCCGGATCCGCTCGGAGCTCGACATCGAACTCCCCATCCGGGCGGTCTTCGAGACGCCGACGGTGGCGGCCCTCGCCCGGGCCCTCGACGCGGCCGGCAGCGCGCGCCGGCCGCTGGTCCGCGCGGAGCGCCCGGACGTCGTACCGCTGTCGTCCGCCCAGCAACGCCTGTGGTTCCTCAACCGGTTCGAGGACCAGCGGGCCGCGTACAACATGCCCTCCGCGCTGCGGCTCACCGGCCCGCTCGACCACGCGGCCCTGGAAGCGGCGCTCGGCGACCTCGTCGCCCGGCACGAGACGCTGCGCACGGTCTTCCCCGACTCGGCCGACGGCCCCCGCCAGCAGCTCCTGGACCCGGCGGAGGCACGCCCCCGGCTCGTCGTCACCGAGACCGGCGACGACGAGGTGGCGGCCGCCGCCTCCCGGGCCGCGGGCGAGGGCTTCGACGTCACGGTCGACCCGCCGGTCCGCGCCCATCTCTTCGTCACCGGTCCGGACACCCATGTCTTCCTGCTGGTGATCCACCACATCGCCGGTGACGGCTGGTCCATGGGCCCGCTGTGGCGGGACCTGGCCGCCGCCTACCGCGCCCGGACCCGGGGCGCGGCGCCCGACCTCCCGCCGCTTCCCGTGCAGTACCCCGACTACACCCTCTGGCAGCGGGACCTCCTCGGCAGCGAGGACGACCCACACAGCACGGTCGCCCGCCAGCTCGCTTTCTGGCGCACGGCGCTCGACGGCGCACCGGAGGAGACCGTGCTGCCCGTGGACCGGCCGCGTCCGGCGGCGGCGAGCAACAAGGGCGGCACGGTGCCGTTCCGGATCCCGGCACCGCTGCACCGGCGGCTCCTGGAACGCGTGGAGGAGACCGACACCAGCCTCTTCATGGTGCTCCAGACCGGCCTGGCCACCCTGCTGACCCGGCTCGGCGGCGGCACGGACATCGTGATCGGCAGCCCGATCGCGGGCCGCACCGACGAGGCGCTCGACGAGCTGGTGGGCTTCTTCGTGAACACGCTGGCACTGCGCACGGACACCTCCGGCGACCCCACGCTGCGGGAGCTGCTGGGCCGGGTACGGGCCACCGATCTCGCCGCGTACGAGAACCAGGACATCCCCTTCGAGCGGCTGGTCGAGGCGCTCAACCCGGTCCGCTCCATGACCCGCCACCCGCTGTTCCAGGTGATGCTCACCCTGCACAACGACACCGAGGACCTGCTCGACCTGCCGGGCGTACGGGCCGAGCCGGTCCCGCTCGACCTGGACTCGGCCGTGTTCGACCTGCACGTCGACCTCACCGAGAGCCACACCCCGGACGGCGCCCCCGACGGTCTGGACTGCTACGTCGAGTACAGCGTGGACCTGTTCGAGGAGGCCAGCGCGCAGGACTTCGGCGACCGGCTCGTCCGGATCCTGGCGGCCTTCGCCGACGACCCCGGCCGCCGTCTGGCCGCCGTCGACCTGCTGGCCCCCGAGGAGCGCGACGACCTGCTCGTCACGCGGAACTCCCGGACCTGCCCGGTCGCCCCGGCCACCCTCGTCGAGCTGTTCGAGGAGCGGGTGGCGCGCGCCCCGGAGGCCCCCGCCCTGATCTGGGCCGGCCGGACGATCTCCTACGGGGAGCTGAACGCCCGCGCCAACCGGGTGGCGCACCATCTGATCGCGGCCGGCGCGGGCCCCGAGGACCTGGTCGCGCTGGTGCTGCCGCGCTCGGCGGACATGGTGACCGCCATGCTCGGCGTGCTGAAGTCCGGCGCCGCCTACATGCCGATCGACCCCGCCGCGCCCGCCGCCCGGACCGCCGCCACGCTGGAGAACGCCGCGCCGGTGGCCGTGTTCACCGTCGAGTCGGTCGCCGCCCTGGTGGACACCCCGGGCAAGGAGTCGAATCCGGCCGACGCGGACCGGGTGCGCCCGCTGACCCGGCGCCATGCGGCGTACGCGGTGCACACCTCGGGATCCACCGGGCTGCCCAAGGGCGTCCTGGTGGAGCACCACGCGGTGGTGAGCTTCTTCCACGCGCTCACCCGCCGGTACGAGGTGACCGACGCCGACACGCTCCTGCACTTCGCGGCGCCCACCTTCGACGTGCACGCCCAGGACGTCTACTGCTCGCTGCTCTCCGGCGCCGCCCTGGTGGTGGCCTCCGACGAGGAGCGCCGCGACCCGGAGGTGCTCACGGAGCTGATGCGCTCCACGGGCGTCACCGTGGCGGAGTTCCCGCCGGCGATGCTGCCGCTGCTCGATCCGGAGCGGCTGCCGGGACTGCGTCTGGTCTCGGTCGGCGGGGAGGCCTACGCCGGCTCCCTCGTCCCGCAGTGGACCGCCGGAGGACGCACGTTCTTCAACGGCTACGGCCCGGCCGAGAGCACGGTCGCGGTCACCGTGATGGACTGCGTCGACGTCCACGACCGTACGCCGATCGGGCGGCCGATCGAGAACGTCCAGGTGTACGTGCTCGACGCCCGGCTCCAGCCGGTTCCCCCGGGCGTGACCGGCGAACTGTATCTGGCCGGGGCGCAGTTGGCGCGCGGCTATCTGGGCCGCCCGGGGCTGACCGCCGAACGGTTCGTGGCCGACCCGTTCGGTCCGCCCGGCTCGCGCATGTACCGCACGGGCGACCTGGCGCGCTGGCGGCGGGACGCGATGCTGGAGTTCCACGGCAGGACGGACGACCAGGTGAAGATCCGGGGCTTCCGGATCGAGCTGGGCGATATCGAGGCGGCGCTCTCGGCGCACCCGGCGGTCGACCAGGCCCGGGTCCTGCCCGTCGACATCCCGTCCGTGGGACGGCAGTTGATCGCCTTCGTGGTCCCGGAGGCCGGGGCGCCCGCGCCCGACGAGGCGCAGTTGCGCGGCTGTGCCGAGGCGGCCCTGCCGGACTACATGGTGCCCTCCGCGTACCGCGTGCTCGACGCGCTGCCGCTGACGACGAACGGGAAGGTGGACAAGAGGGCCCTGCTCGCCCTCGGGGTACGCCCGACCCGTCTCGCGTACGCGGCACCCGCCACGGACACCGAACGCGGGGTCGCGGAGATCTGGGCGGAGCTCCTCGGGCTGGCCCGGGTCGGCCGCCAGGAGAGCTTCTTCGCGCTGGGCGGGCATTCGCTCCTGGCGATCCAGGCCCTGACCCGGATCCGCGCCCGGTTCGGCGTACCGCTGACCGTCCAGGAGTTCTTCCAGGCTCCGACGGTCGCCGGGCTCGCCGCCGTCGTCGACACGGCCGGCACACCGGACGCAGCCGCAGCCGCTGCGGCCGAGGACGACGGTCCGCGCATCGTCCGCCGCAGCCGCACCCTGCGCCGCTAGAGCGCACGCCTCTCACCAGCACCACGGGCGGCGGAGAGCCCAGCGCCTCCGCCGCCCTTTTACACCGCACCATGGGGGATTTCCATGCTTTCGTCACCACCGGGCGCTCATCTCGGCCTGCCCGAGACCGCCTACAAGAGGGGCTACCGCAACCCGTCGCAGCTGCGCGACGCGATCGCCGAGGCGCATACGACCCGGCTGTGGCGGACCACCGGCACCGCCGTCCTGGACCACCTGAGCGTCGTGGTCCTGCTGCTCGCGGCCACCTCGCCGGCCGTCCGCGACGCCGGCTGGTGGGCGCTCGCCCTCGCGCTCCCCGTCGCCGTCCTCCTGGCTGCGCGCCAGCTGCGCGCGCTCGAATGCCTGGTCCACGAGGCGTCCCACTTCAACTGGAGCCGGCGCCACCGCACGGCGGGCGACATCCTGGCCACCGTGCTGGCCGGGGCGCCGACCGGCGCGCGGATCGCCGACTACCGGACGAGCCATCTGCTGCACCACGGACGCTTCGGCACCGCCGAGGACCCCGACCGCACCCGTTACGAGGAACTCGACCTCGAGAACCTCGACCGCTCGGGCGTCCTGCCGTACACCCTCGGCATGATCCGGCGGTTCGGCGCCTACCAGCGCGGCTGGCTGGAATCCATGGGATCCGCGCCCCTCACCACCGCCCTGCCCTTCCTGTGGTGCGCCCTGGTCCTCGTGCTGCCCGCCCAGCTCATGGGCGGCGCCGGCTGGGCGCTCGCCGCCGGACTCGGCTGGCTCGCCACCCACCTCGTCGGACTGCCCGCCCTGCGCTTCGTCGGCGAGGCCAACGAGCACGTCTACCGCGAGGCCGACACCGTCTTCGGCGGCACGGTCAGCAACATCGGCCTCCGCCAGCGGCTGCTCTTCCACCCGCACGGCGACGGCTTCCACACGGTCCACCACCTGTGGCCCGGCGTACCGCACCACCGGATCGCCCGGCTGCACCGCGAACTCCTCGCCCACGACGAGCCGTACCGCACCACGATCCGCTACCGCACCCGCGTCCTGGAACAGCCCCGCACGGGCCTGCCGCAGGAGGCCGTGTGACCACCCGGCTGATCTGTCTGCCGTACGCGGGAGCGGGTGCGGGCGTCTACCGGCGCTGGAAGGCGCTCTCCACCCCGGACCTGACCGCCGTACCGATCCAACTCCCGGGCCGCGAGGAGGAGTTCGGCCAGCCCTTCTACCCCACCTTCGAGGCGGCCGTGCACGGCACGGCCGACCGGGTCCTCGCCGCGGTCGGCTCCGGGCCCTTCGCCGTCTTCGGCCACAGCTTCGGAGGAGCCCTGGCCCACGGCGTCACCCGTGAACTGGTGGCCCGGGGCGGCCCCCGGCCCCGCCGTCTGATCGTCAGCGGTACGGTCAGCCCGCGCCACCGCAGCCCGCTGCCGATCTCCGCCACCGACGACGCACAGGCCGTGGCGGACCTGTGCTCGGTCACCGGCCAGAGCCTCACCGGCGACCTGGCCCCGCTGCTCGACCCCGAACTGCGCACCCTGCTGCTCCCGGCCCTGCGCGCCGACGTCACCCTGCTGGCCCCGGACCCGGACCGGGGACCGGAACCGCTGCCCGTGCCCCTGACCGCGATCCGCGGCACGGACGACGTCCTGGCGCCCACCGAACCCTGGCTGGACTGGGCCGCCTACACCTCGCAGCCGTTCCGCGCCGTCGACCGGCCGGGCGGACACATGTATCTCGCCGACGACTGGGACGCGGCCTGGCGGACCGTACGCGAGCTGATCTGAAGCCCGCCCGACGCGCCCGACGCGCCCTCCGGCCCCTCCGCGACGCCCCCCGCCCCCGCCCCGTACAGGGCGGGGGCGTTCTCGGTACCGGCGGGGGAAGCGGACGGGACCGAGGGGGGAAGAGGCCCCTGCACGCTGTTTTCACGCCCCGGAGGACAGACCCGGGAGGAACAGCGAAGGGAAACCATGGCCGCGTCATCGCTCGTCGCCCGCTCCCCGGCCGCTTTCAGCAGGCTCGGCGCCGAGCTCGAAAAGCTCAGGAGCGCCGGGCTCTACCGGGAGTTCACCCCCTGCTCCTACATCGCCCACGACCGCGGGCACGCCATGCACGACGGCCGCCGGATCCAGGTCTGGTGCACCAACGACTACCTGGGCATGAGCCAACACCCCGAGGTGATGGAGGCGCAGATCACCTCCACCGTCGAGCACGGCGTCGGCAACGGCGGCTCCCGCAACATCGCCGGGACCAGTGAGACGCACGCCCGGCTGGAGCGGGAGCTGGCCGAGTGGCACGGCAAGGAACGCGCGCTGGTCTTCAACAGCGGGTACGTCGCCAACTTCGAGACGCTGAGCGTCCTGCTGAAGGCGCTGCCGGACACCGTGGTCCTCTCCGACGAGCTGAACCACCGGTCGCTGATCGAGGGCATCCGCGCGACCAAGAACACCCGGCACGTGTTCGCCCACAGCGACCTGGCCGCCCTGGAGGAGCTGCTCGCCGGCTACCCCCTGGAACGGCCCAAGCTGATCGTCTTCGAGTCCGTGTACTCGATGGACGGGGACATCGCGCCCATCCGCGAGATCTGCGACCTCGCGGAGCGCTACAACGCCCTCACCTATCTGGACGAGACCCACGCCATCGGGGTCAACGGACCGACCGGGGCGGGCATCTGCGAGGAGATCGGCGAGCACCGCGCGACCTTCGTGCAGGGGGTGTTCGGCAAGGCCGTGGGCACCACCGGAGGCTATGTCGCCGGGCCGGACGACGCCCTGGACTACGTACGCTCCCACGCCCCCGGCTTCATCTTCACCACCACCATCCCGCGCTCCAGCCTGGACGCCACCGTGCGCAGCCTGGACATCATCGGCGGCGACACCGGCCGGCTGCTGCGCAAGACGCTGCGGGAGAACGCCGACCGCATGCGCGCCGAACTGGCCCGGCGCGACATCGACTTCATCACCGCCCCGACCCATCTCGTGCCCATCATCGTGCCGGGCGGCGAACGGGTGAAACAGGTCTCCCGACGACTTCTCGACGAGTTCGGCATCTACGTCCAGCCCGTCAACTACCCCTCCGTGGCGAAGGGAAGCGAACGCTTCCGGGTCACGGTCCAGCCCTTCCGGACCCCCGAGCAGATCGAGGGCTTCGCCGAGGCGCTGCACACCTGCCTCGCCGCCACGTGAAACCGCTGTCCGAGGAAAGGAACACCTTCACCATGTCTACGACCACCCCTGTACAGGTCGAGCAGCTCACGCCGTTCATCGGCTCGGTGATGCTCGGCGTCACCTACGACGACCTGAAGCGCGACGAGGTGTGGCAGACCCTCGTCGACATCGTCCACCAGCGTGAGCTGGTGGTGGTGCGGGGCCTGCGCATCACCCCCGAGCAGCAGGTCGAGCTCGCGGGCCGGCTGGGCACGCCGAAGCCCTTCCTGATGGCGAAGTACCGCCACCCCGAGTTCCCGGAGATCATGATCTCCTCCAACGCCACCCGCGCCGAGAAGCCGATCGGCGTGGCCCGCGTCGGCAACTTCTGGCACCAGGACTCCACGTACCAGCAGAACCCGGCCCCGTACACGATGCTGCACGGGGTGCAGGTGCCCAGCACCAGCGGCCACACGCTGTACGCCAGCGCCTGCGACGTGTACGACCGGCTGCCCGAGGAGTGGAAGCAGCGGATCGCCGACCGCACCGCCCTGCACACCGTGAACAAGCGGCAGCGCATCGGCAGCGAGCATGTCGGGCTGTCCATCGCCGAGTTCCGGGCGCTCGTCGACCAGGAGTACCCGAAGGTCGAGCACCCGCTGGTGAAGCGCGACCCGGCCAGCGGTCGCCAGTACCTCTACGGCGCCCCGGAGTACATGGACTCCGTCATCGGGTTCGACGCCAACGAGAACGCCGAGTTCTTCGCGCTGCTGGACAGCCTCATCCAGGACCCGGACCGGGTCTACACCCACCGCTGGACCACCGACGACCTGGTGGTCTGGAAGACGGAGACGACCTACCACGCGGCCACCGCGGTGGCGCCGGACGCCGTCCGCACCGTGCACCGGGTGAGCATCGATGCGGCCGAGCCGTGGGAGGCATAGTCGACTTCGCGGTGAGCTTCCCGTCCGCGACGGCCGACATCCACGCGATGCACCGCGCCTCGGGTGTCCCCGTCGCGGACATCGCCAGGATCACCCACACCGAGAGCTTCCCGGTGCTGGGCGACGGCGAGCCGGCCTGGGAGCTGGCGGTGCGGGCCGCCCGTACGGTGCTGGACCGTACGGCGGCCCCGCCGCACCGGATCCGGCAGGTCCTCTACGCCGGATCCGGTGCCTGGGACCGGCCCTTCTGGTCGCCGGCCGCCAAGGTCGCCGACCGGCTGGGCATCGGCGACGCGCACTGCTTCGAGGTGGCGAACTTCTGCAACGCGGGGGCGGCGGCCCTGTGGCTGGCCGCCCAGAACCCGGCGCTCGGGCCCGGGGAGTACGCGCTCGTGCTGGTCGGGGACAGGCTCAGCACGATGGTGGACCACGCGGATCCGGCGTCCAAGGGCCTGTTCAACTTCGGCGACGCGGCCGCCGCACTGCTGCTGGCGGCCGACGGCGACGCCGCCACCACCTTCCGGGTCCTGCACTCCGCGATGCGCACCGACCCCAGCTGGTCCGACTACTACCAGGGCGAGATCCGGAACGACCGGGTCGTCATCCGGCGCGGCCCGCACCGCTCAGGCCTGGCGGACGCCTATGTCCGCACCTTCACCGATCTCGTCCGGCAGACCCTGAAGGAACTGGGCCGGGACATCGACGACGTCGACCGGCTGCTGATCAACCAGGGCGACCGCACCATGCACGAACGGCTGCTGGACGAGCTCGGCGTCCCGGCGTCCCGCAGCGTCTTCAACTACCACCGGTTCGGCCACATGGGCGGGGCCGACCCCTTCATCGCCCTGCGCGACCTCAGCGACGACGGACTTCTGAGCTCCGGCGACCTCATCCTGCTGGCCACCAGCGGCATGGGTTTCAGCTGGGGGATCACCGCCCTCGAACACCAAGGATGAGAGCCGTGCGCCCATGAGTACGCCCTTGAAGATTCTTGTCATCCATCAGGTTCCGTACCAGAAGATCTCGTACGACCGGGGCATCGACCACGACGTGCACCACGTCACCTACATCGGCCGCGCCACGGCGATGGAGAACCTCCCCGACACCCTGCGGTGCGAGCGCGTCGTGCTCGGCGACGACGAGGACCTGGTCGCCGGGATCACCGCGCGCACCGGCCCGGCCGACGGCTTCGACAAGGTGCTGGCCCTGTCCGAGTTCGGGATCCTCGAAGCCACCCGGGTCCGACAGCACCTGGGGCTGCCCGGCCCCTCCGAGGAGCGGATCCGGCTGGTACGGGACAAGGTCCTGATGAAGGAGGCCCTGCGCGGTTCCGGGATCCGGCTGCCGCGCTTCGTGGACGCGCCGCCGTCCCGCGGCCCGCTGCCGTGGCAGGGCCGGACCGTGGTCAAGCCCCGGCAGGGCGCGTCCAGCGAGAACGTGATGATCTTCGACAGCGCCCGTGAGGCCCTCGGCGCGTACCGCGGGCTGCCCGAGCCGCACGACTACCAGATCGAGGAGTACGTCGAGGGCGAACTCCACCACGCCGACGGGCTCGTCACGGACGGCGTCCTGACCGATCTGGTGGTCAGCCGGTACGTCAACAAGCCCGCCGAGTACCTCGACGGCAGCCCGCTCGGATCACACCAGATCCACCGCACCGAGGAGCACTGGCAGTTCACCTCCCGGGTCGTCGAGGCGCTGGGCATCACCGAGGGCTGCGTCCATCTGGAGTTCTTCACCACGGCCGACGGCGAGACCGTCTTCCTGGAGATCGCCAACCGGGTCGGCGGCGGCGGCATCGTCACCATGCACCACCGCCACACCGGGGTGCATCTGCCCAGCCACGAGATCGCCCTGCGCCTGGGGCTGCCCCGGCCCCGGCCGGACGCCGCCTCCGGGCTCCACCACGGCTGGGTGGCGCTGCCCGGACACCATCTGCCGGCCGGCAGCACGGTCCGCGTCGGGATACCCGACGAGCTGCGCGCCGATCCGTGCGTGGACCGGGTCCATCTGCTCGACCCCGGACGGCCGCTCCCCGACCACGTCACGTACCAGGAATGGGAGGTTCCGGTGTTCGTCGAGGCCTCGCACACCGATCCGGAGAAGCTCGGCGCCTTCCTGCGCACCTGCGCCCGGCGGATCACCCTGCACCACACCGCGCACCAGGAACCGGCCCGGGCGGAGGCGACCCTGTGAGGCACTACCCCACCGACCTGCTGCTCGCCGTCGAAGAGGCGGCGGCCCCGCTGACCGCACTGCTGCGGCGCGAGAAGCTCGACGCCCTCGTCCCCCTGCTGGACGGCGCACCGCTCGCCGAGGCGCTCGACGCACTGCTCGGCGGGCTCAGCCAGTACCCCTGGCAGCCCCTCGCCGACACCAACGACGTGTACGAACTCCGGCCCGCCGGCGCGGTCGTCCTCGACGACCAGCGGCCCGGCAACACCCTGCGCGGCCTGCTGTACGCCTGGGCCACCGGCAACACCGTGGTGATCCGCAGCAGCCGCCCCGCCCTGTGGCAGGAGGTGCTGGAGACCCTGCGCGGCACCGGTCTGCCGCTGCCCGAAGGCCGGGTCGCCGGCCCGGACGCGCCGGCCGACGGGCTACCGGTCACCGTGCCCGACCTGGTGCCCGTGCCCGGCGGCGAGCCGCTTCCCGCCTGGTGGGACGAGCAGCTGTACGCCCCGTCCGGCACCCCGGGCGAACCGGCCATCGGCCTCGCGGTCCCGGCCGCCGGCGACGGCCTCCCGGCGCCCGTCAGCGCCCTCGACGCCCGCGACGACTGGACGCGGAGCCTGCTGCGCCGGGTGTATCTGCCCGGCACCACGCTGGCCGCCGTCCGCAACGCCGACCCCGAGCGCACCGAGCGGCTCGACGCCAAGCTGCGCTATCTCCTCGGCACGGCCCGCCGCGCCCCGTACTACCGGGACCTGCCCCGGGTGCGCGGCACCGCGGAGCTGGACCGGCTCCCGGTGCTCACCAAGGACCTGCTCGAAGCGCACTCCCTGCCGCGCTCCGCCGACCTGTCCAGCGGCGCCCGCCCCAGCGGCGAGGTGCTGCGCAGCGGCGCCACCAGCGGCGAGCCCCGCTATGTCGTCTTCTCCCGCACCGACTGGGAGAACATGGTCCGCGAGGCGCTGCCCGTCCTGCGGGAGCTGGGCGTGCGCAACGGCGACCGGGTCGTCAACACCCTGATCGGCGGCAGCATGTACGGCGGGCTGCTGACCAGCGCGAGCGAGCTGACCCGGCTGCCGGTGGAGGCGTACTCCACCGGCCAGCAGATCACCGTCGACCTGCTGCTGAAGCTGGTCGACCACTTCGACGCCAACGTCCTGCTGGGCCAGCCCGCGCTGATCCTGCCGCTGCTGCGCGACGCGAAGAAGCAGCACCCGGGTCTGCGCATCGAGACGGTCATCTACGGCGGCACGGCGATGACCGAGTCCGACAAGGAGTGGCTGCGCACGGAGCTCGGCACCCGGAAGATCACCAGCATCCTCGCGGCCAACGACGGTGCCCAGCTCGGCTACCAGTGCGGTGAACTGGGCGGCACGCTGCACCATCTCAACGACGACTACAACCTCATCGAGGTCGTCGACGAGGAGGGCCGGCCGCTGCCCGACGGCGAGAGCGGGGAACTGCTCGTCACCAGCCTGCAGAAGTTCGAGGGCCCGCTGATCCGCTACCGGATCGGGGATGTCGGACGGATCGTCGAACGGGACTGCGCCTGCGGCGTGTCCGGCCGCGTCCTGGAGTACCTGGGCCGCTCCGACGGACTGCTCCGGTTCAAGTCCTGCACGGTCCACCACCACGAGGTCCTGGCGGCCCTGGAGACCTTCCAGGTCTCGCAGCTGCAGCTCGAACTGGTCACCCGGGAGCACCGGGAGACGCTGATTCTGCGCACCGAGTCCCCGGAGCCGCTGGACGAGGCCCGCGTACGCGCCCATCTGACCAGCACGCTTCCGGCCCTGAGCGACGAGCAGCTGTACGACGACAGCCTGTCCGCCTTCGAGCTGGTCGTCGAGTGCCTGGCCGAGGGGGAGCTGCCCCGGAACCCGGTCAGCGCCAAGATCCGCCCGGTCATCGACCACCGCGTGGCACAGCCCGGCCCCACCACCTCCCCCTCCCGACGACGGACGCCGCAAGGATGATGACGACCATCGCGACCACCCAGACACCGGCCCGCACCACGGAGCTCCTGGACCGGGAACTCGCCCGCCCCGGCAGCGAACTGGCGCAGATCGACCTCAACAGCGGCCGGTTCGAGCGGCTGCACACCTTCGGCGTCCCCCGCCTCTCCCGGCCCCTGCTGCTGGGGGCCGGCGAGATACGCGCGCTCGGCGAGGACCTGATGATCCTGGTCGGCCTGCTCACCACCGCGCATCTGCGGCTCTTCGACGGCGACCCCCGGCGGCTCGCCACGGAGCTCGGCATTCCCGAGGTGCAGGCCCGGATGATGTGCCGCCCCCGGACCCGGCCCGCGCCGCCCTTCGGGCGCATCGACGCCTACCACGACGGCGAGTCGCTGAAGGTCCTGGAGGTGAACGCCTCCAGCGACGCGGGCGGCGCCCACTGGGTGAGCGAACTCCCGGAGGCCTTGCGGGAGTTCCCGCGGTTCCGGGAGTTCGCCGGCACGCACGGCCTGCGGCACACGGACACCGTGGGCATGCTGGCAGACGCCCTGCGGGAGGTGGCCGCACCGGTCACCTCCGGCCACGACCCGGTGGTGGCGGTCCTCGAAGGTCCGGGCGGGCTCGCGGAGTACGGCGACGCGTGGCGCCCCCTGACGGAGGCGCTGCGGCTGCGGGGTCTCGACTGCCACCTCGGCGAGATCACCGACGTGGCCTTCCGCGACGGCCGGGTGCTGCTCGGGGACGTACCGGTGGACGTGGTCTTCCGGGTGTTCTCGCTGGACCAGGTCACCGCGGACGCCGAGAACACGGAGAAGACCGAACGCCTCCTCGAGGCCCACGAGGACGGCCGGGTGGCCCTGTGGATCACCCCGCAGGCCGGGGACAACAAACGCTTCCTCGCCCACCTCTCCGACCCCCGGCTGCGCGGCCACCTCAGCGACGAGGAGCGGCGCGTCGTGGACCGCAGGCTGCCCTGGACCCGCGCCCTGCCCGACGAGGCGGCCCTGGACGGGGACCGGGAGCTGGCCGGGCAGCTGCGCGACGAGCGCGAGCGCCTCATCCTCAAGCCCGACACCGGCTTCGGCGGCCAGGGCATCGTCCGGGGCTGGGAGAGCGACGACGACGCGTGGTGGCGGGCGCTGCGCGCGGCGGCGGCCGGGGGAGCGGTGGTGCAGCGGCGCGTCGTACCCCGCGCCGAGCGGCTGTACGACCCGGCCACCGGGCGCACCGCGGACTGGGAGGCCTGTTGGGGGATGTTCTACCTGCCCTCCGGATACGCGGGCGGCGGCGGCCGGCTCGTCCCCGTGGGCGCCCCCTCCGACATCCCTCTGGAACAGCGGCGCGTCGCCGGACTGTTCCTCTGCCCCGACGACGCGACGGGCGCGCCGACCGCGACCGTCGCGGGAGGTGCCACCCGATGACATCCGACGTGCTCGACCCCTCTCCCCCCACGAAGAAGCAGCGCCACCGGCTGGGCCGTGACTACAACTTCCAGGTGTCGGCCTACTCGGTCCAGACGCTGGGCGAAGGCGTCATCATCGCGACGCTGCCGCTGCTCGCCAGCAAGATCACCGAGGATCCCCGGCTGATCTCCTGGGTGAGCGTGGCCCATGAGCTGCCCTGGCTGCTGCTGGCCCTGCCCTGCGGTGTGCTGGTGGACCGCTTCGACCGCCGCAGGCTGATGCTCCGCACCCAGGCCGCCCAGGGCGGGCTGCTGTTCTGCTTCGCGATGCTCGCGTCCTTCGGGTTCGTCCAGCTGTGGATGGTGTATCTGCTGGCGTTCCTGCTGTGCACCGGCGACATCCTGTTCACCGGCGCCAGCCGGGCGATGATCCCCAACCTGGTGCCGCGCAGCCGGCTGGAGACCGCCAACGGGCGGATCGTGACCGCCGAGACGATCGGCAAGCAGTTCGCCGGACCGCCGCTGGGCACCGCGCTGTTCGCCTTCGCCCTGCCGCTGCCGCTGTGGTTCAACGCGATCACCTATCTGGCCTCGCTGCTGCTCCTGATGAGGATCAACGGCGCGAACGGCCGGTTCCAGCCGGAGCGCCCGGACCTGGAGAAGGGCCGGGAGCGGCCGAAGCTGCTGGCCGAGGCGACGGAGGGGCTGCGCTATGTGATGCGGCACCGGGTGCTCGGCGTGATCGTGGCGATGGCCGCCGTCTCCAACTTCGGTGCGCTGATGGCCCTGTCGATCCAGGTGCTCTTCGCCCAGCAGGTCCTGGGCGTCGGGGACATGGGGTACGGACTGCTGCTGGCCGCCATGGCGACCGGCGGGGTGGCGGGCGCGCTCGTCAGCGAGCGGATCGTCCGGTGGCTCGGGGCGCGGAAGGTGGCCGTCACCGTCTCGCTCGGCAGCTCGCTCAGCCTGATGGCCATCGGGCTGATCGGCCGTCAGCCCTGGGTGGTCGTGCTGCTGTTCTGCGTCTGGTCCGCCGGTCTCGCGGTGTGGAACGTGATGGCGGCATCCGTCAGCCAGCGCCTCACCCCGGACGACCTGCGCGGCAGGGTCAGCGCCGGTTCGCGCATGGTCTGCTTCGGGGCGCTGCCGCTGGGGGCCTTCGTCGGCGGGTTCGTCGCCGCCGAGTTCGGCCTGGCCGCGCCCTGGATCGCCGGGGGCGCCGTCCACCTCGCCGCCACGATCCTGCTGGCCCCCGCCATCCTGCGCTGGCCGGACGAGGCCGTCGGCGCCGTACCGGAGGAGGGCCCCGGGGAGCCGGGGCCGACGACGCACGAGGCGCCGGACACCGGGGCGGGGAGCGGACAGCCGTGATCCCGTGTCAGAACTCCGGACCGCTCATGGAAGCCGTACGTTCCCAGCGGCGCGGGCACGCCGAAGCACCGCCGCCAAAGGGGGAGTTCAGCGTGAGCACGCTCTCCCTGGACGGCCGGCATCTCACCCTCGGCGTCACGGCCCGGCGGCCCGCCGGATACGTACATCCGGCGCCGCTGCCCGATCCGGACCGGGCCGCCGCCGAGGAGCAGTCCCACGCCCTGCTGCGGCGGGCGGGCCATCGCACGGGGCCCGTACATGTCGAGTTCGTGAACACATCCGGCGGGCCCGTGCCGGTACGGGCCGGGCCCGGGCACGGCGGCGCCAGGATCCCGTTCCTGATCGAACTCTCCCGGGGCGTCGTGCTGTCCCGGGACGGGAACGGGGGCCCGTGGCACGACGAGCCCGCCCGGCTGCCGCCCCCGTACCGCTGTGCGGAGATCGGCTTCTTCCGGGTGCCGACGGGCCGGCTGTGGTCCGTCGCGGGGCTCGACAGCATCAGCGTCCTGCCGTACGTGCACGCGGTCCGCTTCCCGTTCGGGACCGGTGCGGTGGTGCCCCCGGCGGCCGACGACGGCGCAACGGCCGACACCGGACACGGCTATGTGGTGGTCACCGGCGGCTCGCCGCGGGAGACCGCCCGGCGGGTGGGCCATGTCCGCACGCTGCTCCGCACGGACGTACGCCCTGGCAGGGAGCCCGACGCCCGGTAGGCGGGCCGGCGGCGGACCCGACGCGTCGGGCACCGGTCGATCATGGTGGGGCGCCGGGTGTCGAGAAGGGAACGGAACGGGAACGGCGCCCGGCAGTCTTCCTCCTGCGAAGCACGACCGACACCCACAGGGGGAACAGAAAATGCGCGGTACCACCGGATTCGCAGGGCTCGTAGCACTCGCCGCGGCAGCGGTGCTCATCTGGGGCGGCGCCGCCCCGTTCGGCGCGGAGGCGACGGACGCCCGGTCGGCTTCCTCGACCCAGGCGGCCGCGGCGGCCGGTGACGACGGCAAGCTGGAGGACAACAAGGGCAACGGCTGAGCGGCCCGGCCCTCGCCTCCGGCCCCGTGCGCCCCCTCGCGCGCCCCAACCCTGCTCGGTCGAGGCGCGGTTGACACAACACCGGTGCGGCTCGATCCTCACGTTGGATGGTACGTATCTGCGGGGGGCAGCACATCACCATGGGCGAAAGAGCACGCACGGGGACGCTCACGAAGCCGACTTTCCAGATCCTCGGCGCCCTGAAGGGGTGGCAGGGCGAGCATCCGCTACGGCTGGGCGGGCGGCTGCGCGAACGTACGCTGACGATGCTGCTGCTCGAAGCCGACCGCGTCATCCCGGTGCACCGGCTGGTGGCCGCCGGCTGGGACGACGAGCCGCCCAGCAGCGCCGCTCACCAGGTGCGGAAGGCCATAGCCGAGCTGCGGCAGAACATCCCGTACGGCCCCGAGACCATCGTCACCGACGGGCCCGGCTACCGGGCCTGCGTCACCCCGGAGCAGGTCGACCTCGGCCGGTATCTGGCCCTGCTGGGGCAGGCCCGGGAGGCGAAGGCGCGGGGCGAGTCCGCCACCACCGCCGACTGCCTCCACCAGGCCCTCGAACTCTGGCGCGGCCCCGTCCTGGCGGGCGAGGGCGGCCCGGTGATCAACGGCGCTTCGGCGGCCCTGGAGGAGCAGCATCTCGGCGCCACGGAGCAGCTGTTCGAGCTGCGGCTGGACGCCGGCAAGGACGCCGAGATCATCGGCGCGCTGCGCACCCTGGTCCAGCGGCATCCGCTGCGCGAGACCCTGCGCCGCCAGCTGATGCTGGCGCTCTACCGCACCGGTCAGCAGGCGGAGGCGCTGGAGGAGTACGGGCGCGCCCGGACACTGCTGGCCGAGGAGTTCGGCATCGACCCCAGCGCCGAGCTGTGCGGTCTGTACGAGCGCATCCTGCGGCAGAGCCCGGACCTCGCCCCGCTCCGCCACCCGGCGGCCGTACCGCCCGCGCCCGCGCCGAAGGAACCGGCGGAGACGGCCGGACCGGCGGGGACGCCGAGGACGGCGGGCACCGGGGGAAGACCGGGGACGGCGGGCACCGCGGGAAGACCGGGGACGGCGGGCCACCCGGGCTACACGAGGTCCGCGGGGCCGGTGGCCGTGGAGGCCGACGAGCCCAACACCCTGCCCTACGGCCTGCAGGACTTCTCCGGGCGGGCCACCGAGCTCGACTGGATCCGGGACGCCGCGGAGCGCACCCGGGGGCAGTCGGCCCATATCGTCGCCATCGACGGCATGGGCGGCAGCGGCAAGACCGCGCTGGCGGCGCGCGCGGCCTGGCAGCTCGCCGAGTGGTATCCGGACGGTCAACTGTTCATCGACCTCCGGGGGTTCACCCCGGGCCAGGAACCGCTCTCCCCGTCGGCCGCCCACGAGGCGCTGCTGGCCATGGCCGGGGTGTCGGGCACGGAACTGCCGGCGACCGCCGCGGGCCGGGCCGCGCTGTGGCAGTCGGTCACCCGGCGGCGCAGACTCGTCGTCGTCCTCGACAACGCCGCCGACTCCGAGCAGGTGCGCTCCCTCATCCCGTCCTCGCCGCACTGCCTCACCCTGATCACCAGCCGCCCCCGCCTGGTCGACCTGGACGCCGTCGAGTGGCTCTCCCTCGACGTACTGCCCGAGCAGGACGGCATCGAGCTGATCAAACGGATCGTCGGGGCCGGGCGGGTCGACCGCGAGCCGGACGCCGTGATCGAACTCGTACGGCTGTGCGGCCGCCTCCCGCTGGCGATCCGCATCGCCGCCGGACGGCTCCGCAACCGCACCAACTGGACGGTGCGGCGGCTCGTCGAACGGCTCAACGACGACGCACGGCGGCTGGCCGAGCTCAGCTCCGGCGGCCGCAGCGTGGCCGGGGTGCTGCGCCTGTCGTACGACTCCATGCCGCCGGAACAGCGCACCGGTCTGCGCCTGCTGAGCCTGCACCCGGGCCGGGTGATCGGGACCGAGGACGCGGCGGCGCTGCTCGGCACGGGCACCGAGGACGCCGAGCAGCTGATGGAAGCCCTCACGGACGCGCATCTGCTCCAGGAGAACCGGCCGGGCTGGTACACCCTCCACGATCTCGTCCGTAGTTTCGCGGGCGGCCTGTCCGACGAGAGCACCGCGGCGGAGGACGCCGCGGCGACCCGGCGGCTGCTCGACCACTACGTCCACACGGCGGAACGGGCCAACGCCACCCTCTTCCCGGAGCGGGTCCCCTACGGCGACTTCCTGCCCCCGGGCCGCTCGCTGCACCCCGGCTTCGGCAGCAGGGACGACGCGCTGGCCTGGCTGGACCTGCACCGCGACGACCTGCTCGCCGCGGTCGAGGTCGCCCACGCGCACGGGCTGCCGCGCCATGCGGCCACCCTGCCGCGCGAGCTGGGCTTCCACTCCGACATCAGGAACTACCCGCGCATGGCCTGCACCGCCTACCGCAGGGCGGTCGACGCCTCACGGGAGCTGGAGGACGTCGCCCTGCTGCGGCTCAACCTCACCAACCTGGCCATGCACCTGTGGCCGCTGGGCCGCTTCCGGGAGAGCGTGGCCTGCCTGGAGGAGGCCAGGGGCCTCGCCCGGGAGCTCCGCGACGAACGCGCCGAAGCGGCGTGCCTGGGCGGTCTGGGGCAGAACTACAACAGCCTCGGAGACTTCCCCTCCGCGCTCCGCCACACCGAGGAGGCGGCCCGGATGGAGGCGCGGCTCGGCCTGGTCCGGGGCCTGGCCTCGTCGCTGAACATCCTGAGCTCCGTCCGCCTGCGCACCGGCCGGTTCATCGAGGCCGCGGAGGCCGCCGAGGAATCCATCAAGATCTTCGAGGCGACCGGAGAGACCCACAACTCCGCCCTCGGCCTCACCCACCTGGCCCTCGCCCGCACCGCGCTGGGCAACCCGGAGGAGGCGGTGCAGCTGCTCACGGCCGCCCAGGACCTCTGCGAACAGGTGCACAGCCCCGCCAACACGGCGTTCGTCCTGGCCTGCACCGCCGATGTCATGACCCTGCTCAACAGGGCGGACGCGGCACTCACCCTGATCGACCGCGCCCGGGCCCTGGTGCAACAGGCGGATGTGGCCGTACGACAGGCGGCGGTGATGAACGCCGCGGGCCGGGTCCACCGCGCCCTGGGCGAACCGACGGAAGCCCTCCGCCACCACCGGCAGGCCCGGGACCTCTCGGCCGGCATCGGCTTCCGCTTCGAGGAAGCACTCGCCCTGGACGGCATGGCCAAGGCCCACGCACAGGCACAGGAACCCACTGAGGCCGCCGACTGCCGACACCGGGCGGACGCGCTGTTCGAGGCGATGGGCGTACCGGAGGGCTCACGCACCCTGTTCTGAGCCCCAGCGGCACTCGATGTTCTGAGACCCAGCGGCATTCGATGGCACAGGAGTGGTGCGGTCGGTCCGATGGCGACTGCTCCGGACGTGCAGGTCGTGGTGGTGCTCCAGCGTGCGCCACGTCATTCGTGTGCCGCCTGGGCGCGTTCCGCCAGGTAGGCGCGCAACCGGGGGTTTCCTCCCACGCCGCGGGGGTTGCCGACGCAGTCCATCATCGGGATGTCGGAGGGATGGTCTCCGTAGGCATAGCAAGTCTCGGGGCCGAGGTGAGGGTGTTCGGCGAGGACGCGCAGCACGGCGGCACGCTTGCCCTCTCCGATCATGGTTGATGCCATGTCGCCGGTGAGGGTGCCCCGGTGGATGACGGGTTCGCTGCTCAGGAGGCGCGTCGCGTTCACCGCGCTGCTGATAGGGGTCAGGCAGGGAGCGAAGGACCCGCTGATCAGAATGATGTCGGCGCCTTGTTCCCGGTGGCGGCGCAGCGCGTCAAGAGTCTCGTCGATGAAGAAGCCGGGTTGTGCCGTGCGTTGCTCGTACCAGGCCCGGCCGAGGTCGGTGAGTCGCTGGACGGAGTAGCCGGCCCAGGCGGTCCGGTAGTAGGCGCGGTTGACGTCTTCCCGGGCCGCACCGGCTGCGGACATCGCGTCGAGGTGGGCGCGGGTGGCACGGTACAGCGTTTCGCCTTCGGTGCCGTGGAGTCGCACCAGTGCGAAGTGCAGGAAGTCGAACATGCTCTTGCACGAGATGAGCGTCTCGTCGACGTCGCTGAACACCAGATACGTCGGTTCAGTACGTGCGCTGCTGCCCATGGTGGTCCCGCCCCTTTCGTTCTCGGCAGCACGCCCAGTGGGGAGCTGTGCGCCGCGGTCCGGATCCGGCCGAGTATCCCGCCCCGGAGCGGGCCCCTTCGCTCGGCTGCGTGAGAGATCCGGTCCTGTCAGACCTGGTGAGTCGAGTCGGCGACGAGTTCCAGCAGACCGGGGAAGCGCGCGGCGAGATCGTCGATACGGACGTGGCTGCGGCGTTCCAGGCCGTACTGGCGCTGGCGTGTGATCCCAGCCTCGCGCAGCGCCTTGAAGTGGTGGGTCAGCGATGACTTGGGGCGGTCGAAGCCGAACCAGCCGCAGGTGTGATCGAACTCTTCGGACTCAAGCAGCAGCTTGCGGACGATCGTCAGACGCAGTGGATCGCTGAGGGCACCGAGGACGGTTTCCAGGCGCAGCTCCTCCACGCTCGGCTCCGGGAGAGGTTCGGGCAGGTCAGGGGGTGCGGGAAGCAGTTGGAAAGTCGGCGTGGCGGTCAGACGCTCGGGCATAGGCGGGACCTCATAACGTGATTCCTATGTACGACTTCAATCGTACTGCATGCTAAGTTCGACTGGACTCGTACTGTCGCTGGATCGGCAGGAATGACCGGGAGGAACTGTCATGTCCGAGACTCGGACCACGTCCGTCCACGCTGTTGATGGGAGGCGAGACGTAGCCGGCGAGCCCACCGGCGAGACGCCTGTGGCGCCGCTGTGGTGGGTGTGGCTGGCCGCCTGGCCGGTCACCGCCGTCTTCGTGCTCTCCAACGCCGCGACTCCGTTGTATGTGCTGTGGCAGCGGGACATCGGGTTCTCCAAAGGCACACTGACCGTGGTGTTCGCCTTCTACATCGTGGGGCTCATCGGCTCGCTGCTCGTTTCCGGCGTGGTCTCCGACCGGCTCGGCCGTAAGCCGGTCCTGCTGCCGGCTCTCGGGCTCGCCCTCGCCGCCTGCCTGATCTTCGCGACCGCCACCAGCGTGCCCGCGCTGATCGTGGCCCGGCTGTTCACCGGGATCGCGGTAGGCGCCGTCGTCTCCGCGGGTATGGCTGCGGTGACGGATGTCGCGGGACCCGCGCGCAAGCGGATCGCCGCCCTGCTCGCCTCCTGCGCGATGGTTTTCGGAGCCGGTCTCGGCCCGCTGCTCGCCGGCGTGCTCTCCGAGACGGCGCCCGCGCCGACCGTGACCGTCTTCGCCGTCGAGGCCGTACTCCTGGCCACCGCGGTACTCGCGGTCCTGCGGATGCCGGTGCGCCGTCCTGAGGCGCGGGCCAAGGGCGCCTGGGTGCGAGTGCCCGGCGTGCCGCACGGCAACAGGCGTCAACTCATTCTGGGCATCGCGGTGTTCGCCCCCGGCATCACCGCCACGTCCTTCGTGCTTTCGCTGGGCCCCTCGCTACTGTCCGGGCTGCTCGGCACCACCAGCCGCATCATTGCCGGCGCCATGGCGTTCGTGATGTTCCTGGCCGCCACCGGCGTGCAGTTCGCCGTGCAGCGCCTGAGCAGGCGCACCATCCTCACCGCCGGAGCGGTGAGTACCACACTCAGCATGGTCACGCTGATCATCGCCGTGCACACCTCGACGGTGGCCGTTCTCGTCCTGGCCGCGCTGTTGGCCGGTGCGGGTCAGGGCATGGGCCAGCTCGGGGGACTGTCGCTGCTCAACTCCAGTGTGCCGCCGCGACGTCTGGCCGAGGCCAACGCCGCCCTCAACGTGGGCGGCTACATCCCCGCCGGCCTTCTGCCCGTCTCGGCCGGTTACCTCAGTGACGCCGTGGGGCTGACCAATGGCGCCACCATCTTCGGTATCGTCCTGCTGACCTTGGCGGTCGCCGGCGGTCTGATCGTGCGCGCCACGCGGCGTCACATCACCGATCCCGCCTGAAGGGGCGTCGGATCGAGCGGACCCCGGACCAGCGGACCGGGGGTCGCTCAGTCCGCTTTGATGGCCGCGAAAAGCAGGCCGCCCAGCTCTCGCCAGCGCTGCACCACGTCAGCGCGGCCGCTGAGGACATCGGATACATGCTGGGAACCGAAGAACGCTGAAACCAGGGCACGTGCGGCCGCGGTCGGATCGACCCCGGGGCGAAGCTCACCCGCCTCCCGTGCGGCGGTCAGCAGCGACTCGAGGAGCGACACCCAGTCGACGTAGGGGGTGGGCAACTCCGCGTCGATCTGGGGACGTTCGATCTGCAGCCGCGCCCCGGCCTGCACGATCACGTCATTCTGGAACGCCGCCGCGGCTCGCTCGAGCATGCAAGCGGCGGTGTCGGCCGGGCCGAGCCCTTCAGCGGTGACCTCTTCCAGAAGTTTCGGCCAACGCGCGTAGTGTGCCTCCACGATCGCGACGGCCAGTGCTTCCTTGGTCGGGAAGTGGAAATACACCGCCCCTTTGGTCATCTCCACGAGTTCGGCCACGTCTCTGACCGATGTCTGACGGAAACCCCGTTTCGTGAAGAGTTCCGCGGCTCCCATCAGAACCCGTGCCTGGGTCTTGACTGCGCGTTCCTGCTTGGGCTCGGCGGCTCTCCGGACGGCGATGCTTTTGGTCGCGAAGACACTGACTTGAGGCTCTGGCACGAGGGGTTCCCTCTGATCCTGATTTGTCGATGCGCTGTGGCTTCAGGTGGCGTAGCGGACCACAGAGCTTCCTATTATACCTTCCGAAAGGGATGTTTTAGCGGTCGCCCTGTACCGCGCCGGGACCTTGCGGTGGGCGCGGCCACCTCGGCGGCCAAGAGAGGAAGCCACTCGTGATAGCTACGCCTGGAACTGACGCACATTTCAGGCAACCTGGTCCGGATTCGCACTGGCGGAGGCTGAACTATGAAAAATGGGTACCGCGTGAGTCCGTTCACAAGGCGGATGACGCAGAGGTACTGCTGACTGATGCCGCCCACCTGGGCGGCGAACGGTATGCGATCGCTGCCGCATGGCGCCGTGACCACTACCTGGCGCACCACGGAAGGCCGACCGCTGATCCCGTGCTGCTCGTGGAGACTGTGCGGCAAGCGGCGATCCACCTGTCTCACCGCTTCTTCGACGTTTCGCACGGCATGCCCTTTGTACTCGGAGGTGCCGGCGTCGACCTCGTCGGAACGCTGCCCTCCCTCAGCACTGCTCCACTCAGCGTGGGCCTTGTAGTCAACTGCCGCCACCCCGGCGCAGACGCCCGCCGACTGCGTCTGGAACTCGAGGGTGACGTCTGGGCGCAGCACAGGCACCTCGGGCGAGTGCGGCTGCGCTGGGAGCCTATGGAGCCCCAGCGCTACGCCTTGATACGGAGACGAGGCGGGCAAGGGGCCCCGACGGCGCCAACTGAGCCTGCTCCCCTCCACATTCCACTGACACCGGCCGACGTCGGCCACCTCGCCGAACGGGATGTACTGATAGCAGCCGATCCCGTGCGGGCGGACAGTTGGTGGTTGCGGCTCGACACCGAACACCCTGTCCTCTTCGACCACGAGTCCGACCACGTGCCGGGCATGGCACTCGTAGAGGCTTTCCGTCAGGCCAGTCGGATGATCGCGCCGAGCCCTCGAGCAGGAGCCGGCGAGGTGAGCCTGCTCGATGTGTCGTTCACCGCGTTCGGCGAGCTGAGCGCTCCCGTGTCGATTACCGCACACCCGATCGGCGATGGCGTGTTCGCCTTCAACGCGCGGCAGAACGGCCGAGAACTCGCTGACGCACGGATCCGCCGCGGAGCAGGTACCCCTGCCCCGGTACGAATAGAGACAGCATGCTGACCTCACCTCGGGGAGAGACCATGGCTGAGCATGCCCAGGCCGAGCAGGCCCGTCGCGATGACACGGGTGCGCGTGACCGGCTCCTGGACCTCGCTCAGCACGATGCGGCGGATGCCGATCTGCGGCGCGGCCTGGCACCGCAGGTCGCCGAAGGCATCGTCGCCGCGGGGTTCGCGCGCCACTTCGTCCCGACCAAGTGGCAGGGCGACGCCGGGAGTTTCTCACGCCTGATCGCAGACACCGCGGACGTGGCGGGAGCCTGTGCCTCGGCGGGGTGGTGCGCCGCGCTGTACGCGGCGCACGGCAGGCTCGCCGCTTATCTGCCGGAGCAAGGGCAGCGCGAACTGTGGGCGAACGGCCCCGATGTGCGGATCGCTGCCTCTATCGTTCCGGCACAAGGCCACGCCACGGAAGTATCCGGCGGCTGGCGGCTCGACGGGGAGTGGCGCACCGCCAGCGGCATCGAACACGCGGAGTGGGTTCTGCTCGCCTCATGGACTCCGGGCGATGACGGGGTTCAGCAGCATCGGATCTTCGCCGTGCCGCGGACGGCCATCAGGGTGCGTGACACATGGGATTCCGTTGGTCTGCGCGGCAGCGGCAGCAACAGCGTGCGGGCCGACGGTGTCGTAGTTCCGGCAGGGCGCTCTTTCACGCTGGACGCGCTGCTGCACCCGCTGCCGGGGGCAGCGCGCTGCCACCGTGTTCCCTATCCGATGGTCGCCGCGTCGATCTTCGCAGCTCCTGTGCTGGGCGCGGCGCGAGCGGCACTGCGGGCCTGGATCGAGGAGTGTCTCCCGGACGGCGCGAGCACACCCCGCCAGAAACTGCTTCTCGCCCAGGCCTCTGCCCAGATCCACGCCGCGGGCCTGCTCCTGAGCGATTCCGCGCAGCGTGCTGACGTATGCACGATTACCGCGGGAACGGTGGCCGAAGCCCGGCGCGATGCCGTGACCGCGGCAAGGCTGTGCCGGGACACCGTCGATGAGATCTTCCACGCTTCGGGCATGCGCGGACAGTCCCCGGACAGCCGGGTGCAACGAGCTTGGCGCGATGTCACGACAGCTGCCGGGCACGGGGCCCTCGACGTGGATGCAGCGGCTGAGGCATACGTCTCAGCCTTGTTCGACAGGGCGGATCGATGAGAGTGGTGAGGTCGCACAGGGTGTGCGGCTCTCCTCCGAGGGCACGGCTTCCTCCCCGATCGGCAAGGAGACACCGCAGACCGGCCGGCCCGTGAGGTTAGGTCTCCTGGGCCACCGAAGGCATTGAGCATGACGGAAATCCGTGGGGCGGAAAGCTCTGGAGAGCGCTCCGCCCCACGGCCCGCTCGTGCTTCCGTAGACGATGAAAGGCACGAAGATGGCCATACAGGACCGGGCGCGGCGTACCCGGGAAAAGGTCCTGGCCGCAGCGGCGGAGGAGTTCGCCGCACAGGGGTACAGCAGGGCCACGGTACATGCCGTCGCGGACCGCATGGGCATGACCAAGGGCGCGCTCTATGGGCACTTCCCGTCGAAGAAGTCGCTGGCCGGGGCTCTGATCGACGAGTCCAGACAGACGTGGGTGAGCCTGCGGGTCGATGACGACACTCCCAAGGCTGATGCCGGCCGTGTGCTCGAGGGCGTCGTCGTGGGATTCGCCGGACGGCTGCGGACGGACGTGCGGCTGCGCGCGACGGTCCGGCTCGCGTCCGAGTGTCCGGTTCTGGCCCAGGCACTGTCCGAAGTGCTGGTCGAGGTGGAGAGCGCCCTGGTGGAGTTGATCCGCCGGGCGCAGCGGGACGGTGGCTTCCCTGAGCACTCACCGCGCCTCGTGGCCCAATTGTTGATGATCATGATGCAGGGGCTGCTGCATGCCTCCCCGGGCAGGGGCGACGGCGGCCCCGAAGCCGAGGCAGTGGGGCGCCTGTTGTTCGCGGCGCTGTCGGCGAAAGTGACGCAGGAAGCGCCCGAAGAAGGCGAGGTCGTTTCAGGCTCGTAAAAACTTCCTTCTGGAAGGAATGTTCTGGCATGCTGCATCTCGGGGCCCGACTGGCTGACCTGCGGCCGGATGGGTTCATGCCCGCCACGGGGGCTGGGCGACGATGCATTGGAGGATGCATGAGCGTGCTGGACGAGTGGACGAGTCGTGCGCCCCGGGGCGCATCGGCCGCTTACAGCCCGGGCACATCCCAGAACGATGTCGTCCTGCGTGCGGTCTCGGATGCCCGCGATGTCGATGACTTCGACATGCGGCATCTGAGGTATTTCCTGACCGTAGTCCGCGCCGGCACTGTTTCGGCCGCTGCCCAGGAACTGCGCATTTCTCAACCCAGCCTCAGTCAACAGATAAGGCGTTTGGAGCAGCGAGTTGGTGCGGCTCTGTTCATTCGAAGCTCACGCGGCGTGGAACTCACCACTGGCGGCCGCGCGTTTTTGACAGAAATTCAGGGCATTCCGAGTCAGCTGCGTTCGGCTATCGCCGCCGTAGCGCCTGCACCGCGCATCTGGCCGGTCGGCGTGTGCGGCGGCGTTCCGGCGGATGTACTCACCGAGGTGCACTTGGGGCTGGTCGGGCCGCCTCCAAAGGGTGCGAAGGCCGACCGTGACACCGTTGCCAAGCTGCGGATGCGCTCGGTGAACACCACGGACCAGGGCGAGCTGCTCCGGCATGGCGAGATCGCCTTCGGCATCGTGCGTCTCCCGATCGAAACGCCTGATCTGGTCCGCGCTGTGGTCTGGGACGAGCCCCTCGGTGTCGTGATGGCCCGCGAGCACCCGCTGGCCCATCGCACCGAGCCGAGCTGGGACGACCTCTCCCGCCAACGCCTGCTGTGGTACGAGGACGGCTGCGCCCGGGGGTTCGCCGACTCGGTGCCCGCCCACCTGGCCCGGCTCGGCTGGAACTCGATGCTGCACCCTGTCGACCAGGACCAGCACGCCCTGTTCATGCACGCGCTGCAGACCTCCGTGGATCTCGTGGCCCTGCGTCCCCGGCGCGCAGTGCTGCAGGACCCGCATCTGGTGTGGCGACCGCTCCCCACCAGCAGGCCACCACGTGAGCGGCTCGCGGTTACCGCTGTCGTCGGCACTCGCAGCGCCCGCCTGCTGCAGCAGGTTGCCGATGAACGCGGCTGGAAGTTTTTCGCCCAGTAGCACCACCGCGTCCTCTTCGGCCGGTGGCCGGTCGCGAACACCGGACGTAGGCGCTGTCTTCGCTGAGCATCCGGAAGATATGGCGCGGCCACCATCCCAACGGTGGGCTTCACGCCCACGGCGACATGCCCCTCTCCGGTCGACCCACGCCCCGGACAGGGCGACTTCAGGCGTGTGCCCCGGGCTTCCTCATGCCCGGGGCACACGCCTTGTGCATTGCGTGTCAGCCAGCCGCCATAGGCGTTGGCCTATGACGATCACGCGGTTTACGTCTTGGACGTGAACCCGGCGACCTGGCTAATCTTTGAAACCGAAACAGGGCAGGATTCGCAGCGGAGTTGAGCCGCCACGCCCGTTGTTTCAGCCGCAGAGAATTCGATGAAGAATTCAACGGTTCCCCTCCTTCCTTTTGGCCGCGCATCGGCCGTATCAGTCAATGAAATGGACCAAGGGAGCATTGTGATCGCGACCAAGCTGACGGAACTGCTCGGCATCGACCACCCGGTCGTCTGCGCACCGATGGGTTCCGTGTCCGGCGGCCGGCTCACCGGTGCCGTGACCCGGGCGGGAGGCCTCGGCCTCGTCGGTGTCAGCTACGGAGACGCTGCTTTCATCGACGAGCACGTGGCTCAGGCCGCCGAGGGCGGCGGCGTCTGGGGCGTGGGATGCGTGATGTTCACCTTCGATGACCGACCCGGTCTGTGGGACAAGGTGCTCGATTACGCACCGCCGGTCATCGCCCTTTCCTTTGGTGATGCCGCGCAGGTCCAGAAGTACGTGAAATCCGCCGCCGACGCCGGCTCCCACGTCGTCGTCCAGGTTCACGACCCCGAGCAGGCCGCCATCGCCGTCGCGGCCGGGGCGAGCGTGCTCGTCGCACAGGGGGCCGAGGCCGGCGGACACCACCGCACCCAGGCCACACTGCCATTGATCCCGGCGGTCATCGAGGTGGCCGACGGCCGCGTCCCGGTGGTCGCGGCCGGCGGGTTCGCGGATGGCAGGGGCCTCGCGGCAGCTCTCGCCCTCGGCGCCGACGGCGTGATGATGGGCACCCGATTCGCTGCCGCCGAGGAGTCGCTGGCCACCGCCGGCTTCAAGTCCCATCTCGTTTCCGCGCGCACCGCGGACACCGTCAACACACACGCCTTCGACGTCGTGCGAGGCATCAACTGGCCCGCGGGGCACCCCGCGCGATCGGTGAGCAACGAGTTCACCCGCGCCTGGACCGGCAAGGATGCCGAACTCGCCGCGCGGCGCTCGTCGGTCGAACCCGCCTGGGTCGAGGCCGTCGCCCGCGACGACACCAGCCAGCGCGCCATGTTCGCCGGCGAAGTGCTCGACCTGATTCACGACATCAAGCCGGCCGCCGAGATCGTCCGAGGCGTCGTCTCCGAGGCCGAGGAAATCCTTTCCGGCCTCGCCCAGCGGATCGCTTCCCCGACCGCCTGAGCTCTCGCCCCTGAATTCCCTCACCGCAGAAGGACCCTCATGATCCACGTACTGACCCTGACGTACCTCGTTCCCCGCGAGACCGTGCTCGCGCACATGCCCGAGCACAAGGCCTGGCTGCGCGAGCACGGCGACCAGGGCCGCATTCTGCTCAGCGGGCCGCGGCCCGAGGGCGGCGCCGTCATCGTCACCGCCGACCTCGACGAGCTTCAGGTCCGCGACCTCATCGAGAGCGATCCGTGGCACAAGCTCGGCGTTGCCTCCTACGAGCAGCTCGCCTTCGAGGGCCGCAACGCGAGCCCCGGTGTGATCACCGCCGCAGAGCCGGACGACGGCGTCCTGCTCATCAATGTCGCCACCACCGAGGACGCGGCCGCCAGCGTCGCCTCGCTCGCCTCCGCGGTCGACCACGTCGCCGCCACCGCGGACGGATTCCGCGGCTCACGGTTGCTGACCAGCGTCGGCGGCGACGCCATCGTCAATTTCGCGGCGTGGGAGAACCAGGACAAGTTCGACGCGATCTTCAAGGATCCCGAATTCACCCGCCGCTACGAGGAGTTCGCCACCACCACGACCGGCGCCAAGTTCCGCCTGTACCGCACCAGCCGCGTCATCACGCCCAACCGATGACCGGCCCGCGCAATCGGCGGCACTCCGCACCCGCACCGCACCTACCGAGCACAGGAGAAAGCATGTCCGCTTCGCACACCACCGAACCGTACGACCTGATCGTCATCGGCTTCGGCGCCGCCGGACTGTCGTCCGCCCTGTCCTTCGCCGAGGCCACCGAGGGCCGCGAGAAGCCCGCCAGGATCGCCGTGCTGGAGCGATCCGGTAAGGCGGAACGCGGCGGCGCCACGCGCTGGACCGGCGCGTTCCTGCGGATCACCCAGGACCGTCAGCTGGACACCGACTGGGCCGAGCACGTCGGCCGCGTCTCAGGCGGTCTCGCCGACATCGATTACTGCCGCACGGTGGAACGCGAGACGCCGCAGACGCTGGACTTCGTGGAGAAGCACGGAGTCGAGATCGCCTTCGAGGACTTCCCTCTGCCGCACACCTTTGCGGGCGGCACCCCGTCGATGACACCGCCGGCCAGCCCGCGCGGCGGCGGCGCCTCGATCGTCGAGCACCTGGGCGCCGCGCTGGAGGACGACCCGCGCGTCGACATCCGGTACGAGACGGAGGCGCTGCGCCTGTCGACCTCGGACGAGGGCGTTGTCGATGGTGTCCTGGTGCGGACCGCCGATGGTCTCACTCAGCGTCTGTCCGGCCGCGCCGTCGTCCTGGCCTGCGGAGGTTTCGAGGGCAACACCGAGATGCTCACCCGCTACGTCGGTGACAAGGCCTGCGACCTGCCGTTGATCGCGCCCGGTATCGCCAACAACCGCGGCGACGCGCTGCGCATGGCCCTGGAGCTGGGCGCCGACACCGCCGGCCAGTTCGACGGCATCCACGCCGAGCCCGTCGACACCCGCAGCCAGCAGGCCGATGCGGTCCTGTACGGCTTCAGCACCGGCATCTTCGTCAACGGACGCATGCAGCGCTTCTTCGACGAGGGCATGGACACCTGGGACAACACCTTCGAGCACGTCGGCTACGAGATCTGGAAGAACCAGGAGCAGGAGGCGTACTGGATAGCGGACGCCAAGACGCTCGCCATCCCCGGCATCCTCAATGCACTGCTCAGCGATATTCCGCCGGAGCAGGCCGACAGCCTGGACGAGCTCGCCGACAAGCTCGGCATCGACGCCGAAGCCCTGGAGAAGACCGTCGCGGAGTTCAACGCGGCCGTCGGCCCGGGCGAGTTCGACCCGACCCGCCGCGACGGCAAGGCGACCGTCGGCCTCACTCCGCAGAAGTCCAACTGGGCTGTCCCCGTGGACGCCGCACCGTTCATCGGAGTCCCGCTGACCGCAGCCGTCTGCTTCACCTACGGCGGCATCCGCACCGACCTCGACGCCCGCGTGGTGACCCCGTCCGGCACCGCCATCCCCGGCCTGTACGCGGCGGGCGAAGCCACCGGCCTCTTCTACCACGCCTACCCGCCGGCCACGTCCGTGCTGCGCTCCCTGATCTTCGGCCGGCTCGCCGCCCGCCACATCGCCGCCCAGCAAACCGTTTGACCCGTCCGCACCAGCTCCCTGGAGGAACCATGAGCATCGTCAACATCGACGTCACCCTCCGTGACGGCGGGTACCGCAACGGCTTCAACTTCCCCCTGGACTACGCCCTCACGCATGCACGGCTCAGCGTCGAGTCGGGCTTCGACTGGGTCGAGATCGCCTATCGCAAGGGTTCCCTGCTGCCGGTTCCGAACCTTGGACTGACCGGCCGCGGCGAAGACGAGTTCATCGCGGCGGTGGCCCGAGAGGTCGGCCCGGACAAGGTCGCGATGATCCTGCACCCGAAGAACATCACCGAACACGACCTTCCCGCCATGTACGCGGCCGGCGCCCGCCTGGTGCGCATCATTCTCCCGTCCAGGGGCTACGAGCGGGGCCTGGAGTACATACGCCAGGCCAGAGACATCGGGTTCCGCGTCGGCGTCAACTTCGCCCGGATCAGCCAGTGGGAGGGGCGTGACATCGTCGAGGTGGCGACTGCCGCCACCGATGCCGGTGCCGAGTTCGTCTACCTCGCCGACTCCAACGGGAGCCTCTCCCCCGTCGACACCACCGATCTCACCACGCTGACCAAATCGGTCACCGGCAGCCCGGTGGGCCTGCACGCCCACAACAATCTGGGCCTCGCCCTGTCCAACGCGATCTGCGCGGTCACCGCGGGCGCCACCTGGATGGACTCCTCGATCCAGGGCATGGGCAAGGGCCCGGGCAACCTCATCGCCGAGCAGTGGCTCGCGCACCTCGACCGCACCGATGCCGAGGCCGCGTCCCGTCTCCGCCTGGGACCGGCCCTGGAGTTGGCGGATCTACTGCTCGCCACCGTCCCCGAGGGCCACCCCTCGCTGCCGCTGCCCGACCTGGTTCTGGGCCGCTACGACCTTCCGGTCGAGCACCGTAAGGACCTTCTGGGCGGCAACCACCGTGAGGGCGTCGCCACCGCACGCACCCTCGCCGCCGTCCGGTGACCCAGGCCGGATTCGCTGTCCCTGCGGCGGTCTTCGGACCGGAGTCCGCCGCAGGGGCGGCCCACGCCCTGGTCTTCGCCCCCGTCACCCCCCGCTGGGACGAGGGAGCGTTCTTCACCCCTGTCACCCAGGCCCTGACCGAAGCCGGTCTACGAGTGACCGTCGTCGACACACTCTCCGCGTGGGACGAGGGATGCCACTCGATGGACGCCTTCGTCGCCCGCTGGCAGGCGCTTCTACCCCAGTACGGGCCGGTCGACCTGCTGTGCGGGAACGCGCTGGGCGGTGCCGTCGCCCAAGCCCTGCTCCCGCACGTCGCTCCCGCCACGGCGGCGCTGCTCGTTTCGGGCCCGGCCCGCTCCGACGCCCTCCTGGAGTCGCGTCTCACGGAGATCGCCGATCTCGCCGCAGGCGGCCGTTCCGACTACGCGCTCTCCCTGCTGAACCAGCGGGTACAGCCGCACGGCCACTGCCCCGTCGCGGACGCCGACACACCGTCGCCGCACGACCCGACAGCCGGGCGCCGTCTGGCCGCCGGAATGCGACTGCTGTGCGGCATCGACGTCACGCCGGCCGTACGGGCGCACCCCGGACCCCTGCTCCAAGTCGTCGGCAGCCACTCACAGCTCGTCACCCAACGGCACACCGCGGCTGCACCGCATCACAGGGTGCACGTCATCGCGGGGGCAGGCATGCGCCCCCACTTCGAACGCACCGCAGAAGTGTCCGCCCTCGTCGGCGCCTTCCTGCGAGAGAAGGGACTCACATGAAAAGCGTCGCTGTACTGCCCGGCGACGGCATCGGGCCAGAAGTCATCTCCGAGGCGCTGAACGTCGTGGACCGGCTCGGCCTTCCACTGGATCTGCGCTTCGGTGAGATCGGCTGGGAGTGCTGGCGCCAAGAAGGCGTCGTCGTCCCCGAGCGCACCTGGAAGCTCATCGAGGAGACGGACACCTGCCTGCTCGGTGCCGTCACCAGCAAGCCGCTACGTGAGGCGGAGGGCGAACTCCCTCAGGACCTGCGCGGCACGGGTGTCCCATACGTCTCGCCCGTCATTCAGCTGCGCCAGCGGCTGGGCCTGTACGCGAACGTCCGGCCCGTCACCGACATCGACCGGGGCGAGTTCAACTTCACCGTCATCCGGGAGAACACCGAAGGCCTGTACGCCGGCTACGACTTTCACGGGCTCGACGAGTCGCTGTGGAACGCGGTGAGCAGCCACCCCAACGCCGCCGCATCGGGTCCCGAGGACACCAGTGTCACCCTCCGACTGCAGACGCGGTTCGGTATCGACCGACTGTTGCGGTACGGGTTCGAGTACGCCCAGCGCCATGGCCACCGCCTCCTCACGGTCGCTGACAAGCCGAACGTGCTGCGTCACAGCGGCAACCACCTCCGCGACCGGCTGGAACTGATCGCCCAGGACTACCCGGGCATCGACACCGAGATCCTCAACGTCGACGCGGTTGCCCTGTGGATGGTGCGCCGGCCCGAACGCTTCGGGGTGCTCGTCGCGGAAAACATGTTCGGTGACATCCTCTCCGACCTCGGCGCGGGCGTCATGGGCGGTCTCGGCCTCGCCTCCAGCGGCAACATCGGAGACCACGGCAGCTACTTCGAGCCCGTGCACGGCAGCGCGCCGGGCATGGCGGGTCAGGGGCGCGCCAACCCCATGGCCATGCTGCTCACCATCGCCCAGCTCCTGGACCACCTCGATGTGCCGGTCGCCGGCCAAGAGCTGCGCGCGGCCGTCAGCACCGTCGTCCGGGCTCGCACCACCGTCACCTACGACCTGGGCGGCAGCGCCCGCACGGATGAGGTGGCACGCGCGGTGGCCTCCGAACTCGCCGCGAGCACGGCCGACGTACCGGCCACCGACGCTGTGGTGGACCGGCTCGCCCGTCTCGACACGGCGTCCGTGTCGGATGCCCTCGACAGCCTCGGCGTCGGCGGCGTTCTGGCCGGAATCGCGCCACGGGTGCCCGGCGCGCACACCGCCGGCCGCGCCTTCACCGTCACCTACCGACCCGTCGATTCCGCCGGCGCCGAAAAGGGCTTCCGCAACGCGGCCGACTACCTGGACGGTGTACCCGCCGGCTCGTTCGTGGTCGTCGACAACGCGGGCAGCACCACCTGCACCAACTGGGGATCCCTGCTGACGAGTCTGGCGCAGCGGCGCGGCGTACGCGGCACCGCCGTACACGGTTCGGTCCGTGATGTCGCCGAGATCCGCGCCGCCGGGTATCCGCTGTTCAGCACGGGCGCCACGATGGTCAGCGGCAAGAACCGGGTCGAACTCGACACGACCGGGCAGAACATCGTCATCGGAGACGTCACCGTCCGCCCCGGCGACATCGTCGTCGCCGACGACAACGGCGCTCTGGTCGTTCCCGCCGAATCCGCCGACGAGGTCGCCGAGCGGGCCGAGCGTGTAGAGCGGACCGAGCATGCCATCGCCGCATCGGTCGCAGCCGGGATGAGGCTCGACGAAGCCCGCCGCCGGCACGGCTACGCGGAGCCCTGGGGCGACAGCGCCCCGGCTCCCGGTGCCTGACCTGACGGGGCGCGCGGTGGTGGACGTCCACTACCACGCGGGCCCCGACCTGTACCGGCGCCGGCTCACTTCAGCCGGCGCCGGGCGGGCGTACGCGGAAGTCAACAGCTGGGTGGTGCTCAAGAGCCATCTCACCTCGACGGCCGCGCGTGCTTGGGAAGCCCGCCAAGAAGGGCTGCCGGTCTCCGGCGCTGTCGTCCTCAACGATCTGTGCGGCGGCGTCCACACCGGCGCCATGGAACAGGCCGTCTACGCCCATGGCCCCGACAGCCCCGCCCGGCTGATCGTCCATCTGCCCACCCTGGCCGGGCCCGCGCACACCTCCACGCTACGGCGCACGTCCTTTCACCCGCGGTTGGACCCGGATCAGTGGCGCACTGCCGCGGTCGTCGACGGCGAGGGCCGACTGCGGCGAGAGGTGACCGAGGTGCTGCGGGCGGCGCGCGACCTGCCCGTCACCGTGGCGACCGGACACTGCGACCGGGAGGCTTCCCTGCGTGTGGTGGAGGAGGCGGTACGCCTCGGCGTACCGCGCCTGCTGCTCACCCACGCCACGCACCCCATGTCGGGGTTCACCCCCACCGATCTGGCCGATCTGGCCCACCTGCCCGGCCTCTACGTCGAACTCACAGCGCTGATGCTCCTGCTGGGCCACCGAGATGCCGCGCATCTGGGTGAGGTCGTACGCGCCCACCCGCGGGTTGTGTTCAGTTCCGACCTCGGCCAGCCGACCCAGCCGGACGTGAAGGAATGGCTGGACCTGAGTGGGCAGTGGTTCCGGGCTGCGGGCCTGACGAACCAGCAGATCAAGGCCGTGACACGCACGAACCCCGCACACCTGCTCGCGCCGTGATCCGGCGTCCTGAACGGACCTTCACCACCTCCCGTCCAGGAGGAGCGATGACCACCCCGACCAGCCCTGCCCACCTGCGCTACGACATCCGCCGTCTCGGCGATCTGCTGGGTGAGACGCTCGTACGTCAGGAGGGGCATGAGGGCCGCGCCTTCTCCACGTACTTCCACCTGGCCAATGTCGCCGAGCAGGTGCACCGTGGCCGCGAGCTGCGTGCAGCAGGCAGCGCGAGAGGAGCCAAAGAAATGACCGACCGTCTTCCGTCTCTCTCCAGGCGCAGCATGCTGCGCACCACGCTGGCCTCCACCGCAGCCGCAGCCGTGCCACTCGCCGGCACCCGCTCGAAGGTCCACGCGAGCACTCGGCCCCACATCCCCTCGACAGGGGCGCTCAGCGACCAGTCAGCGGTACGTACGCTCACTCTGGGAGACGTCCGGCTCACCTACATCGTCGACGCGGCCATGGAACTGGACCCTGTCGGGTTCTTTCCCGCCGTGCCGGCCTCGTACTGGCGAGACCATCCCGAGGCGCTGACCCGGTCGAGGCGCGTCGCCGCCTCGGCCGGCGGCGTATTGGTCGAGCGACGCGGACGACGCCTGCTGATCGACGTGGGCCTGGGCAGTAACGTGCTTTCACCCTCATTCGGTGTCTCCCGCGGCGGAGCACTGCTTCGTACGCTGCGCGCACTACAGGTGTCCCCGAACTCCATCGACACCGTGGCCTTCACTCACCTGCACACCGACCACACCGGAATGGGATTCGTGACCGGGCCGGACGGAGAACTCCGCAAGGCGTTTCCGCGCGCCAACTATCTGGTCGCCCGAGCCGAGTGGGGTCCATTCTGGAACGGTGAGATAGAAGCTGGAGCTCCGTCGTGGGACGGGTTCATGGTGCCGATGTCGCGAGCGATGAACCAGTTCGAGAATGACGACGAGGTATGGCCCGGTGTGATCGCGCTGATCACTCCAGGGCATAGCCCCGGACACACGACTTACGTCATCTCCGCCGGGCACGGGAAACGCATCCTGGTGATCGGCGACGCCTTCCACACTCCGGCTCAGATGGAACACCCGGAATGGCCCTCCGGACCCGACACGGACGTCGACGGCGTGCTTACCGCCCGCAAGACGCTTCTCACTCATCTGAGCGCTCCGCGGACCTACTGCTTCGCCTTCCACTTCGGAGACCAGGCATTCGGCCGATTCACGCCCTCCAGGCCCGGCGCGCACGGATGGAGCCCTGTTCCCACAGCCGCCTTGCTTCCCCCACCGCTCCGCTTCACTCAACGGTGACGCCGTGACGCACGGAAGCGGCGGTCAGCTCATCCCCGTAGTCGACGGAACGGCGATCTTCGACGCGCGACTCTGTGACGGGCTCGGGCAGCGCCCCCCCTCACCTGCGGGAGACTCACCTCGACCGCCTTGCCCGCGCTGTCCACGATGACGCGCACCGCAGTGGTCAGTGACTCGGCGCACTTCACACAGGCGTCAGCACGAGAGATCGAAAAAAAGACCCCTCTGCCTGCATTCCTGCAGGTCAGAGGGGTCTTACGTTGTGGAGCCTAGGAGATTCGAACTCCTGACATCTGCCTTGCAAAGGCAGCGCTCTACCAACTGAGCTAAGGCCCCGGGCCACGACGAACGAGGGCAACGCCCGGCACTTCCGCGCCAGGGCTACCGTCGCAGACCAGAGTACCGGGTGACCCCCGTAATCCTGCAAAAGGATAGGGACTCCCGGGGAACGACCACGCTCCGTAAGATGCTCGCAAGGTTCGCAGCAGCGAAGCCGCAGCGATGGGGAGACGCCATGGACGCAGCGCAACAAGAGGCGACGGCAAGAGCCAGAGAGCTTCAACGCAGTTGGTACGGGGAGCCGTTGGGGGCGCTCTTCCGCCGGCTGATCGATGATCTCGGTCTGAATCAGGCCCGGCTGGCCGCTGTTCTCGGGCTCTCCGCCCCGATGCTCTCCCAGCTGATGAGCGGCCAGCGGGCCAAGATCGGCAACCCCGCGGTGGTGCAGCGCGTCCAGGCCCTCCAGGAGCTGGCGAGCCAGGTGGCCGACGGCAGCGTCAGCGCGGGCGAGGCCACCGACCGCATGGAGGAGATCAAGAAGTCGCAGGGCGGGTCCGTCCTGACCGCCACCGGCCAGACCGCCTCCACCGGCGGCGCCCCCACCGTCCGCCGCGTGGTGCGCGAGATCCAGTCCCTGCTGCGGTCGGTCGCGGCGGCCGGCGACATCATCGACGCCGCGGACGCCCTCGCCCCGACCCACCCGGAGCTGGCAGAGTTCCTCAAGGTGTACGGAGCGGGACGCACCGCGGACGCGGTCGCGCACTACGAAGGGCACCAGAGCTAGCGAGCGGTTCCGGTGCACGACGGAACGACGACGGAGCCAGGGCAGGCGCACCGCGCGGCGCCCTGGTACCGGCAGGACACGGGGGCCGGACAAGGGCCGCGGCGAACGCCGCGGCACCACAGGAACGGGGAGCGGGCGCAGCGCAATGGGTGAGGTCTTCGCCGGTCGGTACGAGCTGATCGATCCGATCGGACGCGGTGGGGTCGGCGCCGTCTGGCGGGCCTGGGACCACCGCCGCCGCAGGTACGTCGCGGCCAAGGTGCTCCAGCAGAGCGACGCGCACACGCTGCTGCGCTTCGTCCGCGAGCAGGCCCTGCGCATCGAGCACCCGCATGTGCTGGCCCCGGCCAGCTGGGCCGCCGACGACGACAAGGTCCTGTTCACCATGGACCTGGTGAGCGGCGGCTCGCTCGCCCATGTCATAGGCGACTACGGCCCGTTGCCCCCGCGCTTCGTCTGCCTGCTGCTGGACCAGCTGCTCTCCGGGCTCTCCACGGTGCACGCCGAAGGGGTGGTGCACCGCGACATCAAGCCCGCCAACATCCTGATGGAGGCGACCGGAACGGGCCGCCCGCATCTGCGCCTCTCCGACTTCGGCATCTCGATGCGCAAGGGCGAACCGCGACTGACCGAGACCAACTACGTGGTCGGCACGCCCGGTTACTTCGCCCCCGAGCAGATGATGGGCGCCGAGCCCGACTTCCCCGCCGATCTCTTCGCGGTCGGCCTGGTCGCGCTCTACCTCCTCCAGGGCCAGAAGCCCGACTCCCAGGCGCTGGTCGAGCACTTCGCCGAGCACGGCACCCCGAGCGCGCCCAACGGCATTCCCGAGCCGCTGTGGCAGGTTCTCGCCGGGCTGCTCCAGCCCGACCCGCACGCCCGGTTCCGGACCGCGACGGGCGCGCGCAAGGCCCTGACCGCGGCGGTCGAGATGCTGCCCGAACCCGGCCCGGACGACGAACCGGTGGAGGTGTTCGACCAGATCGGTCCGCTGCCCGCGGGGTTCGGCCCCGACGGCCCCGTCACCGCCCCCCAGCAGCCCGCGGAACCCACACCCGGCCCCGCGACGACCGGCCCCACGACCGGCGCCGCTCCGCAGACGCCCGGCGGACAGCCCTCCGCACCGCCCCCGGTCTCCATGTCGGAGACGGGCAGCTTCCACCTCGCGCCCCCGCCCGCGGCCGCGCCCCCGCAGCAACAGCCGTACGCGCAGCCGGGGTTCCAGCAGCCGCCGCCCGCCGCCCCGTTCACGACGGACGCGCCGCCCCCGTACGCCGTCGGCGCACCGCACCTCTCCCAGGCGCCGACCTCCGCCGTACCGCACGACCCCGCTTCCACCCGCGCCTACACCGCCCAGCAGCAGCACCCGCCGGTACCGTCCCCACCGGTGCAGCACGCCGCGCCCCACGCACCCGCACCGCGGACGCGTCCGGGACCGCCCCCGAAGGTGGCGGTCCCGGTGCTGGTGGTGGCGCTGATCTGCTTCGCGGTCGGCATCTGGGCCCTGACCCAGATCTGACGGGTCCGGGGCCCGGCCGGACGACCGAGGCCGGGTCGGCGGCCCCGACCACCGGCCCGGCTGCCCGACTACCAGCCCTGTGGCGGCTGGTGGCTCCCACCGGCCGGGTAGCCGGGGGCCGGGGCGTCGGCCGCCGCGCGGCGGCGGGCCAGCAGCGTCCAGACGCCCAGCCCGAGCACCAGCACGGACCCCGTGCCGATCCCGGCCGCGGCGACCACCGTCATCGGGCCGCTCCGCGCGGCCTGGCGGGCGTTCTTCCCGTCCCGGGCCACTTCCCGGTCCTGGTCGGTGACGCCGAAGACCCCGGCGTCACCCTCGTACGGGGATTCCTCGGCCTTGTTCTTCACCTGGACCGACAGTTCGAACGGGATGGGCTCGGAGCCGTAGGACTCCTTCAGCTTCGGGCTGAGGGAGACCGACAGGTAGTACCAGCCCGCGAAGCGCATGGCGCTGATCTGGTTCGAGGGGGCGAACCGGTTGCGGTAGGCCACCGGCGGCAGCGGTCGCAGCGACGCGGACGCGGGCCCTCCGGAGTACGAGAGCGTGGCGTCGGAGACGGGCCCCTGGGCCGGGTTGTCCAGCGACAGGGTGAGCGCGTTGCTCACGAACTCCTTCTCGGCGCCGGTGCTGTTGGAGAGCCCGGCGGTGGCGTAGATCTGCTGGCCCCAGTCCACCGGCACCCGGTAGAAGCGGGTCTGCCCCGGGGCGACGGTGTCCTGCCAGCGGCCGTTCTCCAGGCTGGTGGCCTCGGAGTACCCGGCACCGCCGGAGCGCTTCTGCTGCTTCCCGGTCAAGGGCTGCGGCGAGGCCGATGGCCAGCTGTCGGGCCCCTCGGTCGGCGTGGAGGTCCCGCTCTTCAGCCGCGGCTCCTGGAGGAAGCGCAGCTCCAGGTCCCAGGTCCCGGTGTCGGCCGGCGACTTGCTCTCGCGCTCGACGAGGACGTCGTAGTGGCCGCTCTCCTGGCAGAAGCCGCTGCCCTCCTTGACGGCCCGGAAGGCGTACGCGGCGATGGGACGGGCGTACTGGCCCGACCCGAAGCTCGCCCGCACCGAGCTGCACTGGGTGTCGTCGGTCTCCCGGAGGCTGACGTTGATGCCGTCGCCGTAGCCGGCCGGGCCGCTGTCGCCGGGCACCGCGACCGCCGAGACATAGGCGTCGGAGACGTCGTCCAGGGTGACCCGGTAGTAGAGCTTCTCGCCCGGCCTGATCGTGCTGCGGTACGGGACGCCCTCGTCGAGTTCGGAGGCCTCGACGTTCGCCGTCGCGCCCTGCACGTTCTTCGCGTCGGGGTCGAACGCGTACGCCCCGGGGCCTGCCGCGTGCGCCTGCCCCGGCAGGACCGCCGCCGCGCACATCGCCGCGAGTACCGCGGCCACCGCCCGCCCCCTGTTGCGCTGCCGCTGCCTCTTCACGCGCTTCCCCTCGTCGTCCTCACGCGCCGGTGCCCGTCGACAGCCCGACCGCGATGCCGGTCCATCCTGCCCCGCCCGCCCCGCCGCTGTCTCCGGCCACAACCGGATTGCCCTTCTTGTCCGCGTTCCCGGCCCGTCGACGCCCTCAGGTCACTTCACTTGAGCAACGCGAACCAGAAGAGCCCGCACTCCGGTGAACGGGCCGGGCCCCGGACAGCACGAAGCCCCGGCCGCTCAGCGACCGGGGCTCGTAACAGACTGTGCCGTCTCACACACCCGAACCTGCGGGCACGGAGTCGGTAGCCTCCGTCCACAGATCCTGCTCGGCGCGATCCGCCTGGATCTGGCGGTACACGAGGAGCCCGCCGATGGCGGCCAGTGCGACCAGGAGAAGCTTCTTCACCGCGCTACCTCGTCTTTCCTTGGCGTAGGGGCCTTCTGCCGCCGACTATACACACCGGCCGATACCGATCGGTGACCTGCCCGGAACCCAGAAGCAGCCCTTTCCCGGCGCCCCGAACGACCTCCCGTCGACCCGTTCCGACCCCGCACGAGGGCCTGTCCACCCCGGTTGCACCATACGAGTGGTGTTAATCCGAAGATCGGCGCAGAGCGGGCGTCGCTCCTCGAAATCGCGGCCCGGATCCACATGATCGGAGAAGTCAGCAACCGGACCGTCCGAAAGCGAGGGGCCATGAGCACCTTCCAGCCCAAGAACATCTGGACCGCCTTCATCACCGCCTTCTTCGCCCTCCTGGCGTCGCTGGGCCTCGCCACCGCCACGGCGAGCGCCACGAACGCCACGAACGCCGCCGCGCAGCCGAGCGCCACGACCCACGAGCACACGGGTGCCACCGCGGCAACCCCACTCGCCCCCTCGGTCCGATGGACCCTTCCGCGTGACCGGGCCCTGCCGCCCACGATGAAGCAGCGCATCCGAGCCGAGGCCCACGGCTCCTCCCCGGCCACCCGCCACCTGTCGCTCGACCCCGCGGACACCACCCGCACCACCGGCCAGACCGGCTCCCACTCCACAGCCCCGGAAGGCGACTCCCCGGCGCCACCCCCCTGATCCCGGCGCCACCGCACTTCCGGGGCCCCTGGTCCGGTTCACACCGGCCGGGGGCCCTTTCCGTGTGCCCGGACTACGGCTTCAGCGTGTACTTGTTCGCCGTACTGCAGTCGCAGTCCTTGTGCTCCGAGGCCACGATCTTGTACACGGGGCTGATCCTCTTCGCGGTCGAGTTGCTGTGCGCCCAGGAACCCCAGCCGCCGCCCTCCACCTTGATCCGCACCCAGGCGTGGCCGGCGCAACCGCCTCCGGACTTCGTGGTGGTCGCCTCGTGCGCCGAGACCTTGGCGACGTACTTGGTGTCCTTGGCACAGTCGCGGTACCACGTCTTACTGGCGGCGGACGCGGGTCCGGCACTGAGCACGACCACGCTCATCGCCACTGCCGCCGCACCGACCCCGTACTTCACTCGGCTCACCTTCATGAGTCCCTCCCCGTCCACGACGCCAGGGTCCAGCCCCTCGCGCCTCGTTGGGTTCGAGCATCCTTGACCTGAGCATTACCCACCAGGCTCTTCGAGAGGAGCGCAAAAGCCGAGGTCATCAGGGAGGAATCAGATGCTCCGCAGGCGTTCCGCGGCCGGAGACGTTCACAGGGCCACGCCCCGCCACGGAAACGCCGAGAGGGCCCTCCCACTCGGGGAAGGCCCTCTCAACACATGCTACACACTGTGGGGCTAACAGGATTTGAACCTGTGGCCTCATCCTTATCAGGTCGGTTCGGTCGCTGAGGCCGGACTTACGAGCTGCCATCCGCCCCGCCCCGTACAGCCATTTCGCCCGCGCCTTGGAAGCCGGAAGCAGCTGATGTAAGCCGATGTTGATGTCAGCCATGGATGTCACGGGCGGCCCATCGCTTGACGATGAGTCCCATATCCGCTACGTCGGGCTTGCCTCTAAGCGGATGCCAATCGGAAACCGAGACGGGCGCGGCCTCATTGCGAGGCCGCGCCCGTCCCTGGGTTGACGTGGTCAGGAAGGGAGGAACCCCGGCTTCTCCCTTCCCAGGTCTTGTAGGTGGTTCAGGTACTCCTGCGCCGTGGGCTCGGTGCTGTAGCGCTGCCGCATGACGGCCGCGAGTTCCCGACTGGTCATGATGAGCGAGGGGACGGACTGACGATCGCCCTGTAGTGCCCGCTCCCCATGGATGAGGGCCTGATCAAGGTCGCCCTCGCGCGCGGCGGCAACTCCCAGGGTCACTCGTGCTTCGGCGTTCCGCATGGGTGAGCGCTCTGTACCGTCGAAGTCAGTACCAGCCCTCAGAACCTCTTCCGCGAGCGTCCGTGCAAGCCGGTCCTCCCCGACCAGCCGATAGCAATCCATCGAGTAGAAGTCGAACTTCGCAGGGTCCACCACAAAGTGGTTGTCGAGGTTCTCGGGATGTGGCATCCCCTCAAGCAGTCGCCGCCCCTTGTCGAGGGCCACCTCAACCTGCCGGCGGTCTCCAAGACGAGCCCATGCCTTGGCTTCCTGGCCCGCAAGCTGCACGGCAACGCTGTGGTTCGGTGCTGTCTCTGCTCCGGCTTGCGCAGCCGAGATGACGCCGCGATAGTCGCCGGTCGTCAGAGCGAACCAAGCCCGCATCTCATGCGCCCATCCGGCGACCTCTGAGTGGTCGGCCTCAGTGGCGAGCGAGAGGGCGGCGCGGCGTGTCGACTCTGCGGCGTGCCGGTCTCCCATGTCGTACTCGACACAACCGACCAGGAGCGCGAGCCAGCCGGACAGCGCTAGCACCTCTCGATGCTGGGCAAGCGTGAGGCTCTTCGTGTGTAGTTCGACAACCCGGCGCAGCCACTGCCGCCCCTCGATGATGAGCTGCCCACTCGGCATAAACGGGTACTCCGAGCACAGCCGGTCGGTTGTGATTCGCAGAGCGTCGAGAGTGGCACCGTCGACGTCGGACCGGTTGAGGCGACTCACGATCTCCAGAGTCTCCATACCGCTCGCGGCCAGGATCTCCTTCTCTCCGTCTCGGCGGGAGGGTGCGGGGAAGAGCGCGTGAGTCACTGTGCCGAATACGGCCGCGATGATCGGTTGGTAGAAGTCGTTTGGTGCCTGGCCTGACTCCCAGCGCTTCCACTGGCGAATCATGCTGTCCTCTGCGGGCAGCTCCGTAGAGGCATGCGCCCGGAGGGCCCTGACCGCGTCGCGCTGCGACCAGTCGCGGGCCTTTCGTTCGGCAGCGATTCGCCGCGCCCATGCGGGCCTGTCGTCAGTCATGCGCCCTCCTCCGAGTGCCTGTACCCCGAGTCTCGCGCGCGAGGTGGGGGGACAGGGAAGGGGACAGGGAGGTGTCACCGGACATGTCCCCCACTCCGCTCTGCCGTCCCCTGGCTGTCACTTACCTCACACCCTCCGTTACTTCCATGCTGGTTGCAGATCAAGCGCCAGTCGGTTCGGAGCGGTTCTCCAGCGCTTCGAGCCGTTCACTCAACGCCCGAAGCTGGGAGTGAATTTCCTTGATGTCATCACGTACGTCGTCGTTGGGTGCAGACCCGTCGCTGACGAAGTTGCCCAGGTTCCCCGCCGACACGATCAATCCCTCGGCACGGAGCGTGGCTAGCCCGTTCTGGATGGTCTGGCTTGCGTATCCGAAGCGGTCGATCAGCTCTCGCTGAGACGGGAGTTTCTCCCCAGGCTTCATCTTCTTGATGTCGCTGCGGAGTGCGTCCGCGACCTGCACCGCCTTCGGCTTGGGCCCTCTTGTGACAGTCATGCCTTGAGGGTACCCACCACAGCGAGCTAGTGCGCATCACTCTGCGGGGGTTGCGCACCACAGCAGACTAGTGCAAGCTAGTTAGCAAGAGGTCGCCCCGACCTAAAGGGGCAATCGCTTGACCTGCAATTCCGCAGCACCAGCGCCCGGAGGGCCCCGTGAAACGGGTTCGAAGGAAGCGCCTGTTCCTTGACAACTGAATGGGGATCACGCCGCCTCTCCTCGGCCAAGTAGGCGGCCACGCGGGTCTCCGCGTGATGTACAGCGCTACCCCTTCCTGCTCGCAGCGCCTCGTGCTGCGCCGGTTGCCTCCCCTGCCCGTCCGGCCGTTTCGGCTGTACGGGCAGGGCCGAGGGGAGCCGGAAGTTACGGGTTCCACCCCGGGGCGGGTCGTCTCTCACCACAGGACCACAACCGCCCTGAACTCCTCCTTCCCTTCGCGCACTTAGGAGTGCCCGGCATGACTGTTCGTACCTTCGTTTCCGAATCGGTCGGCCCCGTCGTTCTCGGGCTGGGCCTTCCGGCAGGCAGTGCCCACGTGGAAGTGGTCGACGGCCTGTCCCGGGCCGAGGTCAGGCTCTGGACCGCTGACAGTTCGGGCCCGGCCGCCGAGGCGGTGAACGCGGCGCGCTTCACCGAGAGGGGCCAGACCATCGCGGTCGAGGTCCCCGAGATGCCCGGCAACGTGATGACGCAGAGCGTCCGAGGCAACCGGATCACGCAGACCATCGGCACCATTCACGGGTCGGTCACCGGAGCCGTCATCATCAACGGCCGCGTAGTGACCGGCGGTTCGGGTGGCATGGCCACGGTCAGCCCGATCGAGGCCCGGATTTCCCTGCCGGACCGTTCCTCGCTCGCCGTGGTCTCCACCTCCGCCGACGCGGTCGTTGACGGCGAGGTGGACCGGATGGAGTTCCGCTCCACCTCCGGCAGCCTGCGGGCCTCCGGAGCCCGGACCTTGTTCGCCTCCACCACCTCCGGCGACGTGCTCTTGCGGCGCGTCGAGGAGCGGATCACCGCCCACTCGGTCTCCGGCGACCTGGCCATCGACCTCTACGGCGGCCAGGGAGCGGAGCTGAGCACCACGTCCGGCGACGTACAGGTACGCGCCTCGCTCACCGCCTCCGGCCCCCTGCGCGCCACCAGCGTCTCCGGCGACGTGCATGTCAGCGGGGCCCGCAACCTGCACGTCAGCGCTCACAGCGTCAGCGGCGACGTCCGCACTCGCTGACTTCGTCCGCTCTGACCGAGGAGTCCGGCATGGATGCCGCTACGTTCGCCGCTGTTTTCGTCGCCCACAGTGTGGGTGATCACTGGGTGCAGACCTCGCACCAGTCGGCCACCAAGGGCAAGCCCGGATGGGTCGGCCGCCTGGCCGACGCCCGGCACGTCGCCTCGCTGACCGCCACCAAGCTCGCCGTACTGCTGCCCGTGGCCTGGCTGCTGGGACTGAACCTGTCCCTCCTCGGTCTCGTGCTCGGTCTGGGGGTGGACGCGGTGACGCACTGGTGGGCGGACCGCCGCACCACCCTCGCCCGCCTGGCCAAGTCCCTCGGGAAGTCCGAGTTCTACGAACTGGGCACACCCGCCCACCCCCTCGCCCCTGTCACCACCGAGGGCAAGCCCGCCGCGCACCTGGGCACCGGGGCCTACGCCCTGGACCAGTCCTTCCACCACCTGTGGCTTCTGGTCGCCTCGCTGATCATCTCCACCGTCTGAACCCTCTCTCTCGCCCGGGGCTGGTCGCCTCTCACCACAAGACCGCGACCGCCCCGACTCTCCGTCCCTTCGCCTCTCAGGAGATCCACCATGCGTACGTACATCGGCACCCACCAGGTGCTCAGCCCCGCCGAGTTCGAGGAACTGGCCCTGGGGTTCGACGAGTTGCCCGGTGGCCTGGACCGTGACCTGTTCCGGGGCCCGCTCACCCACGAGTCCCCCGAGGAGCGCGCCGCGCGTCTGGACGTGGCCCGCGAGGTCATCAAGGAGCTGGCCGCCGAGGGGGAGGGCGGCGACGAGATCGCCGCGTGGGACGCGCTCTACGCCGATGCGCTGACCCGCACCGTCCCCTTCCTGCGCGCCGCCCAGTCCGCCGGCCGTTTCACCGGGGCGGGGGAAGTGGCATGAGCCACGCCCTGACCGCACTGTCGGCCGCTCTGCCGCTCGCCTCCGGGTGGGCCGTGCACGGCCTTCGGATGCACCGCCGGTACGAGAGCGCCCGCCGCGACCCGCTGTCGAACCTGTGGACGCGGGACGCGTTCGAGGAGCAGGCCACCCGCCTCCTCACCCGACACCCGCACGTCGCCGTGGTCCTGGTGGACCTGGACGGCTTCAAGGCGGTCAACGACACCCACGGCCACGCGGCGGGAGACGCCGTGATCCGGGCCACCGGCGCGAGCTTCGCTGACGCGCTCAGCGGCCACCTGCGCTCGGTTGCGGGGCGGATCGGGGGCGATGAGTTCGCCGCCGCTGTCGCCCTGCCCGACCCGGCCGCCCTGCCGTGGCTGCTGGGAGGTCTGCACGGCGAGATCACCGCCCCCCTCCGGCACGACGGACGCGACCTCACGGTGGGTGCCTCGGTCGGTGCCGCGCTCTCCAGCGACGCCCCCGAGGGGCCTGCCCGGGAGCTGTCGGCGCTGCTGCGGCGGGCGGATGAGCGGATGTACCGGACCAAGCAGGAGGGCGGGGGTTGGAGCGTCGCTCCGGTGCCCGGTTCGGTCCCCGGGCTGCGGACGGTCAACGGCCGCCGCGAGGGCCGCCCCGGCACCACGAGCGGGACGGGGGCGGCAGCATGAACCGCTTCGCCAAGGGGCTGCTTGTCGCCGCTCTGGTCGCCGTGGTCGGCATGGCCTTCCGCGTCTCGTGGAACGCACAGCACGACGTGGCCCGCACGGTCGGAGCCGACGACACCGCAGCCTTCCTCTACCCGTTCGTGGTGGACGGCCTGATGGCCCTGGCCCTCGTCGCCACCCTCGTCCTCACCGGCAAGGACCGCACCTTCGCCCTGCGGGTCCTGGCCGGATACACCGCCGCGTCCCTCGTCCTCAACTACGTGCACGGCCTCGTGCCCGCACTGCGCGGCGGCGAGGCCCGAATGCAGTTGGCCGACTGGGCCCCAGCCAACTGGGCCCTCGTCCTCCTGGCGACCTCTCTTCCGGTCGGGGCCATCTTCTTCGGCTCCGACCTCGTCGCCAAGGTCCTGCACCACCGGGCCACCCGCAGTGCAGATCAGGACGAAACCCAGCAGTCACTAACAAATCGGTTGGGTTCTGACCTGCAAGAGTCGGCCCCCGAGGCCCCTCCCGCCGTGGCCGAGTCCCCGGCCCCCCAGTCGCCCGACCCGGCTCCGGTGGTCGCCCCGGAGCCGGTGGGCGGACCGGTCGCGGAAGTCGAGCCGGTGAAGTCGGCTGAGCCGCCCGTGCTGCGGCCGGTGGCCGCTGTCGAGTCGGGTCCGCGCCGGGCGACCGGTCGGGTACCGCAGGCGGCCCGCACGCCCCGATCGACCCGCACCCCGGATGAGCTGCTGGCCGACGCGCGGTCGGCGACGGCCGACTGGCCCGACGAGAAGCTGACGGCCGAGGCGATCCGCAAGGTGGCCCGTACCTCGTCGGCCAACGGCCGCCTCCTGCGGGACGCGCTGAAGGCTGAGCGGGCCGCGCGGGTGGTGGCTGAGGCTGAGGCCGCCTGATGGACAGCCACCGCTTCTACGACCCGACCGGTTCCCGCTACGGGGTGCCCACGTTCCCGTGGCGCATGGCCCCGGACGGCTATGCCACGCGCCGACAGCTCAGGGCGGCAGGGCTCAGGCCCGGTGGGCAGGACATCGCCGCACAGGTCCTGTGGCACTCGCGCCGCTACTGGCGCAAGGGCACCAGCCCGGTCCGCGTCGCCTACCTCTACCGGATCGACCTGGCCAAGACGGTCCGGCCGATGACGCCGGCCAAATGGGCGGCCCTCGCCAAGGCGAACACCGCCCGGCAGGTCTGCCCCGAGTGCCGCACCGATGCCGGATACCGCATCCCCACCTCGCTCGGCATGTGCGTGACCTGCGCGGACTCCCCGCAGCTCGCCGCCTGAGCGGGCCGTGAGGTAGGGGCGCAGAGTGCGCCCCTCGTTCACGGAATCCGGGGTCAGTATCGATTTCACGGGTCCGGCCGCTCACCTCCTACAGCGTCGGCCGGACCCGCCTCCCTCACACCCGAAAGTGGAAGGACTCCCAGTGAAACACCCTGACGACGACGAACTGTTCAACCGGCTGGAAGCCGAGATGGCCGCTGATGACGGGGCAGAAGTGGTCGACCTCGGCAAGGCCCGCGCCGCCCGTGAGTCGACCCCGACCGAACTGGCAGAGACCGACCCGACCGAGCCCGTCATGGTTGACGGACCGACCGAAGTCGGCCCCGGGTTCGTGGGCCGACTCATGGGGGCGAAGCGGCGGGCGATCGTCCCCGCCTGGCTGCGGTCGGGCAAGGAGTTCCAGACCGCCGCGAAGTGGGCTGCCGGACACTACGGCCACCTGGCCGGGTACCACGCGCTGCGCTCCCCGTACTACGCCGCCCGACTCACCTTCCAGGCTCCTGCCGGGGCGGCGAAGTTCGTGGGCGGGACGATGCGGTGGGTGGCCGACCGCGAGGGCGAACCCGTCCGCCTCGCGTCCGTCCGGCGCGAGGACGCAGCCGAGTACCTGAAGCTCTCTCGGCAGCGCGACGGCCGGGTGCGGCTGCGCACCGTCGTGGCGACGCTGGCCCTGTTCGTCGGGATCGGGGCCGCGCTCGCCATCTACGTCCTCGCCCCCGACTGGCTCCAACTCCTCACCGTCGGGGCGTTGTTGATGGCGCTCGGGTCGGCCGGAACGCAGGCCGACGCCCCGGTCATCACCCGCGCAGTCGAGATGACGAAGGCACCCAAGCTCACCTCCGACATCGTCCTGCGGGCCCTCGGCGCGCTCGGGATCACGGCTATCAGCCAGGCACAGGGGAAGGGGCGGGACGGGTTCACGTTCACCGCCCCGATCACCCGCGACGGGCCCGGCTGGCGTGCGGAGGGCGACCTCCCGTACGGGGTCACCGTGACGGATGTGATCGAGCGCCGCGACAAGCTCGCCTCCGGCCTGCGCCGCCCGCTCGGCTGCGTCTGGCCCGAAGCCGTCCCCGACGAACACACCGGCCGCCTCGTGCTCTGGGTCGGGGACCAGGACATGTCGACCGCCGCCAAGCCCGCATGGCCGCTGGTCAAGGCCGGGGCCGTCGACCTGTTCAAGCCCGTCTCCTTCGGCACTGACCAGCGTGGACGCTGGGTCGACATCACCCTCATGTACATCGCCGGAGTCATCGGCGCGATCCCCCGCATGGGCAAGACGTTCCTCCTGCGTCTGCTCCTGCTCATCGCCGCGTTGGACAGTAGGGCCGAGGTCCACACCTACGACCTCAAGGGCACCGGCGACCTCGACCCCGTGGGCGAGCGGGTCTCCCACCGGCACCGGGCCGGGGACGACGACGAGGACTTCGAGTACGCCCTGGAGGACCTGCGGGCCCTGCGCACCGAGCTGCGCCGCCGGGCCAAGATGATCCGGTCGCTTCCCCGGGACATCTGCCCGGAGTCCAAGGTCACCTCCGAGCTGGCAAACAAGAAGGAACTCGGGCTCCACCCCATCGTGATCGGGGTGGATGAGTGCCAGAGGTGGTTTGAACACCCCAAGCACGGCGGGGAGTTCGAGGAAATCTGCACCGACCTGGTCAAGCGCGGACCCGCCACCGGCATCGTCCTCCTGCTCGCCACGCAGCGCCCGGACGCCAAGGCCCTGCCCACCGGCATCAGCGCGAACGCGTCGGCCCGGTGGTGCCTGAAGGTCATGGGCCAGCTCGAAAACGACATGGTCCTCGGCACGTCCAGCTACAAGCGGGGAATCCGGGCCACGATGTTCTCCTGGAATGACAAGGGGATCCACTACTTCGTCGGTGAAGGCGCTGACGCGCGGATCGTCTCGTCCGTCTACGTCGACGCCCCCACCGCCGAAGCGATCGGGCTGCGGGCCCGCCGCCTGCGCGAAGCCGCCGGAACCCTCACCGGCCACGCCGCGGGCGAGTCCTTCGAGGACCGCGAGCACTCCGGGTTCGACCTGCTCGCCGACATCCTCGCGGTCGTGCCGGCCGAAGAGCCCAAGTGCTGGTCCGAGATCGTCGTCGCCCGCCTCGCCGACCTCCGCCCGGACGTGTACGGGGGCTGGGAGCCGGAGCAGCTCGCCACCGCGCTCAAGCCGCACGGCGTCCCCACCGGTCAGGTGTGGGGCAAGACCGAGGCCGGGAAGGGCGCGAACCGGCGCGGTATCGAACGCTCCCGCATCCTCACCGCGATTGCGGAGCGTGACGGAAAGCGGGACGCGAGCTGACCCCGGATCGCCGCTAGACCTAGCAGCCACCCCCGCTAGGTCTAGCGGCACCGCTAGCGGCCCATAGGCCGCGTGATCAGCACGCTAGTACCTAGCGCCCCACCTGCGAAAACCTCGGAAACCGGCCTGGGAGGCCCTTGATGACCCCTGCCCTGCTCGCTAGCACCCTCCTCATGTTCATCACGCTCAGTTACGCATCCCTGTGTGCGGCCTCGCCGTTCGGGAACTGCCGCCGCTGCCGTGGTTGGGGCTTCGCGATGAAGACCGACCGCAAGGGCCGGGCCAAGCGCGGCAAGGACTGCCGCCGCTGCAAGGCCACCGGCAAACGCATCCGGATCGGCCGCCACCTCTACAACGTCGCCGCCCGCCTCCACCGCAACGGCACCCGCTGACCACTCCCGCCACCGCACCGTCGACCACCCTCGGAAAGGGGCCCGTCGTGGCCGTCACCGTCTCGTTCGTCTTCCTCTTCGGAGGCGTGCTGTTCTTCCTCCTCCGCTCCAACTCCCTCGGCTGGGGATCCGCGTTCATCGCCGTGATGTTCGGGTTCTTCCTCGCCTCCACCGGAGCCTCCGGCCCCATCAACGAGCTGACCGCCGCCGTCGTCGCCGCCATCCCGAACCTGTGAGGCGTGCGATGAACGAACCTCTCGTCCAGCGTCACTGGGCCGCGCTCGCGGCCCCGAAGGTGGCCCCGGCCATCGGCACGTCGACGGTGCTGATCCTCGGGCGGATCTGGAACGCCAACGGGGCCGAACACTCCACCGGCAACGCCGTGTTGATGGTCGCCCTCGCGGCCGGAGCCGCGACCGCCGGCGCGTTCGCCGCCGCAGGGCGCAGCGGTGGTGACGGGGTCCTCGCCGGGACCGCGTTCGCCACCTCCGGAGCCCTCGCGCTCGCCGGAGTCGCCGGATACGCCGACGGGTGGTCGCTGCCGATCCTGCTGTGGGCGGTGGCCACCGCCGTGGCGTACGGGATCGCCGCCCGCTACTGGCGCACCGACCGCCGCGACCGCACCGCCCACGAACGCCACACCACCGTGCGGCGCGAGGAACACGCCCACGTCGAACGCGTCGAAGCCCTCCGTGCCGGAGCACAGATCGAAGCCGCCCGAACCGGGGCTGCGTACGCCGAACAGCTCGCCACCGCGCTCATCACCCGCGCCACCCTGCCCGGCTACGACCCCCACGCCATCACCCGCGCCGGGCTCCCCGAACTTCCCTCAATAGAAGGTGAGTTGAAGTGAGTCTCCGCCTCCGAGTGCGCCGGACTGACTGGCCCCGGCCCGCCCTGGTCCTGACCGACACCCCTCGCCCCCGCTGCCCGGACTGCCGGGGCGAGGGCGGCCACGAGCACACCAGCGTCACCGCCGAGGGGGAGTTCGACGGTACCGACTGGTACCCCTGCCCCTGCTGGGACGAAGCCCGCCGCTGGGTCCTGCTCCCGCTGCCCCGCCTGCCTCTGCGCTGGCGACGCGACCGCCACCTCTACAGCGACGAGCCGCCGTTCTAACCCGAGAGGATCACCCAGCCATGAGCACCAGCACCCGCATCAATGTCAGGCCCGCGACCCTGTTCACCCAGGTCGATGGCCGCAACTTTCACCCCGAGCCGATCAGTCTGTACGCGGCTCTGTCCGGCGTCCGTAAGGCCCGCAAGAGCCCCAAGGCCGTGGACGCGGTGAACGTCTACGCCTTCACCGGCCGCGACGGCAGCGCCCTGCACGTCGCCTACGTCCACTACGCCCGGGGTCACTGGTCGAACGCCGACGACGTGTTCGACGTGTACGAGATCCCCACCGGCGCTCTCACCGACCTGTAGCTGTGCCCGGGGCGGTCGCCTCTCACCACAAGACCGCGACCGCCCCGGTTTCTCCGTCCCTTCGCAGAAACAGGAGAACCATCATCATGACAGCACCCCACAACCCCGCGCTGCTCAAAGCAGCTCTTTCCGCCATTGAGCGCGGCTGGCCCGTCTTCCCCGTGCGGCCCGGTGACAAGCGCCCTGCCGGACACCCGGAACGGTCCTGCCCTGGTACCGGCCGCTGTGCGGAGGGCCACCGCACCCCGGAACAGCGCGCCACCCTGGACGCGGACAGCGTCGGCGCGTGCTGGGGGTCGGCCCCGTACAACGTCGGCATTGCCACGGGCCCCGCTGGTCTCCTCGTGGTGGACCTGGACCTTCCCAAGGACGCCGCCGACACCGCCCCCTCGGAGTGGGCGGGCATGGCCGATGGGCTGGACGTGTTCGCCGCCCTGTGCGAGCGCGCCGGGGTCCGGCTGCCGACCGAGACGTACACCGTGCGGACCCGCCGTGGCGGACAGCACCTGTACTTCACCGCTCCCGAGGAAAAGACGCTACGCAGCACGGGCGGCACCCTGGGGTGGAAGGTCGACACCCGGGCTTGGGGCGGGTACGTGGTCGGCGCCGGAAGCCTTGTCGGCACCGGGGGCTATGAGGTCATTCACGAGGCCCCGGCCGCCCCCCTCCCTGCGTGGCTTAGTGACCTGCTCACCACCCCGCCCGCACCGGCCCCGATGCCTCTGTCGGAGCTGTCGGCCCGGATGCGCAACGCCACCGCCTACAGCACCACGGCCCTGCGCGGGGAGCTGGAGAAGGTGCTGTCCGCCCGTGAGGGCGGTCGTAATCGGTCGGTGTACTTCGCCGCATACGCCCTGGCCCGCCTCATCCGCACCGAGGACCTGACCGAGGCCACCGTCACCGGTGAGCTGATGAGCGCCGGGCAGTCGGCGGGCCTGTCCGCATCGGAGTGCCGCACCGCGATCCGCTCCGGCCTCGTCCGGGGCGGCGCTCTGGAGGCGAGTGCGGCATGAGCACACAGCCTGTGGACAGCCAGGATCTGTGGGCCGGATTCGCCGCTCTGGACGCACAGCAGGAAGCCGCGGCTGTGTGGGACGACCCGATCCCGCTGACCGCCCGCCGCGAACTGCCGGCGTTCCCCACGGAGGTGTTCCCGGCCTGGCTCGGTGACTTCGTGCGCGGGGTCGCGGAGGAGACGCAAACGGCGGTGGATGCTGCGGGGTCGCTCGCTCTCGCGGTCCTGGCGACCGCTGCCGGAGGCCGCGCCACCGTCCATGTCCGGGGCCGGTGGCGCGAGCCGCTGAACCTCTTCGTCGTCATGGCGCTGCCCCCGGGCAGCCGCAAGAGCGCCGTGTTCGGGCTGATGACGGACCCGCTCTACACGTGCGAGAAGCTGATGGCGACCAAGGCGGCCGGGGCCATCATCGAGGCCGAACTCACCGCACGCCTCGCCAAGGAAGTCGCGGACAACGCAGCCACCAAGGCAGCCCGCGCGGACGCCGACAAGCGCGATCAGCTCATGGCCGAAGCCATCAGCCTCGGGCAAGCCGCCGAAGCCATCACCGTGCCCAACAAGCCCCGGCTGCTGGCCGACGACGCCACCCCGGAAGTCATCTCCTCACTGCTGGCGGAACAGGGCGGCAGGCTCTCCGTCATGTCGGCCGAGGGCGGGATCTTCGACATCATCGCCGGACGCTACTCCGGCACCCCCAACATGGAGCCCTTCCTCAAGGGCCACGCCGGGGACCGCCTGCGGGTCGACCGTAGGGGGCGTGAGGAGTTCATCGACTCCCCCGCACTCACCATGGGCCAGACCGTCCAGCCTTCCGTCCTGGAAGACATCAGCCGCATCAAGGGCGCGGGGGACAGGGGCCTGTTGGGCAGGTTCCTGTACTCCCTCCCCGAAGACCTGGTGGGCTATCGGGAAGTCACCCCCGAGCCCCTGGCCGAGGACGTGGCCGACCTTTACGAGGAGCGCGTCACCTCCCTGGTGATGTCCCTGGCGGGCTGGACCGACCCGGCCGTACTCCAGCTCACCCCGGAGGCCAACGAGGCTTTGGCCTCTTACGAGCGTCGGCAGGAACCGCGGCTGCGGAAGCGGGGCGGGGACCTGGGGCACATCCGGAACTGGGCCGCGAAGCTGGGCGGCGCGACCGCCCGACTCGCCGGGCTGCTCCACCTCGCCGCGCACACCGAGAACGGGCACACCCAGCCCGTCACCGCCGACACCATGCGCGACGCCATCAAGCTCGCCGACTACTTCACCGGCCACGCCCTGGCGGTCTTCGACCTCATGGGAGCCGACCACACCGCCAACCGCGCCCGCACCGTCCTGGACCTGCTCCGGGCCAACCAGTGGGCCGAGGTCAGCAAACGCGAGGTCATGACCAAGCTCTCCCGCGCCGAGTTCCCCACCGTCGCGGACCTCGATCCCGCCCTGGACCTGCTGGAAGACCACGGGTACGTCCGGGCTCTGCCCGTCGCCAAGACCGGGGGACGCGGCCGACCGCCCTCCCCGCGCTACCTCACCCACCCCCAGCTCAGCGAACCCACCGCCTGAACCCCGCCACAGAAACCACAGAATCACAGAAATAACCCGACACTACCCCTGACCTGCGACAACACCGCCCTGAGCGGTCCGGGGGCGGCTGCCACAGAAACCCGCAGAAGAACCACACAAATACCAGCCGCCCACCGGCCCCTTATTTCTGTGGAACTTCCCGCGCTTTCTGTGGCAGCCCACCCCCACCACCAAAAGCGCAGGTCAGAGCACCCAAACAGGGTTTCTGTGTATTACGTGGTTTCTGTGGCGGCCCTGGCTACGTCCCTCACGGAGGAACGTCCATGAGCACCACAGTTCAGCTCCCCTCCAACCATCAGGCCGTGACCGTTGCCGAGGCGATGGTGGCCCTTCGCATCAGCCGCCCGAAGGTCTACGACCTCATCCGCTCGGGCGCGCTCCCCAGCTTCACCATCGGCAGGGCTCGCCGCATCCCCGCCGACTCTCTCCACCGCTTCATCCGCAACCAGATCGAGGAGGCCGCCTGATGGCCAAGCGTCGCCCCAACGGCGGGGGAACCATCACGCTCCGAAAGGACGGCCGGTACCAGGGGGCCGCCTACGTCACCAACACCGATGGTCAGCGAGTACGGAAGTTCGTCTACGGCGCGACATGGGACGAGACCGCCGAGAAGCTGAGCAAGCTCCAGGATCAGGAGCGCTCGGGCATCCCGGTTCCTTCGCGCTCGTGGACCCTCGGTGAGTGGCTGGCCTACTGGCTGGAGCACATCGTGAAGCCGGAGCGCGAGCACAACACGTACGTGAAGTACGAGTCCAAGGTGAGGCTGTACCTGCTGCCCCACCTCCGCAAGAAGCCGCTGCTGAAGCTGACGCCCGCACAGGTCCGCGCCTTCATGGCCACACTCAAGCGTGAGCAGGTCGGCGCGGCGACGCGCTTCGAAGTGCTCCGCACACTCCGCAACGCGCTTAACCGGGCCATCCGTGAGGAGATCCTGACCCGCAACGTCGCGCTACTCGTGGACATGCCCAAGGTCAGCAAGGGCAAGGCCAAGCCGTGGGACGCCCGCGAGGCAGTCACCTTCCTCCGCTCCGCTCGGGCCCACCGCTTCTACGCGGCCTGCGTCCTGGTGCTTGTCCTCGGCCTGCGGCGCAGCGAGCTGCTGGGGCTGCGCTGGCAGGACATCGACTTCGAGAATCGCCACTTCACTCCGGTCAAGCAGGTGCAGCGAGAGAAGCGAGTCGGACTGGTCCTCAAGGATCTGAAGACGGAGTCGTCGCAGGCCGTGCTGCCCCTTCCCGAGTTCTGTGCGCGAGCCCTGGAAGAGCGCCGGCACCTTCAGGAGCTGGAACGGCAGATCGCGGGCGACGACTGGAACCAGGAGCCGGACCACGATGTCATCTTCTCGTCGGAGAACGGCGGGCTGACCGACCCGACCGGCTTCTCCCGGACCTTCAATGCCCTGGTGAAGCGGTCCGGGGTCCGCAGGATCACGGTCCGGCTGGCTCGGCATACCTGCGGCACTCTGCTGGCCTTCCTGAAGGTGCATCCCAAGGTCGCTCAGGCGATCCTCCGGCACAGTCAGATCAGCATGACCATGGATGTCTACACCCACGTGGTGGGCGACGGAGAGCGCGAAGCGGTGACGCTGCTGGCCGACCTTTTGGAAGATCCACTGATCGGCTGATGTCAGCCGTGGATGTCAAAGACCCCCAACCGTGATCGGTTGGGGGTCTTTTCGCTGGTGGGGCTAACAGGATTTGAACCTGTGGCCTCATCCTTATCAGGGATGCGCTCTAACCAACTGAGCTATAGCCCCGCCGCGCTGTCGCGCTGACTTCTGAAGATTAGCGCACGTCGGGGCCAGTCCCAAAATCGATACCCGGCGCGCTACTCGTCCTCGGCCAGCGTGAGCTCGACGCCGCCCACGAAGCCCGCCGACAGGTTGTAGATGAACGCGCCCAGCGTCGCCAGCGCGGTGGCCAGCACCACGTCGATCACGGCGATGACCGAGGTGAAGATGAGCACGCGCGGCAGCGACAGGAACGACTGCAGATCGAAGCCGTTGCTCTCGTTCGAACCGGTGGCCTCGCTGATGGTGCCGCCGACGGTCTCGAAGACGCCCATCGCGTCCATGACCATCCACAGCACCGCCGACGCCACCACCGTGCAGATGCCCAGCGCGATGGACAGCAGGAAGCTGACCTTCATCACCGACCACGGGTCGGCCTTGGCCACCCGCAGACGGGCCTTGCGGGTACGCGGAGTGGTCCGCGCCCCCGTGCGCGGCTTGCGCGTCGCCTGGGCGCCGCCCACGCCCTGCGCACCGCCCAGCGTGCCGCCGCCCGGCTGTCCGGGGCGCTGGCCGCCCTGGGTGCCGCCGCCGGGCGCCTGATACGCCTGGGGCGGGTGGTACGGCCCCGACGGCCCCGGTGCGGGCTCACGCTCGCCGGGCAGCGGCCCGGTCGCGTAACCCTCGTACTGGGGCTGAGGCCCTCGTGTGTCCGTCACAGTGCCCCCTTGGGAGTCCGTGGCAGGGCCACGGGCGCCGTTCGCACCGGCTCCGGAAGCGGCCGAACCTGCGCCCGTGGCTCCACTCACGCTCTACTCCTCGTGCTCCCCGGTCGAAGGCTCCGTGCCCTCGACAGTGCCCTCTGCCACGCCCTCGGCGTGGGCCTCGGACGGCTCGCCGTCGACGTCATCGGCCCCATCGACCTCTTCCGCCTCACGACCGGCCTCGGCATTGCGCGCGATGCCGACGACGGCGTCGCGCTTGCCCAGATTGATCAGTTGGACGCCCATGGTGTCACGGCCCGTCTCCCTGACTTCATTGACTCGCGTACGAATCACACCACCGCCGAGCGTGATGGCGAGAATCTCGTCGGTCTCCTCGACCACCAGCGCACCGACGAGCGATCCGCGGTCCTCCACGATCTTGGCGGCCTTGATGCCGAGGCCGCCGCGACCCTGGACGCGGTACTCGTCGACGGGAGTCCGCTTCGCGTACCCGCCGTCGGTGGCAGTGAAGACGAACGTACCGGGCCGGACGACATTCATCGAGAGCAGTTCGTCGCCCTCGCGGAAACTCATCCCCTTGACGCCCGAGGTGGCACGGCCCATCGGGCGCAACGCGTCGTCCGTCGCGGTGAACCTGATCGACTGGGCCTTCTTGCTGATGAGCAGCAGATCGTCCTCGGCCGACACCAGCTCGGCGCCGATCAGCTCGTCGTCGCCGCCCTCCGGCATCTCGCGCAGGTTGATCGCGATGACACCGCCGGAGCGGGGCGAGTCGTAGTCCTTGAGCGCGGTCTTCTTCACCAGACCGCCCTTCGTCGCCAGGATCAGGTACGGCACGGCCTCGTAGTCGCGGATCGCCAGGATCTGGGCGATCTTCTCGTCCGGCTGGAAGGCCAGCAGGTTGGCGACGTGCTGGCCGCGCGCGTCCCGGCCGGCGTCCGGGAGCTCGTACGCCTTGGCGCGGTAGACCCGGCCCTTGTTCGTGAAGAACAGCAGCCAGTGGTGCGTCGTCGAGACGAAGAAGTGGTCGACGATGTCGTCTTCCCGCAGCTTCGTCCCGCGTACGCCCTTGCCGCCGCGCTTCTGCGAGCGGTAGTCGTCCGTCTTCGTGCGCTTCACATAGCCGCTGCGGGAGATCGTGACGACGATGTCCTCCTCGGCGATCAGGTCCTCGATGGACATGTCACCGTCGAAGGGCACCAGCTTCGAGCGCCGGTCGTCGCCGAACTTCTCGACGATCGCAGCCAGCTCCTCGCTCACGATGGAGCGCTGCTTGGCGGGCGAGGACAGGATCTCGTTGTACTCGTTGATCTTCGCCTGGAGCTCGTCGTGCTCGGCGGTGATCTTCTGGTGCTCCAGCGCGGCCAGCCGGCGCAGCTGCATCTCCAGGATCGCGTTGGCCTGGAGCTCGTCGATCTCCAGCAGGCCCATCAGGCCCTCGCGCGCGATCTCCACGGTGTTGGAGCGCCGGATGAGGGCGATGACCTCGTCGATGGCGTTCAGGGCCTTGAGGAGGCCGCGCAGGATGTGCGCCCGCTCCTCCGCCTTGCGCAGCCGGAACTTCGTCCGCCGGACGATGACCTCGATCTGGTGCGTCACCCAGTGGCGGATGAACGCGTCGATCGACAGCGTGCGCGGCACCCCGTCGACGAGCGCCAGCATGTTCGCGCCGAAGTTCGTCTGGAGGTCGGTGTGCTTGTACAGGTTGTTCAGGACGACCTTGGCGACCGCGTCCCGCTTGAGGACGACGACCAGGCGCTGACCCGTACGCGAGGAGGTCTCGTCGCGGACGTCCGCGATGCCGCCGACCTTGCCGTCCTTGACCAGGTCGGCGATCTTCTGCGCGAGGTTGTCGGGGTTGGTCTGGTACGGCAGCTCCGTGACGACCAGGCACTGGCGGCCCTGGATCTCCTCGACCGCGACGACCGCGCGCATCGTGATGGAGCCGCGGCCGGTGCGGTACGCCTCCTCGATGCCCTTGCGGCCCACGACCAGCGCGCCGGTCGGGAAGTCCGGGCCCTTGATGCGCTCGATCAGCGCGTCGAGCAGCTCCTCGTGCGAGGCCTCGGGGTGCTCCAGATACCACTGGGCGCCGGCGGCGACCTCGCGGAGGTTGTGCGGCGGGATGTTGGTCGCCATGCCGACCGCGATCCCCGCGGAGCCGTTGACCAGCAGGTTCGGGAAGCGGGCCGGCAGGACCGTCGGCTCCTGGTTGCGGCCGTCGTAGTTGTCCTGGAAGTCGACGGTCTCCTCGTCGATGTCCCGGACCATCTCCATGGACAGCGGCATCATCTTGCACTCGGTGTACCGCATGGCGGCGGCCGGGTCGTTGCCCGGGGAACCGAAGTTGCCGTTGGAGTCCACCAGCGGCATGCGCATCGACCAGTGCTGCGCGAGGCGCACCAGGGCGTCGTAGATGGAGGAGTCGCCGTGCGGGTGGTACGTACCCATGACGTCGCCGACGACGCGGGCGCACTTGTAGAACCCCTTCTCGGGGCGGTAGCCGCCGTCGTACATCGCGTACAGCACCCGGCGGTGGACGGGCTTGAGGCCGTCCCGTACGTCGGGGAGCGCACGCGAGACGATGACGGACATCGCGTAGTCGAGGTAGGAGCGCTGCATCTCCGTCTCGAGCCCGACGGGCTCGACACGCATGCCCACACCGGGGACGGTCTCTTCCTCGGGCATCACGGGTTCAGGTGTCACAGGGGTGTTCTCGTCGGCCATTGCTGGTCAAAGTCCTTTCGAGCTGCGGCGTCGCTGGTACGGCCGACTCAGATGTCGAGGAAGCGGACGTCCTTGGCATTGCGCTGGATGAACGAGCGCCGTGCCTCGACGTCCTCACCCATGAGCACCGAGAACAGGTCGTCGGCCTGCGCCGCGTCGTCCAGCGTGACCTGGCCGAGGACCCGGTGGTCGACGTCCATGGTCGTGACGCGCAGCTCTTCGGCGTTCATCTCGCCGAGACCCTTGAAGCGCTGGATCGAGTCTTCCTTGATCCGCTTGCCGTTCTGCTTGCCGAGCGCCACGAGCGCGTCGCGCTCCCGGTCCGAGTACGCGTACTCGAAGTCGTCCCGGCCCCACTTGATCTTGTACAGCGGCGGGCGCGAGAGGTAGACGTGCCCCGCCTCCACCAGCGGCCGCATGAAGCGGAAGAGGAAGGTCAGCAGCAGGGTGTTGATGTGCTGACCGTCGACATCGGCGTCCGCCATCAGAATGATCTTGTGATAGCGGAGCTTCTCGATGTCGAAGTCCTCGTGGACCCCGGTGCCGAACGCCGAGATCAGCGCCTGGACCTCGGTGTTCTGGAGGATCTTGTCGATCCGGGCCTTCTCGACGTTCAGGATCTTGCCGCGGATGGGCAGGATCGCCTGGTACATCGGGTTGCGGCCGGACTTCGCCGAACCACCGGCGGAGTCACCCTCGACGATGAAGATCTCGCACTTGGTGGGGTCGTTCGACTGGCAGTCGCTCAGCTTGCCGGGCAGCGAGGCGCTCTCCAGGAGCCCCTTGCGCCGCGTCAGGTCGCGCGCCTTGCGGGCCGCCACGCGGGCGGTCGAGGCGGCGATGCCCTTGCGGATGATGTCGGCGGCCTCGTTGGGATTCCGGTCGAACCAGTCCGTCAGCTGCTCGTGGACGACCTTCTGCACGAAGGTCTTGGCCTCCGTGTTGCCCAGCTTGGTCTTCGTCTGGCCCTCGAACTGCGGCTCGCCCAGCTTCACCGAGATGATCGCGGTGAGACCCTCGCGGACGTCCTCGCCGGTGAGGTTGTCGTCCTTCTCGCGGAGCAGCTTCTTGTCGCGCGCGTACCGGTTGACCAGCGAGGTCAGCGCCGCCCGGAAGCCCTCCTCGTGCGTACCGCCCTCGTGCGTGTGGATCGCGTTGGCGAAGGAGTAGACGCCTTCGGTGTACTGCGTGTTCCACTGCATGGCGATCTCGGCCGAGAGCAGACGGTCCTTGTCCTCGGCCTCGATGTCGATCACCGACTGGTGAATGACGTCGCCCTTGCGGGAGTTGAGGTACTTCACGAAATCGACGATGCCGTTTTCGTAGTGGTACGTGACCGAGCGGGCGGTCTCCTCCTCGGCGGGCTCGGCCGCGTCCGCGCTGTCCGCGCCCGCGGTCGCCTTCGCCGACTCGCGCTCGTCGGTGAGCTTGAGCGTGAGGCCCTTGTTGAGGAACGCCATCTCCTGGAAGCGGCGCGAGAGGGTCTCGAAGCTGTACTCGGTGGTCTCGAAGATGTCCCCGTCGGCCCAGAAGGTGACCGACGTACCGGTCTCCTCGGTGGCCTCGTGCTTCGCCAGCGGCGCGGTCGGGACACCGAGCTTGTAGTCCTGGGTCCAGCGGTAGCCGTCGGTCTTGACCTCGACGGCGACCCGGGTGGACAGGGCGTTGACGACGGAGACGCCGACGCCGTGCAGACCGCCGGAGACGGCGTAGCCGCCGCCGCCGAACTTGCCGCCCGCGTGCAGGACGGTCAGCACGACCTCGACGGCCGGCTTCCCTTCGGACGGCACGATGCCGACCGGGATGCCGCGGCCGTTGTCGATCACGCGCACCCCGCCGTCGGCGAGGATCGTGACGTCGATGGTGTCCGCGTGGCCGGCCATCGCCTCGTCGACCGAGTTGTCGACGACCTCCTGCACCAGGTGGTGCAGGCCGCGCTCACCGGTCGAGCCGATGTACATGCCAGGTCGCTTGCGGACCGCGTCCAGCCCTTCCAGCACGGTGATCGCGCTGGCGTCGTACGAGGTGGTGACCTCGCCGTGCTCACCGGCTGTGGACGGAATGTTCTCGTTGGGGTTGCCGGAATCGGCCACGAAGCGCCCTTTCTGGCACAGCACAGGCCGTTCTCCGGACAGGCGGGAGCGGCTGCGTCGTTCGGCTTGTATCAACGACTCCCGCCTCAGCGGCGGGATTACTCACCAGTCTACCGGTAGCGCCGACATGATTGGCGGTTTGCCGGTACCTGAGTCCGGCTGTGCCGCCCTGAATGAGCGGCTGACGACTCCCCATATTCAGGAAGGGGCTCCAAGAGGCCCTGACGGGCTTTGAGCGCTTCGGCCTGTCAACCTCCCGCTACGGTGAGGGACGCTCCGGCCGTACCGTCCGGTTTCCTCCGGCGCGAACCGTGACGAACCCGACGCAAAGCTCGCCCAGTACACGACAATTTTACGCCGAAAGTGCAGCTCAGCCTTGCCGAGCGGCGATCCGTACGGAAGCGGCGCGGAAGCGGGAAACCCTACCGCGGGGCCCCTGGCGGCCCGCCGGCGTCCGGAGGCCGATCCGGAGCCTCACCCGTAGGTGTCGCCCGGACCCTTGCTGCCGGGCGCCCGCAGCGGCCCGTACCGGCGCTCCGGACCGCCGGGCCCGACCACTTTGATCAGCCGTACGGTGCCCTGACCCAGATCCGCGTTCAGCCGGGCCACCAGCTGCGGAGCCAGCAGCCGCAGCTGCGTCGCCCACGCCGTCGAGTCACAGCTCACGGTCAGCACCCGGGCGTCCGGATCGTCGTCGTACCGCAGCGGTACGCAGTGCTTCGCCAGATCGTCGCCGACGATCTGCGGCCACCGCCCCATCACCCCGCCGACCGCCGCGGGCGTCTCCCAGCCCCGCTCGGTGATCAGCCGGTTGATCGCGGAGCCCAGCGCCAGCGGATCCCGGCCGTCCGACCGGGCCCCCGAGCGCAGCCCACCGCCCCGCCGGGCCTGCTTCTTCTGCTGCGCCGCCGCGCCCCGCGCCCTGGCCTGCTCCTTCGCCGCCCGCAACGCGACCCGGGCGAGATCGACCCCGGTCACCTCGGGCGGCTTCGCCGCCGCGGCTGACGCTCCGGAAGCGGCCTCGGAACCGGCTCCGGAAGCGGCCGGATCCGGCAGGGCGTCTCCCGCACCCGCTCCCGTACCGCCCGGGCCGGAGGCTGCCGTACCGCTCGCGCGGGAGGCCGATCCCCGACGGCCCGCCGCGTTCTCGCCCCGGCCGGTCATACGCGCTCCACCTCGCCCGCGGTCACCGCGTACCGCGTCCCCGCCAGCACCCCCGGAACGTCCTCCGCCACCGCGGCCGTCACGAGCACCTGCTCGCCCGGGGCCACCAGCTCCGCCAGCCGCTCCCGGCGGCGGGCGTCCAGCTCGGCGAAGACGTCGTCCAGGACCAGCACCGGCTCGTTGCCCTCGGAGCGCAGCAGCTCGTAACTGGCAAGCCGCAGCGCCAGCGCGTAACTCCAGGACTCGCCGTGACTCGCGTACCCCTTCGCCGGCATGCCCCGCAGACCGAGCAGCAGATCGTCGCGGTGCGGGCCGACGAGGGTCACACCCCGCTCGATCTCCTGCTTGCGGACCCCCACGAGCGCCGCGATCAGCTGCTCGTACAGCTCGTCGCGGGTGCGCGCGGGACTCACGTCATCGCCGACCGAGCTGCGGTACTCCAGCGCCACCGGACCGCCGCCCGGCGCGACGTCCCCGTACGCCTTGTCGGCCAGCGGCTGGAGCGTGGCGATCAGATCGAGCCGCTGCGCCAGCAGCTCCGCGCCCACCCGGCCCAGGTGCTGGTCCCAGACGTCGAGCGTGGACATGTCCATCGAGCGGCCGCCGTGCCGCCGGGCCATCGCGGCGGACTTCAGCAGGGTGTTGCGCTGCTTGAGCACCCGCTCGTAGTCGGAGCGGACCCCGGCCATCCGGGGCGAACGCGCGGTGATCAGCTCGTCCAGGAAACGCCGCCGCTCGCCGGGGTCGCCCTTGACCAGGGCCAGATCCTCCGGCGCGAAGAGCACCGTCCGTACGATGCCGAGCACATCACGCGGTCTGACCTGCGAGGACCGGTTGATCCGGGCCCTGTTGGCGCGGCCGGGGTTCAGCTCCAGCTCGATCAGCTGCGAACGCTCGCCCTGGGTCACCGCCGCGCGGATCACCGCCCGCTCCGCGCCCATCCGCACCAGCGGGGCGTCCGAGGAGACCCGGTGGCTGCCGAGGGTGGCGAGATAGCCGACGGCCTCGACGAGATTGGTCTTGCCCTGGCCGTTGGGCCCCACGAACGCGGTGACGCCCGGGTCGAGAGGGACCTCGACCCGGGCGTACGAGCGGAAGTCGGCCAACGAGAGATGGGTGACATGCATGTGCGCCGACCTCCCGGGCCTTTCCGTTCCGCTGTTGGTGCTGGTGCCGCTCTCGCGGGTTGTGCGGCGGGACTACTTCTTGTTCTCGACCGCGTGCCCGCCGAACTGGTTGCGCAGCGCGGCGATCATCTTCATCTGCGGCGAGTCGTCCTGGCGCGAGGCGAACCGCGCGAACAGCGACGCCGTGATCGCGGGCAGCGGCACCGCGTTGTCGATCGCGGCCTCCACCGTCCAGCGGCCCTCGCCCGAGTCGGCGGCGAAGCCCCGGAGCTTGTCCAGGTGCTCGTCGTCGTCGAGCGCGTTGACCGCGAGGTCGAGCAGCCAGGAACGGATGACCGTGCCCTCCTGCCAGGAGCGGAAGACCTCGCGCACATCGGTGACGGAGTCGACCTTCTCCAGCAGCTCCCAGCCCTCGGCGTAGGCCTGCATCATGGCGTACTCGATGCCGTTGTGGACCATCTTCGCGAAGTGGCCGGCGCCGACCTTGCCCGCGTGCACGGAGCCGAAGTCGCCCTCGGGCTTCAGCGCGTCGAAGATCGGCTGGACCTTCGCCACGTTCTCCTCGGTGCCGCCGTACATCAGGGCGTAGCCGTTCTCCAGGCCCCAGACGCCACCGGAGACGCCGCAGTCGACGAAGCCGATGTCCTTGATGCCCAGCTCGACGGCGTGCTTCTCGTCGTCGGTCCAGCGCGAGTTCCCACCGTCGACGACGACGTCGCCGGGCGAGAGCAGCGCGGCCAGCTCGTCGATCGTGGACTGGGTCGCGGCACCGGCCGGGACCATGACCCAGACGACCCGCGGGCCCTTCAGCTTGCCCACAAGCTCTTCGAGACTGTGGACATCGGCGACATCCGGATTGCGGTCGTAACCGATGACGGTGTGGCCTGCGCGGCGGATGCGCTCGCGCATGTTGCCGCCCATCTTGCCGAGGCCGACGAGACCGAGCTCCATCAGAGATTCCTTAAGCGTCGTGGCGATAAGCGTCGGGGCAGGTGCGCCCAGGACCGAGCCTACGCCCGGCCGGGGACAGCACGGCGGGCCCGCTCCGCGCCGAGCGGGCCCGCCGGAAACTGCCGCGGATACGTCCCCCGATCAGCCGGGGGAACCGGGATCGGCCGGGGTCAGCCGGAGAGCCGCACCGGCATGATCAGGTACTTGTACGCGTCGTCCGCCTCGGCGTCGACGGCCGGGCGGCCGCTGAGCAGGGCGGGCTTGGTGGACGTGGTGAACGAGAGCTGGGCGACCGGGGAGTCGATCGCGCTCAGACCGTCCAGCAGGAACGTCGGGTTGAAGGCGATCGAGATGTCGTCGCCCTCCAGCACCGCGTCGACGCGCTCCACAGCCTGTGCGTCGTCGCTGGAACCGGCTTCCAGGATGAGCACGCCCTGCTCGAAGCTGAGCCGTACGGGGGTGTTGCGCTCGGCGACCAGGGCCACACGCTTGACGGCCTCGACGAAGGGGGCCGTCTCGATCACCGCGACGGAGTTGAACTCGGTCGGGAAGAGCGTGCGGTACTTCGGCAGGTCGCCTTCGAGCAGCCGCGTGGTCGTGCGGCGTCCGGCGCCCTCGAAACCGATCAGGCCCTCGCCCGCACCGGAGCCGGAGAGCGCCAGGGTGACCGTGTCGCCGCTGGTGAGTGCCTTGGCGGTGTCCAGGAGCGTCTTGGCGGGCACCAGGGCGACCGCCGAGGCGTCCGCGTTCTCCGGCTTCCACAGGAACTCGCGGACCGCGAAGCGGTAGCGGTCGGTGGAGGCGAGGGTGACGGTGTCGCCCTCGATCTCGATCCGCACACCGGTGAGCACCGGCAGCGTGTCGTCGCGGCCGGCGGCGATGGCGACCTGCGCGGCGGCGGAGGCGAAGACCTCACCGGGGACGGTGCCCGTGGCGGTCGGCATCTGCGGCAGCGCGGGGTACTCCTCCACAGGCAGTGTGTGGAGGGTGAAGCGGGAGGAGCCGCAGACGACCGTGGCCCGCACACCGTCGGTGGAGATCTCCACCGGGCGGTTGGGCAGGGCGCGGCAGATGTCGGCGAGCAGCCGGCCGGAGACGAGCACCGTGCCGTCCTCGTCGATCTCCGCGTCGACGGAGACCCTGGCGGATACCTCGTAGTCGAAGCTGGAGAAGCTGAGAGCCCCGTCCTCGGCCTTCAGCAGAAGGCCCGCGAGAACGGGCGCCGGCGGACGGGCCGGGAGGCTGCGGGCCACCCAGGCCACCGCCTCCGCGAGTACATCGCGCTCCACCCGGATCTTCACCGGAACCGCCTCCTGCTGTTGCTCGCTCGCCCTGCTGGCCTTCGTCGTCTGGACCGGAGCTCCCTGCCGAGGGCTGGGGAGGCTCCGGGGTCCAGTCTGACGTACGGCACCGACAGTCGTTGCTGCTCGGGGTCAAGTCGGGCCAAGAGCTTCGCGGCGGTCGACGGTCGAGTTGTACACAGGCCCCACTTCGAAGCGGATTCCTGGCTAACTCTGGGTGGTAGTAGTAGTAGGCCTTGTGGATACCGTGGATAACGTCGTTTGCGCAGGTCAGCGACTGTTTTTTGTCCACCGGTCCTGTGGGTGGCGCCCGTGGACAACCGGGGCTTTCTGTGGACGGGCGAAAGTTCTGCACACCCGATGCACAGGAGGGGGCCACTTCTCCCCAGGCCTGTCCCCAGCTTTACCCACGTTCCCCACAGCCCAACCGACCACCTTGGTGTGACGCCTTTCACTCCGGGCGGTGAGAGCGTGTGTTGCGTTGCCGAACAGTGGACAGGGGTGTGGAGAAGCCGGGAGAAGCTGGGGACAACAGGGCTCAGCCTGTGGGCCGCCGGTGGACAACATCGACGGCCCCCTGTGGACGAAAACTCTGTCCACAGGCTGTGGATCACGGTTGACCACAAATCCCCAACCATGTGACCTGGCCTGATGGAGTATCGGCAGCGCTCCCTGTGGACGCAATATGGACAACTTCCCAGTCCCCAGGCTGTGGACGGAAGATTTCCCGCACATCTGTGGAGAAGGGCCTCTGAGCAGCCCGTATTCGAACATCACGGGTCCGGCGGGGCGCTCGACGAAGGCGTCCGGAACCCCGATACGGGCTCCGGGAACACCGCTCACAGGTCCTGGGGACGCGAAAAAGCGCCCGCCGCGGACCGTGGAAGTCCGCGACAGGCGCCCTGAGAAGCGCTCCAGGAGAAGCCCGGAAGCCGGTGCCGGCCGTTCTCGCGTCCGGCTTCAGCCGTTCTTGATGCGGTTGGTCAGCTCGGTGACCTGGTTGTAGATGGATCGCCGCTCCGCCATCAGCGCCCGGATCTTCCGGTCCGCGTGCATCACCGTCGTATGGTCGCGGCCGCCGAACTGCGCACCGATCTTCGGCAGCGAGAGGTCGGTCAGCTCGCGGCACAGATACATGGCGATCTGGCGCGCCGTCACCAGTACCCGGCTGCGCGAGGATCCGCAGAGGTCGTCCACGGTGAGGCCGAAGTAGTCCGCGGTCGCCGCCATGATGGCCGGCGCGGTGATCTCCGGGGCCGACTCCTCGCCGCCCGGGATCAGGTCCTTCAGGACGATCTCGGTCAGCCCGAGGTCCACCGGCTGCCGGTTCAGGGAGGCGAAGGCCGTCACCCGGATCAGGGCGCCCTCCAGCTCACGGATGTTGCGCGAGATCCGCGAGGCGATGAACTCCAGGACCTCCGGAGGGGCGTTGAGCTGCTCCTGCACGGCCTTCTTGCGGAGGATCGCGATCCGGGTCTCCAGCTCGGGCGGCTGGACATCGGTGGTCAGGCCCCACTCGAAGCGGTTGCGCAGCCGGTCCTCCAGCGTCACCAGCTGCTTGGGGGGCCGGTCCGAGGAGAGCACGATCTGCTTGTTCGCGTTGTGCAGCGTATTGAAGGTGTGGAAGAACTCCTCCTGCGTCGACTCCTTGCTCGCCAGGAACTGGATGTCGTCGACCAGCAGGATGTCCACGTCGCGGTACCGCTTGCGGAAGGTGTCGCCCTTGCCGTCGCGGATCGAGTTGATGAACTCGTTGGTGAACTCCTCCGAGCTCACGTACCGCACCCGGGTCCCCGGGTAGAGGCTCCGCGCGTAGTGCCCGATGGCGTGCAGCAGGTGGGTCTTGCCGAGCCCCGACTCCCCGTAGATGAAGAGGGGGTTGTACGCCTTCGCGGGCGCCTCGGCGACGGCGACGGCCGCGGCGTGCGCGAACCGGTTGGACGCCCCGATGACGAAGGTGTCGAAGAGGTACTTCGGGTTCAGCCGGGCATGCGGTTCGCCGGGGCCCGGCGCGGGGGCCGGCTGGGCGCCCATCGGGCCGGGGACCGAGCCGCCGGTCCGGCCGGGGCCGTGACCGCCCTGGCGGTGCTGCGGCTGCTGGTCCTGCCGGTCGGGACGCTGCTGCTCGTACCCCTGGTGCTCGGGCGGCTGCGAGCGGTAGTCGTGGCTCGGCTGCTGGGGGCGCCCGGTGCCGTACGGCTCGCGCCACTGCTCGGAGGGCTGCTCCCGGTACTGCTCGTTCTCGCGGTACTGCTCGTTCTCCCGCTCCCGGTACGCCTCGCTCTCGCGGTACGGCTCGCCGGACGGCTGCTCGCGGTCCTGGTACCCGCCGTGCCGCGGCTGCTGCCAGGAGAGGTCCTCCTGGGTACGCGGCCAGGCGCCGGGCTCCGGGCGCTGCTGCTGGTAGTCCGGGTAGGCGGGCCGGGCCGTCGGCATCCCGTCGTCGGAGGGCCGGTGACCGTATCCGTCGTACCCGTCGTTGCGCTGGGCGTCCTCACGCGGCTGCGACGGGTAGCGGTGGCCCTGCTGGCTCTGGTGCGACTGGTGCATCGGAGGCGCCGGCGGAGCGGGCTGCTCGCCCGCCGAGTCGTCGACGGTGATGGCGATCCGGATGGGGCGGCCGCACTCGCGGGTCAGCGTCTCGCTGAGGAGCGGCGCGAGCCGGCCCTCCAGGACGTGCTTGCCCCATTCATTGGGAACGGCCAGCAGTGCGGTGTCGGCGACGAGTGCCAGCGGCTGGCAGCGCTCGATCCACTGCTTGTCCTTCGGCTCGATGCCCTGCTGGCCCTCCCCGAGGAGTTGTTCCAGCACTCGCGGCCACACTGCGGCAAGATCGGCAGGTACGTCAGCCACAAGGCACGCTCTCTCGCATGTCCCACGAATGTGTGGTTCTCGGGACGGGATGGGTCGGGTCGGGTGAGGCCCGGCAGTCGGGAAGGAAAAGAACCGGAGTTCAGCCACGGTAGTCAGGCCGACCCGCGCGGTTCAAGTTGTTGTCCACAGGCTGTGCACAATGGGGGGTCACGCGAAGCCGGTTTGACCGGATGGCGTAGCCGCGCGTACCGTGACCAGGTCGAGTTGTCGATGGCTGCTGCCGCCTGCCTCCGATGGGCAAAGATCACGATCTGTGATTGTGAAGCGGTGCACTAAGGCGTTTACGCGAGTTCCTCGTGGGCGCACGGTGACAGCCAGGCGATGTCCCGCCAAGACACGAATCATTTCTGGAGCCCCCGAGTGAGCAAGCGCACCTTCCAGCCGAACAACCGCCGTCGCGCCAAGACCCACGGCTTCCGTCTGCGCATGCGTACCCGTGCCGGCCGTGCGATCCTCGCGAACCGCCGCGGCAAGGGCCGCAGCAGCCTGTCCGCCTGATCGCTTACAGGTCCATGACGTGCTGCCTACCGAGAATCGGCTGAGGCGGCGCGAGGACTTCGCGACCGCGGTACGACGAGGACGTCGAGCCGGACGTCCGCTGCTCGTCGTCCATCTACGCAGCGGTGAAACGGACCCGCACGTGACGGGGGAGACTCTTCCCGCGCCGCGTGCGGGTTTCGTTGTCAGCAAGGCCGTGGGGAACGCCGTCGTCCGTACCGCGGTGAAGCGGAAGCTTCGCCACCTGGTCCGCGACCGGCTGGCTCAGTTGCCCCCCGGTAGCCTTGTTGTCGTACGGGCGCTGCCCGGTGCGGGCGACGCCGATCATGCACAGCTGGCCCGAGACCTGGACGCCGCTCTGCAGCGGCTGCTGGGAGGGGGCGCGCGATGAAGTACCCGCTGCTTGCTCTCATCAAGCTGTACCAGTGGACGATCAGTCCACTCCTCGGGCCTGTCTGCCGTTATTACCCGTCGTGTTCCCACTATGGATATACGTCGATCGACAGGCACGGTGCCATCAAGGGAACAGCGCTGACAGCCTGGCGCATCCTGCGGTGCAATCCGTGGTCACCCGGCGGCGTGGATCATGTTCCGCCACGCAAGCGTCCGCGGTGGCACGAGCTGCTGCGCAATGCCCTGCGCGGCGAAAAGGGCGGGGAGTCCGCCGCTGATGTGCCGTCCGGGGGGTCGGTCTCCGAACCTCCGAGCCCGGCCGCAGAGACCTCGCCCAATGCTCAAGGAGCCTGATTAGTGGACACGATTGCCAGTCTGTTCAGCTTTATCACCACACCTGTCTCATGGGTCATCGTTCAGTTCCACAAGGTCTATGGGGCGCTCTTCGGTGACGACTCCGGCTGGGCCTGGGGTCTGTCGATCGTGTCCCTGGTGGTGCTGATCCGGATCTGCCTGATCCCGCTCTTCGTGAAGCAGATCAAGTCGACCCGCAACATGCAGGTGCTCCAGCCGAAGATGAAGGCGATCCAGGAGCGCTACAAGAACGACAAGCAGCGTCAGTCCGAAGAGATGATGAAGCTGTACAAGGAGACGGGCACCAACCCGCTCTCCTCGTGTCTTCCCATCCTGGCGCAGTCGCCGTTCTTCTTCGCCCTGTACCACGTGCTGTCTTCCATCGCCTCGGGCAAGAAGATCGGCGCGATCAACCAGGACCTGCTGGACAGCGCCCGTCAGGCGCACATCTTCGGCGCCCCGCTGGCCGCGAAGTTCACGGACAGCGTCGAGAAGGTCACCTCGCTCGACGCGTCCCTCACGGACGTCCGGATCGTCACCGCGATCATGATCGTGCTGATGTCGGCCTCGCAGTTCTTCACCCAGCGCCAGCTGATGACGAAGAACGTCGATCTGACGGTGAAGACCCCGTACATGCAGCAGCAGAAGATGCTGATGTACATCTTCCCGGTCATCTTCGCCGTGATGGGCATCAACTTCCCCGTCGGTGTCCTCGTCTACTGGCTGACCACCAACGTCTGGACCATGGGTCAGCAGATGTACGTGATCAACCAGAACCCGACGCCGGGCAGCAAGGCGCAGGACGCCTACCTCCAGCGACTCCTCAAGAGCGTGACCTCCCACGGCGAAGTGCGCGGCCGCACCCGGCGCAAGATGGTCAAGGCGATCGTCGCCAAGGGGACCGACCGCAACGACATCGAGCGCAAGTTCGTCACCGGTCTCGGCAAGCTGGGTCTCGCGCCCCAGGAGGACGGCACGGTGCAGAAGAGCGAGACCGCCACCGCCGATGCCGAGGGCAGCCAGGCGCACCGGCGCCAGCAGCCCAAGCGCCAGACCAAGGCGAAGCGCCAGACGACCGGCCACACGACTGCGGGAGCCAAGGACGCGGAGTCCGCGGCAGCCGGTTCCAAGACCTCGCTCGAGAAGCAGGACGCACCGCAGGACGACAAGCCGAAGTCGGCGGGCAAGCCCGCCTCCGGCTCCTCACGCCAAGCCAAGTCCGGACAGCGCAAGGGCCCGCAGCGGCCCAAGCACCCGTCCAAGAAGTAAGAAGGAGTCCATCCGTGACGGAAGGCACCACTTCCACGGCCGCCGCTGAGGCCGGCAGCGACACCCTGACCCGCCTGGAGCAGGAGGGCGAGATCGCGGCCGACTACCTTGAGGGACTGCTCGACATCGCCGACCTCGACGGCGACATCGACATGGACGTCGAGGCGGACCGGGCCGCGGTGTCGATCATCAGCGAATCGGCACGCGACCTCCAGAAGCTCGTGGGCCGCGACGGTGAGGTCCTGGAGGCACTCCAGGAGCTGACGCGGCTGGCCGTCCACCGGGAGACCGGTGACCGCAGCCGTCTGATGCTGGACATCGGCGGTTTCCGGGCCAAGAAGCGCGAGACCCTCGCGGCGCTGGGTGCCAAGGCCGCGGACGAGGTCAAGAGCTCGGGCGAGCCGGTGAAGCTGGAGCCGATGACCCCGTTCGAGCGCAAGGTCGTGCACGACGCGATCGCCGCGGCCGGTCTCCGGAGCGAGTCGGAGGGCGAGGAGCCGCAGCGCTTCGTCGTCGTTCTCCCGGCCTGACCGGATCCTTGTACTGTCGGCCCCGTCTGTTCGCAGGCGGGGCCGATCTTTGTCAGCCTGATAGTCAGCCACCCACAGTGCGCTAGTGCGGTATGGAAGGACGGTCCCCGTGACGGAGGCAGCAGAGCTCCCCCAGGCACCTGCGGAGGCGCAGGCGGTGTTCGGAGAGCTCTTCCCGGAGGCTGTCCGGTACGCGGAGCTTCTGGCGGACGCCGGGGTCAAGCGAGGCCTGATCGGGCCGCGCGAAGTCCCCCGGCTGTGGGAGCGGCACCTGCTGAACTGCGCGGTGCTCTCCGAGGTCGTGCCCGAAGGCGTCACCGTCTGCGATGTGGGCTCGGGCGCCGGCCTGCCCGGCATCCCGCTGGCGCTGGTGCGCCCCGATCTCAAGATCACCCTGCTGGAGCCGCTGCTGAGGCGGACGAACTTCCTCCAGGAGGTCGTCGATCTGCTGGGCCTGGACCATGTGACGGTCGTGCGCGGCCGGGCCGAGGAGGTTCTCGGGACGCTTCAGCCCGTCCAGGTGGTGACCGCCCGTGCGGTGGCGCCGCTGGACCGGCTGGCGGGCTGGGGTGTGCCCCTGCTGAAGCCGTACGGGGAGATGCTCGCGCTCAAGGGCGACACCGCGGAGGAGGAGCTCAACGGCGCCAGGGCCGCGCTCAGCAAGCTCGGTGTGCTGGAGACCGAGGTGCTCCAGGTCGGCGAAGGCGTGGTCGATCCGCTCTCCACCGTGGTCCGTGTCGTGGTGGGCGAGAGCCCGGGCGGTGTGAGGTTCGCCGCAAAGAGGGCCAAGGCCGCGCGCACGGGGCGCACGCGCAGGCGTCGCTGAGAGGCGTCGTGGAACGGCATCGCCGCCCGGTCGAGAGCTCCGGGCGGTCGGCCGGTATGCGGAGTCTGGTGCTTCTTGTGCCGCTTACCGGTGGTGCTACCGGAAAGTAGCGATACGTACCCTGTGCGGAGTGTCGTGGCCTGGTAGTTGCTCGGCAGGGGCATCGTGTTTCACGTGAAACGTCGCTCTCTGCTGCAGGGAATCATCGGCCGCGGTCGTGCGGCTGCCACGCCGCGCGACCGCAAGCCCGGACGGGTTGCCGAGTTGTCCACACGCACGGATTCATCCACAGAACAGCGGGCCTCGCTGGTTCACGACCCCGAAAGCATGGCAGGCTCTGTTCATTGCGAGCCTGAAGTCGAGGAGAGTGAATCCTTGCGGTCCGACGCCAACATCGCGGGACCGATGACCGACCCGGTCCCCGGTCCCCGAACCGAGTCCGTGGGTGAGGGTGTTTCACGTGAAACACCGCCGCCGATGGACGACACACCCATCGGCCGTGCCGCTCAGCTGGCGGTCGAGGCCCTCGGCCGCGCCGGCGAAGGGCTGCCCCGTCCTGACCGCACCCGCGTCATGGTGGTGGCCAACCAGAAGGGCGGGGTCGGCAAGACGACCACGACGGTCAACCTTGCCGCTTCCCTGGCCCTGCACGGTGCGCGCGTTCTGGTGGTCGACCTCGACCCGCAGGGCAACGCTTCCACGGCTCTGGGCATCGATCACCATGCCGATGTTCCCTCGATCTACGACGTCCTGGTGGAGAGCCGCCCGCTCTCCGAGGTGGTCCAGCCCGTACCGGACGTCGAGGGTCTCTTCTGCGCGCCCGCCACCATCGATCTCGCCGGTGCGGAGATCGAGCTGGTCTCGCTGGTGGCACGGGAGAGCCGCCTCCAGCGGGCCATCCAGGCGTACGAGCAGCCGCTGGACTACATCCTCATCGACTGCCCGCCCTCGCTCGGCCTGCTGACGGTGAACGCGCTGGTGGCCGGGGCCGAGGTGCTGATCCCCATTCAGTGCGAGTACTACGCGCTGGAAGGCCTGGGTCAGCTCCTGCGCAACGTCGATCTGGTGCGGGGCCATCTGAACCCGGATCTGCATGTCTCGACGATCCTGTTGACGATGTACGACGGCCGGACGAGGCTCGCCTCCCAGGTCGCCGAGGAGGTCCGTACCCACTTCGGCAAGGAAGTGCTGCGGACGAGCATCCCGCGGTCGGTGCGCATCTCGGAGGCGCCGAGCTACGGGCAGACCGTGCTGACCTACGACCCGGGATCCAGCGGTTCGCTCTCGTACCTCGAAGCCGCCCGGGAGATCGCCCTGCGGGGCGTCGGAGTGCACTACGAGGCTCAGCACGCCCACACGAGCAGTCAGAACAGCCAGCAGAACGTTTCGGAGGGCATTCAGTGAGTGAGCGTCGTAGAGGGCTGGGGCGTGGACTCGGTGCGCTGATCCCCGCCGCTCCCCAGGAGAAGCAGGTGTCGGCGCCCGGAGGCGGCCCGGCCTCGCCCGGTGCGGGTCCGGTGCTGACGGCGGAGCGCGGGGTGGCCGCGGCGAAGGTGACCGCGCTGCCGTCCGTACCGGTGGTGCCTGAGCCGGCGTCCGCCCCGGAGGACCGGTCCGAGCAGGAGGCCGGGACGTCCGGCGCGTACTTCGCCGAGCTGCCGATCGGGGAGATCACCCCGAACCCGCGCCAGCCCCGTGAGGTCTTCGACGAGGACGCGCTGGCCGAGCTGGTCGTCTCCATCAAGGAAGTCGGCCTTCTCCAGCCGGTCGTCGTCCGGAAGGTGGGCCCGGACAACTACGAGCTCATCATGGGTGAGCGTCGGTGGCGGGCCTGCCGTGAAGCGGGCCTGGAGCGGATTCCCACGATCGTCCGCGCCACGGACGACGAGAAGCTGCTGCTGGACGCGCTGCTGGAGAACCTCCACCGGGCTCAGCTGAACCCGCTGGAAGAGGCGGCTGCGTACGACCAGCTGCTCAAGGACTTCAAGTGCACCCATGACCAGCTGGCCGACCGGATCGGCCGCTCACGTCCGCAGGTGACCAACACGCTGAGGCTCCTGCGGCTTTCGCCGCCGGTGCAGCGCCGGGTCGCCGCGGGCGTGCTCTCGGCCGGCCACGCGCGCGCCCTGCTGTCCGTGGACGACTCCGAGGAGCAGGACCGGCTGGCCCACCGCATCGTGGCCGAGGGGCTTTCGGTGCGTGCGGTCGAGGAGATCGTGACGCTGATGGGCTCGCGCCCCACGAGCTCTCCGAAGCCCAAGGGGCCGAGGGCCGGCGGCCGTCTGTCCCCCGCACTGACGGACCTGGCGACGCGTCTGTCGGACCGCTTCGAGACCCGGGTGAAGGTCGACCTGGGACAGAAGAAGGGCAAGATCGTCGTCGAGTTCGCCTCGATGGAGGACCTGGACCGGATCCTCGGCAGCCTCGCCCCGGGCGAGGGCCGGGTGCTGGAGCGTCGGCTCGCCGAGACGTCCGAGGAGGACGACGAGGGCTGAGCGGCGGGACCCGCGGAAGGGCGGGCCGTGTTCCGGTAGGCATCGGAACACGGCCCGCCCTTTGCTCTCTCTCGGTGTCCGCATCACCTCTGGGTGGATACGATGCGTTCTGGGACGGCGCATCCACGGGGATCTACCTCAGAGGAGGGCGGAGGCCTTGCGAAGAGTGAGCCGCAGTCGGCTCGTCACGGTCGGGCTGGGCCTGGGCGCCGTCGGGGGGTTCGTCGGCAGTCTGTTCCATGAACGGAGCGCGCTGGCAGCCGCACGTGATGCGGCGGGCGAAGGAAATGAGGGATCGCCGTCATGGGGCGTCGGCTCGTACCACTCACCCTGGACAACCTTCCGGATCTCCCCGAGCGTTGCCGCTCGTGTGTCTTCTGGGAGCTTGACCCGGTCAGTGGGGAAGCCGCGGTAAAGGCGGGCAAGCCGGAGCTGGAGAAGGAAGCCTGGATCTCCGCGGTTCTGCTGGAGTGGGGCTCCTGCGGCCGGGTGGTCTATGTGGACGACGTGCCGGTCGGCTTCGTGCTCTATGCCCCGTCGGCGTACGTCCCCCGCTCGACCGCTTTCCCGACCAGTCCGGTCTCCCCGGATGCCGTCCAGCTCATCACCGGGCTGATCATTCCCGAGTACCAGGGCCAGGGGCTGGGCCGTGTCATGGTGCAGACGGTGGCCAAGGACGTGCTGCGCCGGGGCTTCAAGGCGATCGAGGCGTTCGGAGACGCGCGCTCCGAGCAGGCCACATGCGTACTTCCCGCGGATCATCTGCTGGCGGTCGGCTTCAAGACCGTGCGGCCGCACCCCGTGTACCCACGGCTGAGGCTGGATCTGCGGACGACGCTCTCCTGGAAGGAAGACGTGGAGATGGCGCTCGACCGGCTCCTGGGGGCGGTCCAGAAGGAACCGGTGTTGCGGCCGTTGTGAGGCCGGTCCGATGTCGGCCGTCATGCGAAACGGGCCCACCCCCGAGGGGGTGGGCCCGTTTCACGTGAAACATTGCGCCGAGGCGCTGTTGTGCGGTCAGGCGCTGATGAAGCCTTCGAGGTCGCGGAGGATCGCGGCCTTCGGCTTGGCGCCGACGATGGTCTTGGCGACCTCGCCGCCCTGGTAGACGTTCAGGGTCGGGATGGACATCACGCCGTACTTGGCGGCGGTGGCCGGGTTCTCGTCGATGTTGAGCTTGACGATCTCGATCTGGTCGCCGTGCTCTGCCGCGATCGCCTCCAGCGAGGGCGCGATCTGGCGGCACGGGCCGCACCAGGCTGCCCAGAAGTCCACCAGAACGGGCTTGTCGCTCTTGAGGACGACCTCGTCGAAGGTGTCATCCGTAACGTGCTTCAGGTCGCCGGCCACGGCGGCCTCCTTAGTCTCTCGGGGTGGTGGGGTGTGGTGCGGAGGTTCAGACGGCCGGGGTCTTCTCCGGCTCGGCGGGCTCGGCGTCGGCCAGGGCCGCGAGGAAGCGCTCGGCGTCCAGGGCGGCGGAGCAGCCGGTGCCCGCTGCCGTGATGGCCTGACGGTAGGTGTGGTCGACCACGTCTCCGGCGCCGAACACGCCGGCCAGGTTGGTTCGCGTCGAGGGCGCCTCGACCTTCAGGTAGCCCTCGTCGTCGAGCTCCAGCTGGCCCTTGAAGAGCTCGGTGCGCGGGTCGTGGCCGACGGCGATGAACAGCCCGGTCACGGGGAGCTCGGACGTCTCGCCGGTCTTGGTGTTGCGCAGGGTCAGACCGGAGAGCTTCTGGTCGCCCTTGACCTCGGCGACCTCGCTGTCCCAGGCGAACTTGATCTTCGGGTCGGCGAAGGCGCGGTCCTGCATGGCCTTGGAGGCACGCAGGGTGTCACGGCGGTGGACGATGGTGACGGACTTGGCGAAGCGGGAGAGGAAGGTCGCCTCCTCCATCGCGGTGTCGCCACCACCGATCACGGCGATGTCGTGGTCCTTGAAGAAGAAGCCGTCGCAGGTGGCGCACCAGGAGACGCCGCGTCCGGAGAGGGCGTCCTCGTTGGGCAGTCCGAGCTTGCGGTGCTGGGAGCCGGTCGTGACGATGACGGACTTGGCGCGGTGGACGGTGCCCGCGGTGTCGGTGACGGTCTTGATGTCACCGGTGAGGTCGACCGCGATCACGTCGTCGGGGATCAGCTCGGCGCCGAAGCGCTCGGCCTGGGCCCGCATGTTGTCCATGAGCTCGGGGCCCATGATGCCGTCCTGGAAGCCGGGGAAGTTCTCCACGTCGGTGGTGTTCATCAGCGCACCGCCGGCCGTGACGGCGCCCTCGAAGACCAACGGGTTCAGCGAGGCGCGGGCGGTGTACAGCGCGGCGGTGTACCCGGCCGGTCCGGAGCCGATGATGATCACATTACGGACGTCGCTCACGGGTTTCTTCCTCGTTTCTGCAGACTGCCTAACTGCCTACGGGGTCGGTCAACGACTCTCACCCCACCCAACGGATCCTACGGCTGTTGCATTCCCGAACGTGCCGCGGCGGCCGCGGGCGGTCTTCAGGGGCGTTTGTAGGCGCGGGTGAGCAGCAGCTGCCCGGTGGACTCCGGGGCGGCGTCCACGCAGGCGGCGGCCACGAGGTAGGCCTGTACGCGCGAGGGGTCGCTCGTGTGCGGGAGGACGACGAGATAGGTGTCCGCCCCCTTGTACGTCCCCTCGTCCAGGGCGAGGGCCGGCGTGGTGCGGCCGGTGGCCTGCTGCACACACGGGGGAACAGTGACGGCAGGGGCCTTGAAGGGGCTGTTGGAGGCCTCGGTGTCGGGGGTGAGGGCCTCGCTCGTCGACTTGGTGTCCGCACCCGGCGGCACCTTCTTCACGCCGGGGCTCTCCGCGCTCGCCTCGTCGCCGAGGAGATCCTGCACCTGGGCTTCGAGCGTGCCGTCGTCGTAGGTGCGTGCGCGACCGTCCGCGGCGCTGACTCCGCTGTCGGCCGAGGTCTTGGCGGCATCGCCGGAGGGGGCGACGGACTGGAGGAGGAAGACGCTCATCCCGATGACCGCCGCACCGAACGCGGTGCCGAGGACCACGGCGCGCCGACGGCGGCGGGCTGGACGGCGACCCGGTCCGGTGGCAGCCGAGGACCGGCCTGCGGGGCGGTCCGGGGCGGTGCCGCCGGCGCCCACGGAAGCGGGCCCGGGCGTCGCGGTGTCGCGTGTGGTGTCTTCGGCGGTCGTTGTTTCACGTGAAACAACGACCGGCTCGTCCACGGCGGGAGCGGTGGAGCGGGCCTCCGCCGCGAGGGCCGTGTCGATGCGGGCGGCGATGTCGTCGGGCATCGGCTCGGGGGCGGGCATCGTTCCGAGCAGCCCGCGGATCTCCTCCAGGGAGTCCTGTACCTCCGAGCAGAGCTCGCAGCCCGCGATGTGCTGCTGGACTTCCGCCGTACGGGAAGGGGAGAGCAGCCCCTCGGTGAGATCGGAGATCTCGGAGACCTCCGGGTGCTGAGCCGTGTCGGCCGTGGATGTCACGGGCGCCCACCTCCTCCCTTCGTAGCGGCAGGATCGCTTGCTCCTGCGTCTCTCGGGCCTGACGCAGATGGGACGGATGCTCCGGGCGTCCGGTTCCTTCCGGTGGCGTCCTTGTCCCCGTCGGGGGTCTGCCCCCCGGTTCCCGCGCGCAGATGGCGGACCAGAGGGGCCAGTCTCGCCCGGCCCCGGGCGCACCGGCTCTTCACGGTGCCGGTCGGTACCTCCAGGATGCTGGCCGCCTCCGCGACGGGGTAGCCCTGCATGTCGACGAGGACGAGGGCTGCCCGCTGCTCGGCGGGCAGGGTGGCCAGGGCTTCCTGGAGCTGGCGGTGGAGGTCCTGCCGCACGGCGGGGGCCTCGGCCGATTCGTGGGGTTCCAGGAGCTGGTCGAGGCGTTCGGCGTCGTCCACCGGTGACGTCTTGCGGGAGGCGGCCTTGCGGACCCGGTCGAGGCAGGCGTTGACGGTGATCCGGTGCAGCCAGGTGGTGACGGCGGACTGGCCGCGGAAGGTGTGGGCGGCACGGAAGGCGGAGATCAGGGCGTCCTGCACGGCGTCGGCCGCCTCCTCCCTGTCCCCCAGGGTGCGCAGTGCGACAGCCCAGAGCCGGTCGCGGTGGCGGCGTACGAGTTCACCGAAGGCGTCGGGGTCGCCCGCCACATGCTGGGCGAGCAGCTCCGAGTCGCTCGGCGCCTCGGGTGGAACGGAATCCACCGTGCTCCCCCTCCGAACCGGATCCGATGTCGTATACGGGCCGCGCCCGGCGAAGCGGTGCGACGGGGAGAAGCCTGCCGTCACGGGTGTGACGGCCGCAACCCTGTGCGTCGCGGGCGCTCGGTGGGCGAACGGTCCGCCCCACAGTATCGGGGTGGTGGATCAGCCGAGGACCGAGATCTCGCTGATGCCGCCCCGGTAGCCGCCCGTTCCGTCCGACGGGAGCTCCGTGACGTGGATCAGGACGTAGCGGGTGCGGACGGGCTTGTCGAGCTTCTCTTCCAGCTTCGAGCCCGCGACGGTCTGCTTGACGATCGGCTGGTCGAAGTCGGCCGTCGTGGACGGGGACGAGGCATCCGGGGGCGCGGCGAGCACGGTCGTCGTCTGGCCCTTCCGGTACATGGACACGTCGACGCCGGAGACGTCCCGCACCTTGCCGAGGTCGACGATGATTCCGCTGCCCTGCTTGCGCTGGGGGAGGTTGCCGAAGTTGGCGAAGGTCTCGTACCGCGGGGTGACCCAGGCGGTTCCGGGATCTCCGTCGATGGTGTTCGGCACATCCCGCTGCTTGATGCCGGAGCCGTCGGGCATGAACTCCGTGGCTTCCGCGATGTCCAGGGGTTCGGCGGACGGCGCGGGCTTGTCGTCCTTGTTCTTGTCGTCCTCGTTCGGCTCGGAGACGCCGGTGTCGTCGGAGCCCTTGGTCCGGTCGAGCAGCGCTTCCGCGAGCTGCCAGCTGCCGAGGCCCAGCGCGGCGATGAGGAGCGCCGAGACGGTCCACTTGAGCACGCGGCCGGTACGGCTCTGCAGAGGGGCCGGAGGGGCCGGCATGACGGGCTGGGTGACCGCGGACGGGTGCGAGGACGGGCGCCCGTACGTGCCCTGCTGATAGGTCGTGCGCTGGTACGCCGGCGGCGCGGTGAACGTGGGCTCCGGAGGAAGGATGCGCGGCATGGCCGCGACGGCCTTGGCCAGCTCGTCCGGGGTGGTGCAGGGCGGTTCCTGCCGGGAGGCGGTGGCACCGTCGTTGGCGAGCGCCCGCATGGCGAGCTCGGAGAGGCCGCGGTGGACGCCGGCCCGGACCTGGTCCGGGGCGATGAGTCCCATGCCCTTGGGCAGCCCGGAGAGCCCGTGGGCATCGCTCCCGTACGGCCAGCGGTGGGTCAGCGCGGCGTACAGCAGGGCGCCGATGGCCTCGGTGTCCGTACGGAGGGGGCGCTCGGCGGTGATGCCGCGCAGAGCGGCGTTCACGGCGAGGCCGCGGATGCGGTACTGCCCGGTGGAGCTGCGCAGGACCGCACCGGGGGTGAGGCGCAGATGTGACAGGCCTTCGCGGTGGGCGGCGGCCATCGCCTGGGAGAGCTGGCTGACGAGCTGGTAGGCGTCGTGGGCCTCCATCGGTCCGGTGGCCAGCAGAGCGGTGAGCTCGGTGGCGTCCGGCAGCCATTCGTGGACCACGTAGACGAGGTCGTTCTCCTCGACGGCGTCCAGGACCTGGACGAAGCGGGGGTCGCCGAGCAGGGCCGAGGAGCGGGCGGCGGCCAGCACCGAGCGGGCCCGCGGGTGGTCCGCGGGCAGCAGATGGACGCCCACCGCCCGGCGGAGCTTCTCGTCGACCGCGCGCCAGCTGCTGAACCCGTCCAGACGGGTGACGCACTCCTCCAGGCGGTAGCGCCCGGCGAGTTTGTGACCGCTGTGCAGGTCGGGCGATGCCGGAACGGCCTCGGAACGCTCCCGCCCACCGCCCGTGTTCTCGGTGTCCTTGGAGCTCGCGCCCTTGGTGTCCTCGGCTTGCGCCGTCCCGTCGGTCGTGGCCTCGTCCGCCTTGGCGGTCAGCGGCTCGTCGCCGCCGTTGTCGGCCACGTCGACGGCGGCCGTGCTACGTTCCGCCACCGTCGTTCCTGCCTCCCCATCCGTTGCGCGATGCCAGCCAGCTCTGCACAGTCACGCCAATTGTGCCCACACTCCAGCGCTATGCACGACACGCGGAGTGCGGAGATGGTTGTGCGGGCGGGTGCTCATTCAGCGTCCGAGCCGTCCACGGACCATGCCGACCAGGCCGTTGACCTCTTCGATGCGCATCTTCTTCGCCGCGACGAAGAAGATGCCCAGGAGGAGGACGCCGCCGCAGATCAGTGCGGCCAGCGAGCCGAGAGCGCCGGTGCCGACGAGTTCCAGGATCCCGAACCCGACGGCGCCGCCGACCAGGGCGGCGGGCACCGCGGCCATGCAGAGGCGGGCGTAGGTCCGGACGATGTGCGCGCCGTCCAGGTCGCCGCCCAGCCGGTTGCTCAGTCGGCGCCAGGCGACGCCGACGCCGACCGCGTAGGCCAGACCGTAGGAGAAGGCCATGCCGACGACGGCCCAGCGGGCGGGCAGGACGACGTAACAGAGCGCGGAGGCGGCGGCGTTGACGGCCGCCACGATGACGGTGTTGTAGAAGGGGGTCCGGGTGTCCTCGTAGGCGTAGAACCCGCGAAGCACGACGTACTGCACGGAGTACGGGATCAGACCGAGCGCGAAGGCCATGAGGATGAAGCCCATGGACCGGGCTGCCTCGGCGCCGCTGGAGGCGTACAGCAGGGTGCACATCGGCAGGCCGAGGGCGAGGAAGGTGAAGGCCACCGGCACGATGGCGACGGCCGAGTTGCGCAGCCCCTGGGAGATGTCGTCGCGGACCGCACCGGGGTCGTTGTCGTGGGCGGCCCGGGAGATGCGGGGCAGCAGCGCGGCCATGACGGAGACGGTGATGATGGCCTGCGGCATGCCCCAGATCAGCTGGGCGTTGGAGTAGGCCAGGAACCCGGTGCCGTCCCGGCCCGAGAGCTTGCCCGCCGCGGTGGCGAGCTGGGTGACGACCAGGACGCCCGCCTGGTTGGCCAGGACGAACAGCACGGTCCACTTGGCCAGCTTGACGGTCTTGCCGAGCCCGTGGCCCTTCCAGTCGAAGCGGGGGCGGAAGCGGAAGCCCGTCTCGCGGAGGTAGGGGATCATCGCCAGGGACTGGACGACGAGTCCGAGCAGGGTGCCGATGCCGAGCAGCCGGATGCCCTCCGGCGGGATGGTGTCGACGCCCATCCGGGATTCGGCGGAGGTGCCGTAGACCCAGATGAACAGCCCGAACGTGATGATCATGACGATGTTGTTCAGGACCGGGGTCCACATCATCGCGCCGAACTTGCCGCGGGCGTTGAGGATCTGACCCATCACCACGTGCACACCCATGAAGAAGATGGTGGGCAGGCAGTACCGGGCGAAGGTGACGGCCACGCTGTTGGCGGCCACGTCGTCGGCGATCGTGTTGGACATCAGCTGGATCAGCACCGGCGCCACGAGGACCGCGGCGGCGACGATCAGGCCGAGCGCGACCATCACGAGGGTCAGGAGCCGGTTGGCGAAGGCCTCGCCGCCGTCCTCGTCGTCCTTCATGGCGCGGACGAGCTGGGGGACGAAGACGGAGTTCAGGCCGCCGCCGACGGTGAGGATGTAGATCATCGTCGGCAGGGTGTACGCGATGGTGAAGCTGTCGCCGAGCATCGCGGCGCCGAGTGCGGCGGTGATCACCAGGGACCGGACGAAGCCGGTGAGCCGGGAGACGAGCGTGCCGGCGGCCATGACCGCGCTGGACTTGAGGAGCCCGGAGACCTTGCCGCCGCCGCCCTTGGCGGGCGCGGGGGCGGGAGCCGGTTCGGGCTGGGGCGGTACCGGAGGCTTGCCCGATCCTTCCTGGTCCCGGAAGAGATGGGCGAAGGCGTCCGGCTCCTGCCGGTCGTCCGATGCCTGGGTGACGAGGTCGTCGACGCCGACGAACTGCGTGGTCGCCGGGCGGTCCCCGTACGGCAGGTGCCGGGAGGGCCCCGCCGGCTCGGGGGGCGGGGTCTGGGCCCAGATGCGCGGGTCGGGGGCGTACGGGGCGGCGGGCGGCTGCTGGTAGAGCGGCGCCGGCTCCTGGTAGGTGCCGGGAGGCGGCGGCGGGTGCGCGGCGCGGTCGTAGAGGGCCTCGCCCACCGGGTCCTGGGCGGCCAGGTCCTGTGCCCGGTAGGGGTCGTCCTCGTAGGCGTGCTGAAGGTACGGGTCCGGCGGCACGGGGCCGTCCTGGCCCGCGCCCGGAGGAACCGGAGGCCCGCCCGGAGACGCTGCTCCGCCCGCGCCCTGCCCGCGGTCACCGTCGTACGGCGCGTTCATCGAAACCCCTACCTCATCGTCCCCGGCCGACCGGCCACGACAGACATCGCTCAACGGTCCACTTTCTCACCCGTTCCCGACGGGGCCCCGCTTTCCGGACCGGTGTCCGGAGTCGGGTCACTCGGCTGCTCGGGTTCGTCGCCGTTGCCGTTCGCCGTGTCGCTTGCCACGGCGCGCTTGCGGTGGCTGTACATCCTGATGCCCGCCAGCACCAGCAGCAGCAGTCCGCCGGCGATCACGAGCAGCACGGTGGGCGTCACCTCGGAGACCTTCACCGTGAAGGTCATCTCTTCGCCGTACTGGGTGCCGTCCTCCGTGTACAGCCGTGCGGTCACCTGGGCCCGGCCGTTGGCGCTGGTCGCCGTGTCGAACTTCACCGACTGGCTGTGCCCGCCGGCGATGCTGACCGGCAGCTCGGCCATGGAGCCGTCGTCGTTGAACTTGAGCCGGATGTTGTCCGAGGTCAGCTTGAGAACCAGTCGGTCCACGCCCTGCACCAGCTTGTTCTGCACGGTGACCGGGATCGTCGCGCTGCGCCCGGAGAGGGTGACGTCGGACTTCTTGATGAGCTGCACCTCGGAGGTGAGGCTCTGCAGGTAGTCGCGGACCGCGTCCCGGTACTGCTGCGCCTCCAGGGACCGGCCGCGCCAGGACGTCGACATCGAGCGGTTGACGGCGTTGCCGAAGGGCGTCACCACGCGCTCGGGCTGGGTCAGGATCGTCTCGAAGCTGTCGAGCGAGCCCTGGGTGGTGCGGATGTCCTGGAAGGCCTGTGTGGGCAGTTCCTGGGCGCGGAGCTTCTTCGGGTAGGCGGCGGCCCGGGGCACCTTGGCGGTGGCCTTCGGGTCGGGCTTCACCTCCGCGGCGGAGACGAGGTCGAGCGGCTGCGTCCAGCGGTTGCCCGACAGGCCCTCCAGCGCGCGGGCCATCGTCTGGGCCTGCGCGGCGGTGGGCATCCGCGGCGGGGCCACGACGATGCTGCGCTCGTTGTCGGGCGCCTGCTCGGTCAGTGCGAGGGTCTGGGCGAGGAACCTCTGGACCGCGAGGGTGGAGGCGCCCGCCCTCGACATGTCGCCGTCGAACAGGGTGGACAGCCGGGCGTCCGCGACGACGGCGGTGGTGCCGCCGCCGATCGGCCGCGCCGAGGTCGGCGTGTACGGAAGCCCAGCGGTCTCCCGGAAGCTGTCGCTGCGGGCGATCACGTTGTGGGCGCCCGCCGAGGTCGCCACATCGACGATGGAGGAGTCCACGGCGCCGTTCACGGGCCAGGCGAAGTCGGTGGACGGCTTCACGTGGAGGATGGTCTCCACCGTGGTTGTGGCCACCGTGGAGGCGTTCTGCAGATGGCTGAGCGTTCCGGAGACGTTCTTGCCGCGGTGCGCGATGGAGGCCAGGTCGGGGTCGGCGAAGGGCAGGGCGATCACCTTGCCGTCCTCCACCACCTTCTCCAGGGCGGTGAGCCACGCCTTGGCGACGTTCTGGTTCTTGCCCGGGACGGTCGTGTCACCCGACTCGACCTCGTACTTCCCGGCCATCGCCGCGACGCTCGCCAGGAGGTCCGGGTCGACGACCCAGGTCACGGGGAGCCGGCTGCCCAAGGACACCATCTGCTCCAGCCGGCCGCCGGGCGCCAGCTCCTTGGCCAGGTCGTCGTTGGTGAAGACGGGGGTCTGCTGCTCGTCCGAGCGGGTCTCCGCCGTGACGTGGGGAGAGGCGATCAGCGGCCAGAGGAAGGTGAGCTTCGTCCGGCTGTCGCTCGCCTCGGGCTGCCAGGGCAGGAACGAGCGCTCGATGCCCAGCACCTGCTCGTAGGGGGTGGTGGTCGTCCGGCCGGACACCGAGACGCCGAGCTGGTAGACGCCCGCGTCGTCCAGGCCCAGCTTGTCGACGGGCACGGTGAGTGTGAAGTCCTGGCTGATCCCCTTGGCGAGCTTGGGGAACTTCACCGTGTACTTGTCCCCGACGGTGACCGGGTCGGCGCCGGGAACATACGTGGAGCGCTTGGCGGCGTCGTCGACCTCGCCCCGGCCGGAGAGCCGGGGGCCGACCCGCAGATCGACCTCGGCGCTGCTGATCGTCTCCTTGCCCTTGTTGGTGAGCGTTCCGGAGACGGTCAGGGTGTCGTCCTCCGTGGGAACGCTCGGGGAGAGCGTGTCCAGGGACACATCGACCGTACGAGAGCCTGTGGGCGCCTTGGCGGGCTCGGCGGCCGGGGCGGCACCGGCGGCCGGAACGGCCAGGAGACCGGCCAGCAGCGGTGCTCCCAGCACCGCGGAGGCCGTGCGCCGGAGCCACCGGCGGGCAGGGGACGGACGCGTCCCCCGGAAGTCTGCCGCCTCGGCCACGCGCCTACCCGTCCCTCTTCGTCGTCAGATGCTGTCGATCGTTCGGTCCTGCGTCCCCGCATGGTAACGAGGTGCGGCGGGCCGAAGTGCTGGGGTCCGTCGCACATGATCGCGGGTACGCCGCAGGGTCCCCGTAAACGATGACGCCGCGACCGGTCCGTGCACGTACCCTTTTCTGTTGTGCCGAACGCCAACGAAGAGAACGCCAGTGCACTGAGCCAGGTGCAGCACCGCGCGGTGAGTGAGCTGCTGCGGGTGTCCCCGGTCGCCGACGACCTCGCCCGTCGATTCCAGGAGGCCGGATTCGGCCTCGCGCTGGTCGGCGGCTCGGTCCGCGACGCACTGCTGGGCAGGCTCGGGAACGACTTGGACTTCACCACCGATGCCCGCCCCGACGATGTGCTCAAGATCGTCCGCCCCTGGGCCGACTCGGTGTGGGAGGTCGGGATCGCCTTCGGCACTGTCGGCTCCCAGAAGGACGGTTACCAGATCGAGGTCACGACCTACCGGTCGGAGGCGTACGACCGGACCTCGCGCAAGCCGGAGGTCTCCTACGGCGACTCCATCGAGGACGACCTCGTGCGCCGCGACTTCACGGTCAACGCCATGGCTGTGGCCCTGCCGCAGAAGGAGTTCGTCGATCCGTACGGAGGCCTGAAGGACCTCGCCGAGCGGGTGCTGCGCACTCCGGGCACGCCCGAGGAGTCTTTCTCCGACGACCCGCTGCGCATGCTGCGCGCGGCCCGCTTCGCCGCGCAGCTCGACTTCGAGGTCGCCCCCGACGTCGTCACCGCCATGACGGAGATGGCCGAGCGGATCAAGATCGTCTCCGCCGAGCGGGTCCGCGACGAACTCAACAAGCTGCTGCTCTCCCAGCACCCGCGCAAGGGCCTGGGGCTCCTGGTCGATACGGGGCTGGCCGAGCATGTGCTGCCCGAGCTTCCCGCGCTGCGCCTGGAGAGTGACGAGCATCACCGCCACAAGGACGTCTACGAGCACTCGCTGACCGTCCTGGAGCAGGCCATCGCCCTGGAGGAGAACGGACCCGACCTCGTACTCCGTCTCGCCGCGCTGCTCCATGACATCGGCAAGCCGCGGACCCGTCGCTTCGAGAAGGACGGCAGGGTCTCCTTCCACCACCACGAGGTGGTGGGCGCGAAGATGACGAAGAAGCGCATGACCGAGCTCAAGTACTCCAACGAGCTGGTCAAGGACGTGTCGAAGCTGGTGGAGCTGCACCTGCGCTTCCACGGGTACGGCGACGGCGAGTGGACCGACTCCGCGGTGCGCCGGTACGTGCGTGACGCCGGGCCGCTGCTGGAGCGTCTCCACAAGCTGACCCGGTCGGACTGCACGACCCGGAACAAGCGCAAGGCGAACGCGCTCTCCCGTACCTACGACGGGCTGGAGGAGCGCATCGCCCTGCTGCAGGAGCAGGAGGAGCTCGACTCGATCCGCCCCGACCTGGACGGCAACGAGATCATGCAGATCCTGGAGGTCGGCCCCGGGCCGGTGATCGGCAAGGCGTACGGGTTCCTGCTGGAGCTGCGCCTGGAGCACGGGCCCATGGAGCGGGACGCCGCGGTGGCGGCGCTCAAGGAGTGGTGGGCGCAGCAGGACTGAGTCCGACGGGGTGATGTTTCACGTGAAACATCACCGGCCGGATGTGCCGAGGGGCGTTGTTTCACGTGAAACAACGCCCCTCGGCACATCCATGAGCGGCTATCGGTGGGCATCGGTGCGCCGCCAGCGGAACATCGTCACCGCCACCACCGCGTACAGCGCCGACACGACCGCCACGACGGAGACCGATCTGCCGTCCGGTGGGAGCATCAGCGCCGCCACCCCCGCGGCGCTCACGAACGCGACGTTGAAGAGCACGTCGTAGAGCGAGAAGACCCGGCCGCGGAAGGAATCGTCGACCGAGGTCTGTACGACCGTGTCGGTCGCGATCTTCGACCCCTGGGTCACGACGCCGAGTACGAACGCGGCGATCAGCATCGGTACGGGGGCGAAGGAGAGCCCCAGAGCGGGCACCAGGACCGCCGCCGCCCCGGCGCAGCCCACGATCCACCCGTACCGACCGAGCAGCCCCACCGCCCATGGAGTGAGGACGGCGGCGACGAAGAACCCCGCGCCGGAGACCCCGACCGCCAGGCCGAGCAGGGCCAGCCCGTCGGACTCGGTGTCCGACCAGGCGTAGCGGCACAGCATGAGGACCATCACCGTGAGGGCGCCGTAACAGAAGCGGATCACGGTCATCGCGGCCAGGGCCCGGGCCGCGTGGTTCCGTTGCGCGAGATGCCGCAGCCCGGCGACGAGCCCGCGTGCGGTGACGGCCAGAGCGGCCCGCAGTCGCAGAGGGCTCCCGTCGGTGTCCGGTCCCAGCAGGGCGCGGGGCAGGCTCAGGGATGCCAGCGCGGACAGCAGGTAGAGCATCGACCCCAGCAGCACGACCGCCGCGTCGGACTCGTCGGCCAGCAGTCGTACGAGGAAGGCGAGGCCGCCTCCCGCGGTCGCCGCCAGGGTGCCGGCGGTCGGGGAGAGAGAGTTGGCGACGACGAGGCGATCGGTGTCGACCACCCGGGGCAGGGCGGCGGAGAGGCCGGCCAGCACGAAACGGTTGACGGCGGTGACGCAGAGGGCCGAGGCGTAGAAGAGCCAGTCGGGCACCGAGGCGAGGATCAGCAGCGCCGTGGAGCAGGCCAGGGCGGCCCGCAGAAGGTTTCCGTAGAGGAAGACCTGGCGTCGGGGCCAGCGGTCCAGCAGCACCCCCGCGAAGGGGCCGATCAGGGAGTAGGGCAGCAGGAGCACGGCCATCGCGGAGGCGATGGCGGCGGCCGACGTCTGCTTCTCCGGCGAGAAGACGACGTATGCGGCGAGGGCGACCTGGTAGACGCCGTCGGCGGACTGGGACAGGAGCCGCACGGTGAGCAGGCGGCGGAAGTTCCGCAGGCGCAGCAGGGTGCGCAGATCACGCGCGACAGACATGGGAGCAAGCGTCACACACGTCGGGGGTCCACGGGCGGATTGCCCGGGGACCCCCGACGTGCGGCAGGAAGAGGTGAGCGTCTCCGCTCAGCACTCCGGTGTGGCTGTCAGCCGAGAAGGCCGGTTCAGCGCTCGGCGTCGCCGTTGATGAACTTCTCGACGTTCTCGCGGGCCTCGTCGTCGAAGTACTGCACCGGCGGGCTCTTCATGAAGTAGCTCGAAGCCGAGAGGATCGGGCCACCGATGCCGCGGTCCTTGGCGATCTTCGCCGCGCGGACGGCGTCGATGATGACACCGGCCGAGTTCGGGGAGTCCCACACCTCGAGCTTGTACTCCAGGTTCAGCGGAACGTCGCCGAACGCGCGGCCCTCGAGGCGCACGTAAGCCCACTTGCGGTCGTCCAGCCAGGCCACGTAGTCCGAGGGGCCGATGTGGACGTTGTCCGCACCGAGCTCACGGTCACGGATCTGCGAGGTGACGGCCTGCGTCTTCGAGATCTTCTTGGACTCCAGGCGCTCACGCTCGAGCATGTTCTTGAAGTCCATGTTGCCGCCGACGTTCAGCTGCATCGTGCGGTCCAGGATGACACCGCGGTCCTCGAAGAGCTTCGCCATCACGCGGTGCGTGATGGTGGCGCCCACCTGGGACTTGATGTCGTCGCCGACGATCGGGACACCGGCCTCGGTGAACTTGTCCGCCCACTCCTTGGTGCCGGCGATGAAGACCGGGAGAGCGTTGACGAACGCGACCTTGGCGTCGATGGCGCACTGCGCGTAGAACTTCGCAGCGACCTCGGAACCGACGGGCAGGTAGCAGACGAGAACGTCGACCTGCTTGTCCTTGAGGACCTGGACGATGTCGACCGGGGCGTCCGCGGACTCCTCGATCGTCTCGCGGTAGTACTTGCCGAGACCGTCGTGGGTGTGGCCGCGCTGGACGGTCACGCCCGTGTTCGGCACGTCCGCGATCTTGATGGTGTTGTTCTCGCTGGCGCCGATGGCGTCCGCGAGGTCGAGGCCGACCTTCTTCGCGTCGACGTCGAAGGCGGCGACGAACTCGACGTCGCTGACGTGGTAATCGCCGAACTGGACGTGCATCAGACCGGGCACCTTGCCGGCCGGATCGGCGTCCTTGTAGTACTCGACGCCCTGCACCAGCGAGGCGGCGCAGTTGCCCACGCCTACGATGGCTACGCGAACCGAACCCATTCCGGTTGCTCCCTGTGTAATCGGTGTTTCCGATGAAGTCGCCGCGGAGTGCGATGACTTCACTTGGCGGTGTCGTCGGACGGATCCGGCGGGGTGTTGTCCCGATGCCGGGGCAGGCCGCCCGTCTCTCCAGGTGTGTCCTGCTGAGCGGAGCCGTCGGGTGAGGATCGTCGCCGATCCCGTCCCGACCGTTCGCTCTCGATGAGCTCGTTCAGCCAGCGCACTTCGCGCTCCACGGACTCCATGCCGTGTCGCTGCAGCTCAAGTGTGTAGTCGTCGAGTCGTTCGCGAGTGCGGGCGAGAGAAGCGCGCATCTTCTCCAGGCGCTCCTCCAGTCGGCTGCGCCGGCCTTCGAGAACCCGCATCCGCACATCGCGTTCGGTCTGGCCGAAGAAGGCGAAGCGCGCTGCGAAGTGCTCGTCCTCCCAGGCGTCCGGACCGGTGTGCGACAGCAGCTCCTCGAAGTGCTCCTTACCTTCTGCCGTCAACCGGTAGACGATCTTCGCCCGGCGACCCGTCAGCGAGGAGGAGGAAGCGGCCGGGCGCCCGGTGACCGGCGCGGTGTCCGCCGGGTCACCGGCGGGCTCCTCGATCAACCAGCCGCTGGCGACCAGCGTCTTGAGGCAGGGGTAGAGGGTCCCGTAGCTGAACGCACGGAAGATCCCCAGCGAAGTGTTGAGGCGTTTGCGCAGCTCATAGCCGTGCATCGGCGATTCGCGGAGCAGGCCGAGAACGGCGAACTCGAGGATGCCGGAGCGTCGGCTCACCGGTGCCTCCTCCTTCTCCCGCTGCTTCCGTCGGCACGGTCCACCGGAGTCACCGGCGTACTTATGCCGTGCTGATGTATCGACTCGATACATCAGCACGATAGATCGCTCCGACCTGTTCGACAAGGGTGACCTTCGTGAACGGCGTCACATCGACAATTCCCAGGGTTCGACTTGCGTTGTTTGGGGTGAAGTTCGGCCCTAGGCGGGTTTTGACCGTGCGTAGTCTGTGCGGCATGCAGACCACCGGGAACCGCGAGGCGCTCTCGCGCGTCAGTCTTCGCGGACTGCCGGATGCGCTGCGGATGAGCCTTCCGCAGTGGCTTGTCCGTAATTCGGGGGGACCGGATCTCAACTGCCGCTTCCAGGCGCTCTCGCCTGCCCGAGGAGTAGTCGTTCCATGAGCGAGCACCGTCGCAAAACGCCTCAGCCACAAGGTGGCGGGCGTGCCGCGGCCAGACGAGCCGCCCAGCAGTCGACCGGACGCCGAGCAGTCCCGTCACGCAGAGCCACTTCGGCATCACCTTCCGAATCGCCTTACGAGTCGCAGGGCGGTGAGGAGCGCCAGTACGGCAGTCGCGCCGAGGCCCGCCGCGCGGCCCAGCGTGGCGGCCGACGCCGTGGTGCCGACGCCGGGGGCTCCGGCGCGGGCGGCGGTGGCGGCCGGCGACGCGGTGGCGGAGGTGCGGACGGACCGGGGGGCCGGGGGCGTGACAACGGTGGACCCGGCAAGAAGAGGTTCATCGACTACCCGCGCTACGGCAAGTACGGGTTCCGCCGCTGGGTGCCCTCGTGGAAGCTGGTGTCGGGGCTCTGTCTCGGGTTCCTCGGTGTGCTGATGGGCATTGGCGGCATCGCCTACGCCTGGGTGGTTCCACCGGACATCAACAAGACCGCCAAGGCGCAGAACAACGTCTACTACTGGGCCGACGGCACGCAGATGGTGGCGACCGGTGGTGCGGTGAACCGCCAGGAGCTCAAGTACGAGCAGATCCCGGTCGCGATGCGCAACGCCGTGATCTCCGCCGAGAACAAGAGCTTCGAGACTGACCGCGGCATCGACCCGATGGGTATAGGGCGCGCGCTGTACAACATGGCCACGGGTGGTGAGACCCAGGGCGGGTCGACCATCACCCAGCAGTACGTCAAGAACTCCATGCTCACCCAGGACCAGACGCTGAAGCGGAAGTTCCAGGAACTCTTCATCACGCTCAAGGTCGCCGGTGAGGAGGACAAGGAAGACGTGATGGCGGGCTACCTGAACGTCTCCTACTACGGACGTGGGGCCTCCGGTCTGCAGGCAGCGGCCCGCACGTACTACAACAAGGACGCCAACCAGCTGGACGCGAGCGAGTGCGCGTTCCTGGCCACCCTGCTCAAGGGCGCGAGCTACTACGACCCGGCCGGCGCGACCGACATCGACAAGGTCAACGCGACCAAGAAGAAGAACACCACGCGGGCCAAGGAACGTTGGGAGTGGATTCTCGACGAGCAGGTCAAGGACGGGCGCATGTCGGCGGAGGACCGCGCCAAGTTCACGAAGTTCCCCATGCCGCTGCCGCCGAAGAAGGACGCCAAGCTGGGCGGACAGACCGGCTATCTGGTGGAGCTCGCGAAGAAGTACTTCCTCGCCAACAACGACCAGGGCATCGACGCCAAGCAGCTCGAACTGGGCGGCTACGAGATCCACACCACCTTCCAGAAGAAGCGGGTGCAGGACCTCGAAGCAGCGGTGAACAAGGTCTACAAGGCCAAGATCCGGCCCAAGGAGCGCCCCAAGACGGACACGCACGTCGAGTTCGGCGGTGCCTCCGTGGACGCGAAGACCGGCGCCATCATCGCCACGTACGGCGGCCAGGACGCCACCACGCACTTCACGAACAACGCCGACGCCACCGGCGCCCAGGTCGGATCGACCTTCAAGCCCTTCGTGCTGGCGGCGGCCATGCAGTACGGCGTGCGCGACCCGTCCGGTGGGAAGGAACAGAGCGAATCCCAGCGCACCCAGGTCTCGCCGAAGAGCATCTACAACGGCGACAACAGGCTGCGGATCAAGGACTACACGGGCAAGATCTGGCTGAACCAGGACGACGAGGAGTGGCGTCAGACCAACGACGGCGACGAGAGCTACGGTGACATCGACCTGCGGACGGCCATGGAGAAGTCCGCCAACTCCCCGTTCGTGCAGCTCGGCATGGACGTCGGAACGGACAAGGTCAAGGACGTCGCCGTCGCCTCCGGTCTGAAGGACGACACCTTCATGGCCGACGCGACCGTTCCCTCGTTCTCCATCGGCACCTCCTCGCCCAGCGCCATCCGCATGGCCGGCTCCTACGCCACCTTCGCCACCAGCGGCCAGCAGAACGACACGTACTCGGTGACCGAGGTCAAGAAGGGCGGCGTGACCGTCTTCAAGCACCAGAAGAAGACCAAGCGCGCTTTCACCCCGCTCATCGCCGACAACATCACGGACGTGCTGAAGAACGTCGTGGAGAACGGGACGGGCCAGCCCGCCCGCCTGGAGGGCCGTGAGGCCGCGGGCAAGACCGGTACGACCGACGGCAACCGGTCCGCCTGGTTCGTCGGGTACACCCCGCAGGTCTCGACCGCCATCAGCATGTTCCGGTACGACGACGACGAGACGAACGCCACCCGCGAGTTCTTGAAGATGTTCGGCACCGGTGGCGAGGCGAAGATCCACGGAAACTCGTTCCCGGCCTCCATCTGGCACGACTACATGACCGCGGCGATGAAGGGCAAGAAGGCCATCCCCTTCCCGGAACCGCAGGACCCGGGCGATGTGGTGTGGGGCGGTGGCGCGGTCAGCCCCAGTCCGACGCCCAGTCCCACGCCTTCGGAGACGGCATCGGAGGATCCGAGCCCGACCCCGACGCCCACGCAGACCACCCCGAGCCCGACTCCGACGCCGACCAAGTCCTGCGGCTTCTTCGACCCGAACTGCGAGGAGACCAACGGCGGAGGCCAGAACGGCGGGGCGGACGGCGGAGGCCAGAACGCCGGAGCCGACGGTGGCGGCGACAACACCGGAGCCGACGGCGGGGGCGACAACTCCGGAGCTACCGACGGCAGCGACAACGGCGGCGCCCAGGGAGCCAACGGCAACCCGGGCGGAACCGGCTCGATCTGGGGCACCTCCGGATAGCCGGACCGGCTGAGCACAGTGACGAGGGCCGCCGCACCCATCCGGGTGCGGCGGCCCTCGCCGCGTTCCCGGCGGCACACGGCGTCCCGGCGCTCCCGCCGTGTCCCCGGGCGGTCCTTGCCCCGGGCACAGCCCCGTACGGCAGGATGTGCGGCATGCCAAGCCCCAGCGCAGAAGACACGAGCGTGCACCAGGAGCGGCCCGTCGTGCGGCCCACCGATCAGGACGAGGTCGCGGCGGCCGGCAGCGAGCTGTTCGGCGGCCGGGTGGGACGCTGGGCGCGGCTGGGCGACGGTCCGCTCACGCCGGTGCGCGTCGTCGCGCTGGTCATGATCGGGATGTTCGCCCTCGGCATGGTGCAGAAGATCCCCTGTTACGAATGGGCCTGGTTCCGCGGGGCCACCTCGCAGTACACGCACGCCTGCTACTCCGACATTCCGCACCTCTTTCTGGGACGCGGGTTCGCCGACGGCCTGGTGCCGTACTTCGACCGGCTGAGCGGCGATATGCAGTACCTGGAGTACCCCGTGCTGACCGGGGTGTTCATGCAGGTGGCGGCCTGGCTGACGCTGACGCCCGACAGCGACCCCATCCAGCAGCGCGAGCAGATGTACTGGATGGTCAACGCGGGCATGCTGATGATCTGCGCGGTCGTCATCGCCGTGTGCACCGTCCGTACGCACCGCCGCCGCCCCTGGGACGGCCTCCTGGTCGCGCTGGCCCCCGCGTTCGTCCTCACCGCCACCATCAACTGGGACCTGCTGGCCGTCGCCCTGACGGCCGCGGCGATGCTCATGTGGTCCCGGGGCCGGGTGCTCGCGTTCGGCATCCTCATCGGCCTCGCGACGGCCGCCAAGCTCTATCCGGTCCTGCTGCTGGGCCCGCTCCTGGTGCTCTGCTGGCGGGCGGGCCGGTGGCGCGAGTTCGGGACGGCCCTGCTGGGCGCGGGGGCGGCCTGGCTGGTGGTGAACCTGCCGGTGATGATCTTCGCGCCCGAGGGGTGGCGGAAGTTCTACACCTTCAGCCAGGAGCGGCCCATCGACTTCGGCTCGTTCTGGCTGATCATCACCCAGCGCACCGGCAAGCCCATCGACGTGGAGACGGTCAACACCGCGTCGGTCGTCCTGATGGTGGTGTTCTGCGCGGGCATCGCGGGCCTGGCGCTGTCCGCGGCCCGCCGCCCGCGCTTCGCCCAGCTGGCGTTCCTGGTGGTGGCCGCGTTCATCCTGACGAACAAGGTCTACTCACCGCAGTACGTGCTGTGGCTGATCCCGCTGGCCGTCCTGGCCCGGCCGCGCTGGCGCGACTTCCTCATCTGGCAGGCCTGCGAGGTCATGTACTTCCTCGGGATCTGGTTCTACCTCGCCTACACCAGCGGCGGGGACAAGCACCAGGGGCTGCCGCAGGAGGGCTACCAGGTCGCGATCGCCCTGCACCTGCTGGGCACGCTCTACCTGTGCGCGCTGATCGTCCGGGACATCCTCGTGCCGGAGAAGGACCCGGTGCGCAGGGACGGGTCGGACGACCCGTCGGGCGGAGTCCTCGACGGGGCTCCGGACACGTTCGTGCTGGCGCCCGAGGCCCGACCGTCCGGGCACACGGCCCCGACGGTCACGGGACCTCAGGTGGAGTGGGGCGCGACGCCCACCCGGGACGGCTGAGCCGGGGCCCGGGCGCGGCCGTTCAGGGCCGCGCCCGGGCGGCTCAGCGGTCGACGAGCCGGTCGTACTGGGTGGTCGTGTGGCGCAGATGGGCGACCAGCTCGTCACCGACCCGGGGCTCCTGGGCGTCCGAGGGCACGAACAGGATCGACACCTGCATGTGCGGCGGCTCGGCGAACCACCGCTGCTTGCCCGCCCAGACGAACGGCGACAGGTTGCGGTTGACCGTGGCCAGGCCCGCGCGGGCTACGCCCTTGGCCCGCGGCATCACGCCGTGCAGCGCCTTGGGCGCCTCCAGGCCGACCCCGTGGGACGTACCGCCGGCCACGACGACCAGCCAGCCGTCGGACGCGGTCTTCTGCTGGCGGTAGCCGAACCGGTCGCCCTTGACGACGGGGGTGACGTCCAGGACGGCCCCCCGGTACTCGGTGGCCTCGTGGTCGCCGAGCCAGAGCCGGGTGCCGATACGGGCGCGGAAGCGGGTCTGCGGGAACTGCTGCTGGAGCCGGGCCAGCTCCTCGGCGCGCAGATGGCTGACGAACATGGTGTGCAGCGGCAGCCGGGCCGCGCGCAGCCGGTCCATCCAGCCGATGACCTCCTCGACGGCGTCGGAGCCGTCGGTGCGGTCCAGCGGCAGGTGCAGGGCGAAGCCTTCGAGACGTACGTCCTCGATCGCCGCGTGCAGCTGCCCGAGCTCCTCCTCCTTGACGCCGTGGCGCTTCATCGAGCTCATGCACTCGATGACGACCCGGGCGCCCACCAGGGCGTGCACCCCGTCGACGGAGGAGACGGACCGGATGACGCGGTCCGGCAGCGGTACGGGCTCCTCACCGCGCCGGAAGGGGGTCAGGACGAGCAGGTCGCCGCTGAACCAGTCCTTGATCCGGGCCGCCTCGTAGGTCGTCCCGACGGCGAGGGTGTCGGATCCGAAGCGGATCGTCTCGTCGGCGAGGCGCTCATGGCCGAAGCCGTAGCCGTTGCCCTTGCAGACGGGTACGAGACCGGGGAACTGGTCGATCACGGACTTCTGGTGCGCCCGCCAGCGCGCGGTGTCGACGTAGAGGGAGAGCGCCATGGCGGCCCGGAACCTTTCTGGTGGCTGCGGTGGATCAGGAACGAACGGTGGGTGCCGAGAGGTGCCGGCCCAGGTATGCAGTGAAGCGGATCAGCGGCGCGACATATAGATGTCGAGCGCCTTGTGGAGCAGCTTGTTGAGCGGGAAGTCCCACTCGCCGACGTACTCGACGGCCTCGCCGCCGGTGCCGACCTTGAACTGGATCAGGCCGAAGAGGTGGTCGGTCTCGTCCAGCGAGTCGCTGATCCCGCGCAGGTCGTAGACGGTCGCGCCCATCGCGTAGCTGTCGCGCAGCATGCGCCACTGCATCGCGTTCGACGGCCGGACCTCGCGCCCGATGTTGTCGGAGGCGCCGTAGGAGTACCAGACGTGTCCGCCGACGACGAGCATCGTGGCGGCGGAGAGGTTCACGCCGTTGTGGCGGGCGAAGTAGAGCCGCATCCGGTTGGGGTCCTCGGAGTTGAGGACGGTCCACATGCGCTGGAAGTAGGAGAGCGGGCGCGGCCGGAAGTGGTCGCGCACGGCGGTGATCTCGTAGAGCCGCTGCCACTCGGCCAGGTCCTCGTAGCCGCCCTGGACGACCTCGACGCCGGCCTTGTCGGCCTTCTTGATGTTGCGGCGCCACAGCTGGTTGAAGCCCTTGAGGACGTCCTCCAGCGAGCGGTTGGCCAGCGGCACCTGGAAGACGTAGCGGGGCTGTACGTCACCGAATCCGGCGCCGCCGTCCTCGCCCTGCTGCCAGCCCATCTTCCGCAGCCGGTCCGCGACCTCGAAGGCGCGCGGCTCGATGTGGGTGGCCTCGACGTCGCGCAGGCGCTTCACATCCGGGTCCTGGATGCCGGACTTGATGGCCGCCGAGTCCCAGCGGCGGATGACCACCGGCGGGCCCATCTTCACGGAGAAGGCGCCCTGCTGCTTGAGGTGGGCGAGCATCGGCTGGAGCCAGTCGTCCAGGTTCGGTGCGTACCAGTTGATGACCGGGCCCTCGGGGAGGTACGCCAGGTAGCGCTTGATCTTGGGCAGCTGGCGGTACAGGACGAGGCCGGCGCCGACGATCTCGCCGTTCTTGTCGAACCAGCCCAGGTTCTCCGAGCGCCATTCGGTCTTCACATCAGCCCACGCCGGGACCTGGCAGTGACTGGCCGAGGGCAGGCTCTGGATGTACGCCAGATGCTGCTCTCGGCTGATGGTCCTCAGGGTCAGGCTCATGCGGGGCGCTCCTCGGCAGGTGTGTCCCCATCGGTCAGGGGCTCCGGCTCTCGCGCCGAAGCCTACTGTGACCGAGGGGCGCCCGGCCTGGCCCCGGGGGCAGGAACGTGCGACGGACCGGCGCGGGTGCCCTGGGCGCCCGCGCCGGCCCGTGCTCCGGCCGGTGGTCCGGTCAGGTGATCACGCCGCCGAAGAGGCCGCCGTGGGCCATGCCGAGGAAGAAGCCGACGGCGGACGCGCCGAGCCCGATGACCAGGCCGAACCGCTCGCCGGTGGTCCTGGAGACGTACATCCCGTACCCACCGGTCAGGATGCCGACCAGCCCGGCCCACGAGCTGATCAGGTGCAGGTGATGGAACATCGCCGTCACGAAGGCGAGAGCGCCCAGCACGAGGGTCACGGCGAGCAGGGTGTCCTGGAGCGGGTGCGGCTTGCCGTCCGTCGCGAAGAGCGAGCCGGTGGCGGGGCGAATGGTCTGTGCCATGGAGTACCTCCTGGCCGGACGGATGGGCGGTGGATCCAAGGCCTCCCGCACTGCGGCGGGTGTAGCGCCTCTCACACCGCGTCTGTCTCGATTGTGCCCTCTGAGCTCCTGATTTCAACCGGAAGCCGGTCTACAGGTAGTCTGTACGGTCTGCACCGGTGTCTGCCCAGGCCAGCACGGCGAGCCTCTACCCGAACCCCCACTCCGGGATCGTTCGGGAGCTGATCGTCAGTGCCGGGTGTTCTCCTCGGGAACACCGTTGCAACACGCATCACGACCCTCCTGCCACGGAACGACCGTGGCCGCTGAGTCCAAAGGAGGTGGGTTCCACATGCGTCACTACGAGGTGATGGTCATCCTCGACCCCGATCTCGAGGAGCGAGCAGTCTCCCCGCTGATCGAGAACTTCCTCTCCGTCGTCCGTGAGGGCGACGGAAAGGTGGAGAAGGTCGACACCTGGGGCCGTCGTCGGCTCGCCTACGAGATCAAGAAGAAGCCCGAGGGCATCTACTCGGTCATCGACCTGCAGGCCGAGCCTGCGGTCGTCAAGGAGCTCGACCGCCAGATGAACCTGAACGAGTCGGTCCTCCGGACCAAGGTCCTCCGTCCCGAGATCCACTGAGCATCTAGCTCAGCGGTTTTCGGGTCCGAGTAGCAGCAAGCAGCCAGAAGCAATCCCCGCCGAGAGGTTCACCCATGGCAGGCGAGACCGTCATCACGGTCGTCGGCAATCTCGTCGACGACCCCGAGCTGCGCTTCACCCCGTCCGGTGCGGCGGTCGCGAAGTTCCGTGTCGCGTCCACTCCCCGCATCTTCGACCGGCAGACCAATGAGTGGAAGGACGGCGAAGGCCTGTTCCTCACCTGCTCGGTCTGGCGTCAGGCGGCGGAGAACGTCGCGGAGTCGCTCCAGCGAGGCATGCGCGTCGTCGTGCAGGGCCGGCTGAAGCAGCGGTCCTACGAGGACCGTGAGGGCGTCAAGCGCACGGTCTACGAGCTGGACGTCGAGGAAGTCGGCCCCAGCCTCAAGAACGCCACGGCCAAGGTCACCAAGACCACCGGTCGCGGTGGTCAGGGCGGTCAGGGTGGATACGGCGGCGGCCAGCAGGGCGGCGGCAACTGGGGCGGCGGTCCCGGTGGCGGTGGCCAGCAGGGCGGCGGCGGTGCACCCGCCGACGACCCGTGGGCGACCGGCGCGCCGGCAGGCGGCCAGGGCGGCGGGGGACAGCAGGGCGGCGGAGGCGGCTGGGGCGGAAGCTCCGGCGGTTCCGGCTCCGGCGGTGCCTCTGGCGGCGGCTACTCGGACGAGCCTCCCTTCTAGGGCTGCTCGTACCCCACTTCTTGATCACACAGGAGAAACACCATGGCGAAGCCGCCTGTGCGCAAGCCTAAGAAGAAGGTCTGCGCGTTCTGCAAGGACAAGACCCAGTACGTGGACTACAAGGACACGAACATGCTGCGGAAGTTCATTTCCGACCGCGGCAAGATCCGTGCCCGCCGCGTCACCGGCAACTGCACGCAGCACCAGCGTGACGTCGCCACGGCAGTCAAGAACAGCCGTGAGATGGCGCTGCTGCCCTACACGTCCACCGCGCGATAAGGGAAGGGTGACAAGAGCATGAAGATCATCCTCACCCACGAGGTCTCTGGCCTCGGTGCCGCCGGCGACGTCGTCGACGTCAAGGACGGGTACGCCCGTAACTACCTGGTTCCGCGTGGCTTTGCCATTCGCTGGACCAAGGGCGGCGAGAAGGACGTGGCGCAGATCCGCCGCGCCCGCAAGATCCACGAGATCGCGACGATCGAGCAGGCCAACGAGATCAAGGCCAAGCTCGAGGGCGTGAAGGTCCGTCTGGCTGTTCGCTCCGGCGACGCCGGCCGTCTCTTCGGCTCCGTGACCCCGGCCGACATCGCTTCGGCGATCAAGGCTGCCGGTGGTCCCGACGTCGACAAGCGTCGCGTCGAGCTCGGCTCGCCGATCAAGACGCTCGGCGGACACCAGGTGTCCGTCCGTCTGCACCCCGAGGTCGCAGCGAAGCTCGGCGTCGAGGTCGTTGCTGCCTAAGGGCAGAGCTCAGCTGAGTCAGTGAAGGGCCGCACCCGTTGGGTGCGGCCCTTCGCCGTGTTCCGGGGGCGACGGTGTTTCACGTGAAACACCGTGGACGTTTCACGTGAAACGGGCGGCCTGTTTCACGTGAAACAAGCCGCCCGTGCCGCGAAGTGTGCGGATCAGCGGATCAGCGCGTAGCGCCGGTGACGATCCACCGGCCCGATCGAGCACGCAGCCAGAGCGTGACGAGGCGGACGGCCATCATCAGTGTCATCGCCCACCAGAGCGCGGTGAGCCCGCCGCCGAGGGTGGGCACCAGGAGCGCGACAGGAGCGAAGACGGCGAGCGTCACCAGCATCGCCCAGGCGAGATAGCGTCCGTCGCCGGCTCCCATCAGGACGCCGTCCAGGACGAAGACCACTCCGGCGATCGGCTGGGAGACCGCCACGACCAGGAGCGCGGGGAGCAGGGTGTCCTTCACCGAGGGGTCGCTCGTGAAGAGGGGGATGAACAGAGGGCGGGCGAGCACGATGAGGACGCCGAGTGCGATGCCGCAACCGATGCCCCACTCGACCATGCGACGGCAGGCCTCGCGCGCGCCCTTCTCGTCGTCCGCCCCCAGATAGCGGCCGATGATCGCCTGCCCCGCGATGGCGATGGCGTCGAGTGCGAAGGCGGTCAGGCTCCAGAGGGAGAGGATGATCTGGTGCGCGGCGATGTCGACGTCACCGAGCCGGGCGGCGACGGCGGTGGCGATCATCAGGACGGCGCGCAGAGACAAGGTCCGGACCAGCAGGGGGACGCCGGCCCGTGCGCTGGCCCTGATGCCGGCCGCGTCGGGACGCAGGGACGCGCCGTGCCTCCGGGCTCCGCGGACCACCACGACGAGGTAGACGACGGCCATACCGACCTGGGCGATCACCGTGCCCCACGCGGATCCGGCGATGCCGAGCCCGGCACCGTAGACGAGGGTCACATTGAGGACGGCGTTCGCCGTGAAACCGCCGATGGCGACGTACAGCGGGGTGCGGGTGTCCTGGAGGCCGCGCAGTACGCCGGTGGCGGCGAGCACGACGAGCATGGCCGGGATGCCGAGGATGGAGATCCTCAGGTAGGTGATGGCGTACGGAGCCGCGGTGTCGGACGCGCCGAAGACGTCGACGAGCCAGGGGGCCGTCGGGACCGCGAGGGCGACGACAGCGACGCCGAGCAGCAGGGCGAGCCAGATGCCGTCCATGCCCTGGCGGATGGCGGCGGGCAGATCGCCTGCCCCGACGCGGCGGGCGACGGCCGCCGTGGTCGCGTAGGCGAGGAAGACGAAGATGCTCACGGCGGTCATCAGGAGAGCCGCGGCGATGCCGAGCCCGGCCAGTTGCGGGGTGCCGAGGTGGCCGACGACGGCGCTGTCGACCATCACGAACAGGGGCTCGGCGACGAGCGCTCCGAACGCCGGCACGGCAAGGGCGATGATCTCGCGGTCGTGTCGTCGGCGGCCGTTCTTCGAGGTCGCGGGGGCCTTGGTCATGGGGGTCAATCTAATCTTCCACAGGTAAGAGATGCAATCGGTCCTTGGCCCTTACTTCTCGCTCGGCGGGGCCTTCCTTCCCGCGCCGTTTGCGGTGATCTTGAAATGAGGGCGAAAGTTTTTCTCCCCCACAGTCAGTGGATGGAGAAGATGCAGGTCAGAGTGGTTACGCCGATATCGCTATGAGTTTGTCCACAGTGCTGTCCCCCGGTCCGTGCACAGGTTCGGCGGGGTTCTCCACAGCATCTGGTCCGTCGTCCACATGCCCTGTGGATAACCAGATTGGCTGACGGTGCGGAGGGGCCTACCGTGGTGCGGCGCCCGCACTCCGTTCCGGCACCGGAATCCACCGAACCAGACGCGCCGGAAGTGGAGTCGGGCGACCTGTTTGTCGGTGCCGTGCCGTAAGAAAGAGTGGCACGGCTAGGTCCGCGATGCGGACGGGAGGAGGCGGCCCGGTGAGCATTCCCGAGCCTTTGGACGACCCCTGGACCGAGACCGGTCCCGGGGACCGTCTGCCTGTCTCCCGCCAGCGTCGCGGGGACCGCAAGGGGCGTGAGGACCGCCACGACCGCGGCTCGGACGAGGCCTGGGAAGGCGGTTCCCCCGGGTTCGAGCGGGTGCCGCCGCAGGATCTCGACGCCGAGCAGTCGGTCCTCGGCGGCATGCTGCTGTCCAAGGACGCCATCGCGGACGTCGTGGAGATCATCAAGGGGCACGACTTCTACCGCCCCGCCCACGAGACCGTCTACACGGCGATCCTCGACCTCTACGCCAAGGGTGAGCCGGCCGACCCGATCACCGTCGCCGCCGAGCTGGTCAAGCGCGGGGAGATCACCAAGGTCGGCGGAGCGCCGTATCTGCACACCCTGGTGCAGTCCGTCCCCACCGCGGCCAACGCCTCGTACTACGCGGAGATCGTCCACGAGCGGGCGGTGCTCCGACGGCTGGTCGAGGCGGGCACGAAGATCACGCAGATGGGATACGCGGCCGACGGGGACGTCGACGAGATCGTCAACTCCGCGCAGGCCGAGATCTACGCGGTCACCGAGCAGCGCACCAGCGAGGACTACCTCCCGCTCGGCGACATCATGGAGGGCGCGCTCGACGAGATCGAGGCCATCGGCTCGCGCAGCGGCGAGATGACCGGTGTGCCGACGGGCTTCACGGACCTGGACGCCCTGACCAACGGCATGCACCCCGGCCAGATGATCGTCATCGCGGCCCGCCCCGCCATGGGCAAGTCCACGCTGGCGCTGGACTTCGCGCGTGCCGCGTCGATCAAGAACAACCTGCCCAGCGTCATCTTCTCGCTCGAAATGGGCCGCAACGAGATCGCGATGCGTCTGCTGTCGGCCGAGGCGCGGGTGGCCCTGCACCACATGCGGTCCGGCACGATGACGGACGAGGACTGGACGCGGCTCGCGCGCCGGATGCCCGAGGTCTCCGCCGCCCCGCTCTACATCGACGACTCCCCCAACCTGTCGATGATGGAGATCCGCGCGAAGTGCCGCCGGCTCAAGCAGCGCAACGACATCAAGCTCGTGATCATCGACTATCTGCAGCTGATGCAGGCCGGTGGGTCGAAGCGGTCCGAGAGCCGTCAGCAGGAGGTCTCGGACATGTCCCGAAACCTGAAGCTGCTGGCCAAGGAGCTGGAGGTCCCGGTGATCGCGCTCTCGCAGCTGAACCGTGGCCCCGAGCAGCGCACGGACAAGAAGCCGATGGTGTCCGACCTGCGTGAGTCCGGCTCCATCGAGCAGGACGCCGACATGGTCATCCTGCTCCACCGCGAGGACGCGTACGAGAAGGAGTCACCGCGCGCGGGCGAGGCCGACATCATCGTCGGCAAGCACCGTAACGGTCCGACGGCCACCATCACCGTGGCCTTCCAGGGGCACTACTCCCGCTTCGTGGACATGGCGCAGACCTGACGGACGCCTGTGCCCGTCGCCGGAGCCTGCGGTCGGGCGTGCCCCCGGAGCGTCAGCCGCGCGCCAGGGTGCGGGCGAGCAGGGGCAGCAGACGGTCCCAGTGGCGCCGCAGTCCGGCCGGGCCGAAGGCATCGGTGTCGGACATGGTGAAGCCGTGGACGGTGTCCGGGTAGATCTCGGAGGTGTAGTCGATCCCCGCGGCGTCCAGGGACCGGTTGAGCTCGCCGAGCGCCTCGGGGGTGATGTCCGTCGCGGCGTGGCCGAAGTGGACCTCGGCGGTGAGACGGCGCAGGCTGTCGGGCCCGTCGGCGGCGACGGGGGCGTGGAACGCGGCGACGGCGGCCACCTGTCCGGGATGGGCCACGGCGGTGCGGGTCGCCAGGAGGCCGCCGATGCAGTAGCCGGTCACCGCGACCGGTCCGGCCTGCACTTCGGGCTGAGCCGAGAGGAAACCGAGGTAGGCGTCGGCGTCGCGCTGGACGCGTTCGGTGGTGTGCGCCTGGATCAGGGGCATCAGCCGGCCGATGAGCGCGGGCCGGTCCTCCTCTCCGATGTGTTCGGGAAGGTCGACGACCGGTGTCGGCCCGTTCCGGTAGAAGAAGTTGGGGACGAGCACGTAGTACCCGTGGCCGGCCAGTTCGTGGGCCATCTCCCGCAGTGCGGGCCGGATGCCGAAGGCGTCCGCGTACATCAGGACCCCCGGATGCCGCCCGCCGTGGTCGGGGTGGGCGGCGAAGGCGTCGGCCAGGCCGTCCGCGGTGGGGATCTGCACGGTCTTGGTGGGAATGGAGGATCTTCCTTCCTGGGAGTTCGTCGGGCTGACGTCCGTGGTGCGCATGTCTGTCGGGATGACGTTAGTGGAGCCGACTGTCGGTTCAGGTCGACGCCCGCACGTGGCACGGTGGACCACCGCACCGAGGCCTCCTGACCTCGCGTCAAGGAGCGCTCATACTGGCGGCCATGACGACGAGAACCCCGCCCGAGCCCGAACGCGGCGCGATGTACGTGTCCGGGCGGCGGCTTTCCTTTCTCGACTTCGGTGGTCCGGGCCGTCCGCTGCTGGCTCTGCACGGGCACTTCGGGGAGGGGCGTACGTTCACGCGTCTCGCCGGTGAACTGGGCGACGCCTGGCGGGTCGTCGCGCTCGACCAGCGGGGGCACGGCCATTCCGACCGGTCCGCCGACTACTCCCGCACCGGCTATGTCGAAGACGCCGCGGCCGTGCTGGAGCACCTGGGGATCGGCGGCGCGGTCGTGCTCGGCCACTCCCTCGGGGGCGTCAACGCCTACCAGCTGGCGGCCCGGCGCCCGGGCCTGGTGGACGCCCTGATCGTCGAGGACATCGGCGCCCAGGTCGACGACGACCTGTCCTTCGCCCTGTCCTGGCCGCACCGCGCGTCGACACGCTCCGGGCTGCTGCACGGGCTCGGGCCGTCGGCGTCGTACCTCGTGGACGCCGTGCGCGAGTATCCGGACGGCTGGGGTCTGGCCTTCGACCCGCGGGACATGAACGCCTCGCAGCGGCTCCTCAACGGTGACCACTGGGACGACTGGCTGGCCGGCGACTGCCCGGCCCTGCTCGTCCGCGGCGGCCGCAGCACGGTCCTGAGCGCCGAGCACGCGAGGAGCATGGCGGCACGGCGTCCTCGTACCCGGCTCGTGGAGCTTCCGGCCGGGCACAGCGTCCATGAGACCGTGCCGGTGGAATTCGCCGAGGCTGTCGGAGGGTTTCTCGGCGCCCTGTGAACGCGCCGGACGCCCACCCGTGTGCTCGCCGGGCGTCCATGGCGCGGAAGGCTCGACTCCGTGGAAAAGGGTTCGTCAAGGGGCGGGCCGTCAGGTAGGGGTTGGACCATGACTTCCATCGACGAAGAGCTGCTTCCCACCACCCGGCGTGCCCTGTTGCACCGCATCGCCGTCGCACAGCGGGACGGCCGAGCGCCGTCCCTCGTGGCCGCGGTGCGGCGACAGGGGCGTACGGCCTGGAGCGGGGCGCGTACGTGCGTCGAGGGGCATGCTCCCGACGCCGATACGCAGTACCGGATCGGGTCGATCACCAAGACGTTCACGGCCGTTCTGGTTCTGCGGCTGCGGGACGAGGGTCTGATCGATCTGGACGATCCCCTGGAGAAGCACCTTCCCGGCACGGGCGCGGGCGGGGCGACCGTCTATCAGCTGCTGGGGCACACCGCGGGGCTGGGCGCCGAGACGCCCGCGCCCTGGTGGGAGCGGACGCCCGGCAGCCTGCGGCCCGAGCTCGCCGATGTGCTGGGCGAGCGGCCGCAGATGCATCCGGCCGGGCATCGCCACCACTACTCCAACCCGGGTTACACCCTGCTCGGTTCGCTGGTCGAAGCGGTACGCGGGGTCTCCTGGGAGGAGGCGCTGCGCCGCGAGATCCTGGAACCGCTGGGTATGCGCCGGACGACGGCCGGGCCGGTGGCGCCGCACGCGGGCGGCTGGGCCGTCCATCCCTGGGCCGACGTCATGCTGAGCGAGCCCTCGGAGGACCTCGGGATCATGGCGCCCGCCGGGCAGCTCTGGTCCACCACGGCGGATCTGCTGCGGTTCGCCGCCTTCCTGACCGAGGGCGACGACCGGGTCCTGTCGGCCTCCTCCGTGCAGGAGATGCGCACGCCTGCCGCGCCGGTCGAGACGGGCGGCAGTGGGTACGGTCTCGGGCTCCAGATCGTCGGGGGCGAAGGGCGCGTGCTCTTCGGGCATTCGGGCTCGCTTCCCGGGTTCGTCGCCGGCCTCTGGGTCTGCGCGGAGGAGGATGTGGCGGCGGTCGTCCTCGCGAACGCCACCTCCGGACTGCCCGCGGCGACGGTGGCCGCCGAACTGCTGGGGATCGTCGTCGACGCCGAGCCGCGGATCCCGGACCCCTGGCGTCCGCTGCCCGAGGTGGACGACGAACTGCTCGCGCTGACCGGGATCTGGCACTGGGGCACCAGCACGTTCACGCTGACGCTCACGGGGGACCGGGGGCTTCGGCTCACGCCGCTGGGCGGCAAGGGGCGCGGTGCGGCCTTCAGGTACCGGTCGGACGGCACCTGGACTGGCCAGAACGACTACTACGCGGGGGAGACCCTGCGCGTCGTACGCCGGGCCGACGGCTCGGTGGACCACCTGGACCTCGGCTCGTTCGTCTTCACCCGGGAGCCCTACGAGACCGGGGCGGCCGTGCCCGGCGGCGTGGACGCGGAGGGCTGGCGCGGGCTCGGCGGCTGAGTTCCGGGCCGGGGGTGGCCGAGCGGTCTCGGCCGATGGGGCGCCCCCTGGGAGCGGGTGGGTGTTTCACGTGAAACACCCACCGGCCCGCCCTCGTCAGAGCGCCAGCTTGAAGCCCACATGGCTGGCAGTGAAGCCGAGCCGCTCGTAGAAGCGGTGTGCGTCCTCGCGGGTGACATCCGAGGTCAGCTGCACCAACTGGCAGTTCTGGCGGCGGGATTCGTCCACCGCCCACTGGATGAGCTGGGTGCCGAGGCCGCTGCCGCGCTCGTCGCCATGGATGCGGACGCCCTCGATGATCGAACGGGTCGCGCCACGGCGGGACAGCCCCGGGACGATGGTCAGCTGCAGGGTGCCGACGACCCGGTCCTCGCGAACGGCGACGACCACGTGCTGGTTCGGGTCGTCGGCCAGCCGCTGGAGCGCTTCCCGGTACGGGGTGAGGTCGTCCGGGGACTCGCGCTGTGCGCCCAGAGGGTCGTCGGCGAGCATCGCGACCACCGCGGCCAGGTCGTCCGGGGCGACGGGGCGTATTTCGAGATCACTCATGATCGGCATCCTAGGCTGGCGATCCCAGGGGGGGCGGCCTGTCGACCGGGGTCGGTCAGACCGGAACCTTCAGCTCCTCGACCGCCCTGACCAGAGGAGCGAGCTCCGGGTTCTCCGCCGCTTCGTCCAGGGCCGTCCGCAAGGCGCTGTCGTTCGTCGGCCGGGCGGCCTCCAGCAGCGTGAGGCCGGCCTCGGTGACGTCGGTGTAGATGCCTCGACGGTCGGTGTCGCACAGATAGCGGGTCAGCAGCCCACGGTCCTCGAGCCGGGTGACGAGCCGGGTGGTGGCGCTCTGGCTGAGGACGACGGCGTCGGCGACCTGCTTCATCTGGAGATGCCCGCCGGGGCCGTTGTGCTGCCGGCTCAATACGTCGAGCAGCGAGTACTCGCGTGCGCTCAGCCCGTGGCCGGCCTGGAGGGCCCGCTCGATACGGGCCTCGATCTTCCCGTGGAGCAGCGAGAGCGCGCACCAGCTCTGGGCGATGGCGGTCAGGGCGGGGTCGGTCGCTGTCATGTCTCTCTCCTCCGGGCGGGAGCTGCGTGACTCCAGGATAGAGGACGTCTGCAATAGCCCGCGCTTGCAATTAACCAGCGTCTGCAATTATTGTGGACGCTCGTAAGGCGCAGACGCAATCTCCAGAGAAGGTGAACCCATGCCGCTCGCGCTCCTCGCTCTCGCCATCGGGGCATTCGGGATCGGAACGACCGAGTTCGTGATCATGGGGTTGCTCCCCGAGGTCGCCGGTGACTTCCAGGTCTCGATCCCGACCGCAGGCTTCCTGGTGACCGGCTACGCGCTCGGTGTGGTCCTCGGCGCCCCGCTGATGACGCTGCTCGGCACCCGCGTCACCCGTAAGCGCATGCTGATGCTCCTCATGGGGCTGTTCATCGTGGGCAACGTGGTGTCCGCGCTCGCCCCCGTCTTCGGCGTCATGCTCGCCGGACGGGTGATCGCCTCCCTCGCCCACGGTGCGTTCTTCGGCATCGGCTCGGTGGTCGCGGCCGATCTGGTCGCCCCGCAGAAGAAGGCCGGGGCCATCGCGATGATGTTCACCGGGCTCACCGTCGCCAACGTCGTCGGCGTGCCGCTCGGCACGTATCTCGGACAGACCGCGGGCTGGCGGACCACGTTCCTCGTCGTCGCCGCTCTCGGCGTCGTGGGCCTGCTCGGCGTCGCCAAGCTCGTTCCGGACCAGCCCAGGCCGGAGGGCGTGCGCATCCGCCACGAGCTGGCCGCGTTCCGCAACGTCCAGGTCCTGCTGGCGATGGCCATGACCGTCCTGGGCTTCGGCGGAGTCTTCGCCGCGATCACCTACATCACCCCGATGATGACCGAGGTCGCCGGCTACTCCGCCTCGTCCGTCACCTGGCTGCTGGTTCTCTTCGGCCTCGGCATGGTGGGCGGCAACCTGATCGGCGGCAGGCTCGCCGACCGCCATCTGATGCCCCTGCTGTACGTCTCGCTCGGCGCGCTCGCCGTGGTCCTCGGCCTGTTCACCGTGACCGCCCACGACAAGTTCGCCGCGGCCGTCAGCATCGTCCTGATCGGCGCCCTGGGCTTCGCGACCGTGCCGCCGCTGCAGAAGCGGGTCCTCGACCAGGCGTCGGGCGCGCCGACGCTGGCCTCCGCCGTCAACATCGGGGCCTTCAACCTCGGCAACGCCCTCTCCGCCTGGCTCGGCGGCCTCGTGATCGCGGCCGGTCTCGGCTACACCGCCCCCAACTGGGTCGGCGCCGTGCTCGCGGCGTCCGCGCTGGCCCTGGCCGTGCTCTCCAGCCTGCTGGAGCGCCGGGAGACCGGCAAGGGCCGGATCGTGGCCGGGAGCAGCCTCGAACCGGCCGCCGTGGCGGCGGCTCGACACTGACCCGGGTATCGCGAACAGCCGCCCCGAAAAACAGCCACATCGAAAGGCACCCGCACCGGACATCAGCCACCGCGCATCAGCCCGCAGCGCATCAGCCGCACCGCCCTCGTGGCGGTGCGGCTGTTCCGTGTCAGCCCGTCGCGACGGTGAGCGGGGCGAACCTGCGGGCGGCGTCGCCCGGCAGGTCGGAGATGCCGTACGTCATCACAGTGGTCCCGGAGAGGGGCTCGAGACCGTGCTCCGCCAGCCAGCCGAGCAGTTCCTTGTGCCGGGCGTCGACATCGGCCCGCAGCGGCCGGTCCGTCGTCTCGGCCAGGGCCGAGACCAGAGCCTGCGCGGTGGCGGTGTCCCGTGCGACCAGCGGCCCGACCACCTCGGCGGGCCCGCTCGGCCAGAGCGCCGCGTAGCCGACCAGGTCGCCGTGCTCCTCGGCGACCTGGAGCCGGTCGGAGAAGGCGGGCAGCCGGGCGAGGAGATGCGTCCGGTCGGTACCGAACACGGGGAGGTCGAGCCGGACCATCGCCTGCAGGTCGTCCGCCGCGGCCGGGCGGGTGGTCACCGACGCGCGGGACGAAGAGGCCGAGGGGGAGCCGTCGGGGCCGGGAGCGCCGAAACGGCCACCGACGCGTTCGGCCCGGCCCACGGGGGAGAAGCCGAGGCCTTCGTAGAGCGGCCGTCCCTGCTCGGTGGCGTACAGCGCGAGCGGGCTGTCCCCCACCGCGTCCATCACATACCGCATGAGCCGCCGGGCGAGCCCCTGACGTCCGTAGCGTTCGGCGACGAGCAGCATGCCGACTGCGGTGAGGTCGGATCCGTACGGCATGGTCAGGCAGGTTGCGGCCAGACCCTTGCCGTCCGGGGCGTCGATCCCGTAGCCGGTGCCGGCCGAGAGGAGCAGCCCCCACCGGTGCTCGTCGCGCGGCCAGCCGCGGTCCTCGCAGAGATCGGCGCAGGGGACCAGATCTCCCCGGTTCAGGCGCCGGATCGGCAGGTCGACGAGGGAGCGGGGTGATGGGCTGTGCATGGGGTCAGGCTGTCTGACGGGGAGATGGCGCGTCCACCGATTTCGCGGAACTGGCCGAGATCCGCAGCCGCCTGCCGCGCCGAGTGAGCCCCCAGGGCTTCAGCACCGAGATCGCGGTGATGAAGAGATAGGTGGCCGTGGCGACCGACGGCGCGATCACGAGGTTGATGTCCACCACCTCGTCGGCGACCGCCGCGTCGATGCCGGGGCGCAGGGAGAAGATCGACAGTCCGGTCGTGATCAGGGTCAGCCAGAATTTGGTCCACACCCAGCGGTGCCGGGCCAGACCCCACGGAGTGCCCAGCGCCAGCACCAGGCCGCTCACCAGGGAGAGCAGCGCCACCGGGACCACCAGCCAGTCACCGAAGACCTTCATGGCCCGGGTGGCGGCGCTCGCGGTGGCGGGGTCTGCGGTGAGGAAGGCGGTGAGGCCGAGCGTCAGCAGACCGACGGTCAGACCGAGCCAGCTGACGGAGACGGCGACATGGGCGACGAGGACCCCTCGGCGTACGGGGCGCTTGAGTGGTTTCACGTGAAACACGATGCTGAGCCGGACACCCCGGGTCGTCCGGCACCGGGAGTATCCACGCGTACCGGCCGGGGAGTACGCGCCCCGGCCGGGACGGGGGCGCTTGCCCGAGGCGGGGGGCGTCAGCCCAGGTCGGGGGCGTGCATCGCCCGTACGCCTTCGATGTTGCCGTCCAGGTAGTGCCGCAGGGACAGCGGTACGAGGTGCACGGCCGCGATCCCGACCCGGCTGAACGGCACCCGGACGATCTCGTACTCCCCGGTGGGCTCGTCGATCTCCGGTCCGTGCCGCAGGGAGACGTCCATCGACGCCAGCCGGCAGACGAAGAAGTGCTGGACCTTCACTCCCGTCACGCCGCCGTCCGCGATGTGCTCCACGGTGTCGACGAAGCACGGGACCACATCGACGATCTTGGCGCCGAGCTCCTCGTCGACCTCGCGGTGCAGCGCTTCGACGACGGTGGCATCCTCCGGCTCGACCCCACCGCCGGGCGTGAGCCAGTACGGATCGACTCCCGGCTTCGTGCGCTTGATCAGGATGAGATCGTCGCCGTCGAGCAGGACGGCGCGTGCGGTGCGCTTGACCACAGGACGTTCGGTCATGGCAAGAGAGTGGCCCGTGGAGGCCCGTCTGAAACTCCTCCGGCCTACCGGACCGCCGTGTCCAGCGCCTGTTCGACGTCGGCGAGCAGGTCCTCGGGGTCCTCCGCGCCGACCGAGAAGCGGATGAAGCCCTCCGCCACGGCGTCGCCGCCCCAGCGGCCCCGGCGCTCCGCGGTGGACCGGACGCCGCCGAAGCTCGTCGCGTCGTCGACCAGGCGCAGTGCGGAGAGGAAGCGCTCCGCGGTCTCCCGGTCGGCCAGCTCGAAGGAGACCACGGAGCCGAAGCGCCGCATCTGGCGTGCCGCGACGGCGTACGACGGGTCGGTGGGCAGGCCCGGATACCGCAGCCCGGTGACCTCCGCGCGCTTGGCCAGCGTTTCGGCGAGGGCGAGCGCGGTGGTGCACTGCCGGTCGATCCGCAGCTGGAGGGTGGCCAGCGAGCGGTGCGCGAGCCAGGCCTCCATCGGCCCCGGAATCGCCCCGACGACCTTGCGCCAGCGCCGTACGTCCGCTGTCAGCCGGGGATCGCGGCAGGTCACATGGCCGAGGAGGATGTCGCCGTGCCCGGTCATGCCCTTGGTGTCGCTGGCGACCGAGAAATCGGCGCCCAGCTCCAGCGGGCGCTGGCCGATCGGGGTGGCCAGGGTGTTGTCGACGGCGACCAGGGCGCCCGCCGCGTGCGCGGCCGCCACCAGCCGCGGGATGTCGCAGACGTCCAGGCCCGGGTTGGACGGGCTCTCGATCCACAGCAGCTTCGCCCCGGCCAGCAGGGCCAGCTGGGCATCGCCGCCGGTCGGCGCGGTCCGGACCTCGACCCCGTACGCGGCCAGTTGCTCCCGTACGAGCGGCAGCGCCTGGTAGCCGTCGTCGGGCAGGACGACGGCGTCGCCCGAGCGGACCTGGGAGAGCAGCACCGCGGTGATCGCCGCCATGCCCGAGGCGAACACCGTCGTGCCCACCTCCTCGCCGGGAGCCTCCAGCTCGCCGATGGCCCGCTCCAGGTGGGTCCAGGTCGGGTTGGTCTCCCGGCCGTAGGTGTACGGGCCCACCGGCTCGCCGGAGAGGTGGAAGTGCGCGGCGAAGACCGGGCCGGGCAGGGTCGGCCCGAACTGCTCCGGTTCAGGAAGCCCGGCGCGTACCGCACGCGTTCCGTCGCCCATGGTGCTCATGCTGCTCCTTCACTGCTTTCCCCGGGTGGTGGATCCGGTGGTGGATCCGGTGGTGGACCGGTGTCCTCCGCACTCTCTCAGAGGCCCCGGAGCGGCCCTCCGCCAGATCCCGGTACCGGTATCAGTCCTCGTCGGGCAGGACGACGTTGAGCGCCCAGGACACGACCGAGATGATCAGTCCGCCGAGCACCGCCGTCCAGAATCCGTCGACGTGGAAGCTGAGGTCGAACACGCCGGCCAGCCAGGAGGTCAGCATCAGCATCAGGGCGTTGACCACCAGCGTGATCAACCCCAGCGTCAGGATGAACAAGGGGAACGTCAGCAGCTGGACCACCGGCTTCACCAGGAAGTTCACCAGGCCGAAGATCAGCGCGACGAGTATCAGGGTGAGGACCTTGCGGCCGGTGCTGCCGCCCTCCAGCGTGATGTTGCCGATCAGCCAGATGGCAACGGCCAGCGCACCCGCGTTGGCGATCGTCTTGACTACGAAATTCTTCATGTGTCTGATCGTGGCAGACATGATCGGTGGTGGACACCGGCAGCACGGGTACAGCCGACAGCGTGGGCACAAGGGGCGGGACGGACCATGAAGGCATTCAGACTGGACGAGCTGGAGGCGGAGCGCGCCGCCAACGACGGCGCCTACCTGCAGTTCGTGCGGGAGCGCAATATGTCCGTCGGCCTGTACGCCTTGGACGCGGGCGAGCTCGATCCGCAGCAGCCCCACCAGCAGGACGAGGTCTACTTCGTCGTCAGCGGGCGGGCGGCGATCACGGTGGGGATGGAGACGACGCAGGTCGGCAGGGGAAGCGTCGTCTATGTGCCCGCGGGTGTGGCCCACAAGTTCCACCACATCACCGAGGACCTGAGGGTCATGGTCGTCTTCTCGCCGCCGGAGGGCTGAGGCCGCCGGCCCCGGGCTCCCGTTCTCGGGGATCCCTAGGGGCTGGATCAGGGGTCTTCAAGGGCTGCCGGCCGCCCATCGGGGGCCCTCGCGCCTTTAGCATCGAGGCAAGGACTTCACAGAGACGAGGTAGAGGCGATGGCCGTGCGGGAGATATTCGCGGGAATGCCCTGGTGGGTGAAGTGGATCGCGGTGCCCGTCATTGCGATCTTCGTGTTCGGCGGTCTGATCGCCAGCGTGGTCGGCTTCGTGATCAGCCTGCTCTTCAAGCTGCTGGTCTTCGTCGTCGTGGTCGGCGGTCTGATCTTCGTCGTCCGCAAGTTCATGTCGTCGTCCTCGCGCGGTGACTGGTAGAACACGGATCCCGGGCCGGCGCGGGGGCCGGCCTGTTCCGTCCGACCAGGCCCGCTCCGTCCGGCCCGGTCCCGAAGGACGAGGGCGCGGTCAGCGTCCCGGGCGGATTAGCCCAGCAGAGCTAAGTCCCGGAGGAAACCACCCGTCTGCCGCAAGCGGCCGATACAGTGGCGAAACGCTGCCGCCATCCGGAATGTGACCTTCCGTCACCACATCGATCGCCTGATCGGTCCTGGGTACGACAGTCCGGTCGTTGGCCTCCGATCGCCGGCGCCCGGACCGGTCCTCGCCGGTCACGGGTCACCGGATCTCCGGTCCCCTCCGGTCCTCAGGATCGCGGCAGGCCTGTGGGGGCGGCCCCCACAGGAGGGCCGACGGCCCGTCACCATGCCTGGGGGTGACCTTTGACCACGGCATCGAGCACCGCTGTCCCGACGTTGATCGGTTCGGTTCAACGGGCGTTGAGGCTGCTGGAGGCTGTGGGCGCCCATCGGGACGGGGCTCCCGCCAAGCAGCTGGCACGTGAGGCGGGGCTTCCGCTGCCGACCGCCTACCACCTGCTGCGGACCCTCACCCATGAGGGCTATCTCCGCCGCGAGAACGGTGTCTTCCACTTCGGCGCGGCCGCCGAGAACCTGACCGCCGCCCCCGGCGTCAGGAGCCGCCCGCGCCCCGCGTCCGTCGCCGACTCCCTCGGCCACTGGCGCGACGTCATCGGCGCTCCGGTGTACTGCGCCGTCTACTGCGACGGCGAGATCGAGCTCATCGCGGTCGCGGACGCCCCCGACACCCCGGCGGTGGAGGAGTGGGCCTCGTTCCGGGAGACCGCCCACGCGCACGCCATCGGCCAGTGTCTGCTCGCCCAACTCGACGAGCGGGCCCGCGAGGACCACCTCGACCGGCACCCCGTGCGCCCTCTCACCCGTTACTCAGTGCGAGATCGCGCCACACTTCTGGAACGCCTGCGCACCCTCCGACGAGGTGAACCGGTCATCGAACGCCAGGAGTACGCACTGGGGACCGTGTGCGCCGCGATTCCCGTCACGGCCGGTGCCACCATTGCGGCGATGGCCATTTCCGTACCCCTGGACCGGGAAGATCGGTTGCTGCCCGCAGTCGAACAGCTACGTGGCGAAGTCGCCAGCCTCTTGCGTTCGTTCGTGTTCTCTATCAGTATCTGAAAAATCACTCCTTGTGATCTGCTATCGCGTGCACCACGATGGCGTCAATAGGGCCATGGGGGATCATTCCTGGCCAGTTTCATCTACTGCGGGGTTGAACGATGCGCGAGTCGGTTCAAGCAGAGGTCATGATGAGCTTCCTCGTCTCCGAGGAGCTCTCGTTCCGTATTCCGGTGGAGCTCCGGTACGAGGTCGGCGATCCGTACGCCATCCGGATGACGTTCCACCTGCCCGGCGATGCCCCTGTGACCTGGGCGTTCGGCCGCGAACTGCTGCTGGACGGGCTCAACAGCCCGAGCGGCGACGGCGATGTGCACATCGGTCCGACCGAGCCCGAGGGCCTCGGCGATGTGCACATCCGGCTCCAGGTCGGCGCGGACCGTGCGCTGTTCCGGGCGGGGACGGCGCCACTGGTGGCGTTTCTCGACCGGACGGACAAGCTCGTGCCGCTCGGTCAGGAGCACACGCAGGGTGACTTCGACGGGAACCTCGAGGACGCGCTCGGCCGCATCCTCGCCGAGGAGCAGAACGCCGGCTGACCGGGTGGGTACAGCCGACGGTCCGTCATCCCGTCCTGTGCCGCCGGTCCGTCATCACTTCTTGCGCCGACGGCCCCGGCCGCTCCGCGCGGGCGCGGCCGTAGCCGTCTGTGCGCCGCCGGACCCCGGGCGGTCCGCGGAGACGACCAGCGCGGCGAGCACCGTGGTCACCGGCACCGAGGCGACCAGGCCGATCGACCCGACCAGCGTGCGGACGATCTCCTCGGCGACCAGCTCGCTGTTGGCCACCGTTCCCACACTGCTCTGGGCGATGGAGAAGAGCAGCAGCAGCGGGAGCGCCGCGCCCGCGTACGCCAGCACCAGGGTGTTGACCACCGAGGCGATGTGGTCCCTCCCGATGCGGATACCTGCCCGGTACAGCCCTTTCCAACCCATCTCCGGGTCCGCCTGGTGCAGTTCCCAGACGGCGGAGGTCTGGGTGACCGTCACATCGTCGAGCACCCCGAGCGAACCGATGATGATGCCGGCCAGCAGCAGACCGCTCATGTCGATGTCCGGGTAGAGGCCGTGGATCAGGCCGGTGTTGTCGTCGGTGTTGCCGCTGAGGCTCGCCCAGCCGATGAACAGGGAGCCCAGCAGCCCGATCAGCAGCAGCGAGATCAGCGTGCCGACGACCGCGACCGATGTACGGGCCGTCACCCCGTGACAGAGATAGAGCGCCGCCAGCATGATCGCGCTGGCCCCGATCACCGCCACGACCAGCGGATTCGATCCCTGAAGGATCGCCGGCAGGATGAACAGGGTCAGTACGGCGAACGACACGGCCAGCGCCACCAGCGCCATCACTCCGCGGAGCCTGCCCACCAGGACCACCGCCAGCGCGAAGATCCCGGCCAGCAGCGCCATCGGGAACTTCCGGTCCACGTCGGTCACGGAGTACTGGAGGTCGCGCGGCGCGTCGGGCGCGTACGCCACGACCACGCCCTGACCCTCTTTCAGTTGCCGGGGCGCGTCCGGCTGGACCACCTCGACGAACCTGCGGCCCTTCTCGTCGCCGCTGGTCACCTCGATGGTGGCCTTCGCGCACTCCCCCTCCTGCTCGTTGACGGCCTCCCGGCCCGAGGGCGTGGAGGTGTCCCCGGTCGGAGGCACCTGCGCGGCGTTGACGTCCGCGCAGTCGACCTTGACGACCTGGACGACCTTGCCGTCCTGGGTCTGCCGGTCGAATCCGACGCCGGTGCGCTCGTGGTCGGGCACGCCGCCGGGCCAGAACGCGATCAGGCCGACGACGACCGCCGTGGCGAACGGGATCACCACAGCGGCGATGACCTTGCGCAGATGCTTGGAGACGGGAGCGGCGGGTCCGTGGCTGTGCGTGTGGCCGTGTGAGTGGCCCTGGGGCGGCTGGGGCGCGGGGTCGCTTTGGGGGGAGGTCACGGGGCGATCATCGCAAGAACGGGAGGGCCCTCTGGTCAGCTCGCCGGAAAGGACGCTAGCGTGGAGGCACCTTTGCACACGCGGGAGCTCGGAGCACCGGGCTGAGAGGGCGCTGACCGCCGTACATCCGTACGGGACACGCTGCGCCGACCGCCGAACCTGTTACCGGGTAATGCCGGCGTAGGGAGTAGGTCTCATGACCACAGCGGACGCACGCACGCCTGCCTCGAAACAGAACGACGGAACGCCGAACGGCACGGTTCCGAACGACGAGGCCGGGAAGTCCATCGGCTGGCACAAGGGGTACGTCCAGGGCTCGCGCCCGGACCTCCGGGTGCCGGTCCGACAGGTGCACCTCACCAACGGCAAGGACGTGACGCTGTACGACACGTCGGGGCCGTACACCGATCCCGGAATCGACACCGATGTCCGCCGGGGCCTCGCGCCCCTGCGGGAGAACTGGATCATCGCCCGCGGTGACACCGCGGAGTACGCGGGCCGTCCGGTCCGCCCCGAGGACGACGGGCTCAAGCACACTTCGCCGCGCGGCGGACTGCGCAACCTCGACGCCGTGTTCCCCGGCCGTCCGCGCCAGCCGCGCCGCAGCCGCGACGGACGTCCCGTCACTCAGCTCGCGTACGCCCGGCGGGGGGAGATCACCCCGGAGATGGAGTACGTGGCGATCCGGGAGAACGTCGAGGCCGAGGTCGTCCGTGAGGAGATCGCGGCGGGCCGGGCCGTGCTGCCGGCCAACGTGAACCACCCCGAGATCGAGCCGATGATCATCGGCAAGCGGTTCCTGGTGAAGGTCAACGCCAACATCGGCAACTCGGCCGTCACTTCCTCCATCGAGGAGGAGGTGGACAAGATGACCTGGGCGACCAAGTGGGGCGCCGACACGGTCATGGACCTGTCCACCGGCCGCAACATCCACACCACCCGCGAATGGGTGCTGCGCAACTCCCCCGTGCCGATCGGCACCGTCCCGCTCTACCAGGCCCTGGAGAAGGTCGACGGCCGGGCCGAGGAGCTGACCTGGGAGATCTACAAGGACACCGTCATCGAGCAGGCCGAGCAGGGCGTGGACTACATGACGGTGCACGCGGGCGTGCGCCTGCCGTACGTCCCGCTGACGGCCCGTCGCAAGACCGGCATCGTCTCGCGCGGCGGCTCGATCATGGCGGCCTGGTGTCTGGCGCACCACAAGGAGTCGTTCCTCTACGAGCACTTCGAGGAGCTCTGCGAGATCCTCGCGACCTACGACGTCACCTACTCGCTGGGCGACGGGCTGCGTCCCGGGTCGATCGCGGACGCCAACGACGAGGCGCAGTTCGCCGAGCTGCGCACCCTGGGCGAGCTGAACACGATCGCCAAGCGGTTCGGCGTCCAGACCATGATCGAGGGCCCCGGGCATGTCCCGATGCACAAGATCAAGGAGAACATCGACCTCCAGCAGGAAATCTGCGAGGAGGCGCCGTTCTACACACTCGGCCCGCTGACCACGGACGTCGCCCCGGCGTACGACCACATCACCTCCGGCATCGGCGCCGCGATGATCGCCTGGTGGGGCACGGCGATGCTCTGCTACGTCACGCCCAAGGAGCACCTGGGGCTGCCCAACCGGGACGACGTGAAGACGGGCGTGATCACCTACAAGATCGCCGCCCACGCGGCCGACCTGGCCAAGGGGCACCCGGGCGCGCAGGAGTGGGACGACGCGCTCTCCGACGCGCGGTTCGAGTTCCGGTGGGAGGACCAGTTCAATCTGGCCCTCGACCCGGACACGGCCCGGGAGTTCCACGACGAGACGCTGCCCGCCGAGCCCGCGAAGACGGCGCACTTCTGCTCGATGTGCGGGCCGAAGTTCTGCTCGATGAAGATCTCCCAGGACATCCGCCGTCAGCACGGCGGATCGCAGGAGGAGATCGAGGAGGGCATGGCCGAGAAGTCGAAGGAGTTCGCGGCCGCCGGCAACCGGGTCTACCTGCCCATCGCCGACTGACCCGCTCCGGTACCCCGGCAGGTCAGGTGGGTCCGGCGGCCGAGTCCGCCGGGCCCACCTCCGCGGGGCCGTCCACCGCCGTGCCGAACGGGTTGTCGATGACGTAACGCCAGAACCCGTCGGAGCCCCGGCGGGCGACGTCCGTCGCCGTGCCCGCGATCCGGACCTGTCCGCCGTCCGCCGCCCTGCCCTCCACCACCCAGTCGACGATCAGGAGCGCCAGGCCGCCGGAGACATAGGTGCGGCGCGGGGCCACCCGGATCGGGACGCGCAGCGCGAGGAAGTCCCGGTGGGCCGGTATCCGGCCGGGGCCGGTATCCGGCCGGGGCCGGTCGTGAGGTGACCGGGCCGGGGCACGAACAGCGCGTCCGCCTCGTACAGCCGGTCGACGCTCTCGGGGTCGAAGGTGTTGAACGCCCGCTCCAGGACGTACGGGTGCTCGGCGGCGACGGTGGTCAGATGCACACTGGTGGAATGCGTCATGCCGTCAGTGAACAGCTCGTCGACGAGAGTCACCCAACGGATACCCACGCGGCCGGCGACCGGGAACTGACGCCGACCGCCCGTGGCCGCACGGCCCGTCCCGAGCCGGACTGCCCGGTCGAGGTGGCCCTCGCCGCGGTGTCGGGCCGCTGGACCACCCTGGTGCTGCGCGAACTCATGGGCGGCCCGCTCGGGTTCTCCGAGCTGAGGGAGCGACTGCCGGAGCTCTCGGCGAAGGTTCTCAGCCAGCGGCTCCGGGAACTGCGCGAGCGCGGCCTGCTGTCGGTGGAGCGCCGGCGCGGATTCCCCGTCCGTACCCGCTACACCCTGACCGGCGGCGGCCGGGCGCTGCGGCCGTTGCTGATCGAGCTCTACGCGACCGGTGAGGCACTTCTGGCCACGGGGCCGACTCCGGAGGACCGTCCGCAGCCGCGATCACGGGCCGCCGAGGCCTGATCCGGGGCCGGAAGCATCCGGGCGTTCCGCGCCTTACGAGTAACTACAGCTGGTTCACGGTTGTTTGGCCGGTTAACTCACCTTGTTAAGCGACAGTATGGACACAGTCGTGTGGCAGCTGGATGTACGTTTGGCCCGCAGCTCACCTGCGCTTGACCCTTTCCTTATCCGTGGCTTACTTTCCGGCTTGCTTGGCTGAAATTCGGCGGCCCTTGAACAGGGGCCCGGGGAGGGGAATCACCATGGACTGGTACCTGTCAGTACTCAAGAACTACGCAGGCTTCAGCGGACGTGCGCGCCGCAAGGAGTACTGGATGTTCACGCTCATCAGCTTCGTCATCAGCCTGGTGCTCACGATCGTCGGCGGCCTGATCGGTGCGGACTTCCTGTCCTACATCTACGCCGTGGCGATTCTCGTCCCGTCGCTCGCGGTCCTGGTGCGCCGGCTGCACGACACCGGCCGCTCGGGCTGGTGGTTCTTCATAGCGTTCGTCCCGCTGGTCGGCTTCATCATCCTGATCGTCTTCCTCGCCTCGGAGGGCAAGCCGGAGACGAACCAGTACGGCGTGAACCCGAAGCTGGCTCCGCAGGCCATCTGATCCACCGCTCCGGTCCGTCCGGAGCGTCTCCCCGGGCCGGGCGCGGCACTTGCCGCCCCGGCCCGCGGTGCGTCCGGGACCGGAGCCGGAGCCGGGACCGGATCCGGAAGCGGAAGTCGGCCCCGGGCCGCCGCCCGTCAGTCCGGCTGGTGCTCCGGGCCGCCGAAGTCCGGGCTGGTGAAATCGGGGCTGGTGAAGGTCGGCCGGGGGCCGGCCGCCGGTCCGTCGTCCGGGCCGGAGAAGTCCGGCCTGCTGTAGCCCATCTTCGGGATGCGGTTGGGCGAACGGTGCGGGGTCCGCGCGGCGGGTCCCGCGGTGGGGTCGGCCAGGGCGTCCCGGAGGAACGGGAGGATGCCGCGCTCCAGCAGGGCGTGGCGCCAGGCCTCCCGGGCCCGCGCGACCTCCTCCGGAAGCTCCTGTTCCTCGTCCTCGGCCGCCAGGGACGTCGTGCCGTTGCGGAGCGCGGTGACGAGCAGTCCGACGGCCGCGACCAGGATCGCGGCGGCGGCGACCGCTGCGAAGAACCACCCGGCGGCGACCATCGAGTCGCCGAAGGCCACCGACGGGCTGACCGCCTTCAGCAGGTAGCCGACGAGCAGGAAGATGACGGCCGCGGTGCCGGCCAGCAGCGGGGTCAGGACCGTGACGACCGCGCCTATGCCGGCCCCCGATCCGGCCGCCGTGCTCTGCGGCCCGTCCACGGCCGGGATCCCTTCGGCCGCTTCGGTGGCCGACGCCCGGCGCAGTTCGCCCCGGGCCTCGACGTAGTGCTCGTACTCGGTGGCCGCGGCCGCGGTGATCAGCGCCGTGGCGCTGAGCGCCATCGTGCGCAGCTGTTCGGTGTTGAGCCGGTCACCGACGCCCTCCAGGTCCGGGCGTTCATGAGCGTGGCGCAGTGCGTCGCCCAGGATCCGCTCGTACTCGGGTCCGTCCTCGGCCAGCAGGTGCGGAGCGCTTGTCATCTGCATCCCCCGATGCTCCGTCGGTGCCCGGCTGCCCGCGTGGACCGGGCGATCGGGCGGAAACGGAGGAGAGCCTGCCACTGATACGCCGATGGTAGAGCGCTCACGGCACGGGGTGACAGTGTGTTTCCAGAATTGGGCCCGGTGACGGGTCCGGTGATCGGCGAGGTCGGTGCAGGCGGAACCTGAAGCGCCTTCCCCGCCGACGCTCAGGCATGCAGCGGGAGTTGAACCACCAGCAGCTTTCCGGCCATGGTCACTCCGCCGTCCATGGCGATGGCGAGGCCGTCCGCGTACACGTGCGGGCCGTTGATCACGGGGCCCGACGTGTCCTCGCCGTCCTCCGTGCCGACCTCGCCCAGGAGGTACGGAATAGGGCTGTGACCATGGACGACGCGCTGTCCGCCGTACGTCGCCATCAGCTCGCGCACCGCGTCGGCGCCGCCCTCGTCCCGGAAGGCGAACCGCTTGGTCAGCTTGCGGAAGAGGTCCCAGCACTCGTCCGCGTCGTTACGCGTGAGAATGGCCGTGATCGTGTCGTTGACGTCCTCGATGGTGGACCCGTAGTCGAGGTAGGCCGTCGTGTCGGAGTGCATCAGCAGATGCCCGTCCTCCTCGACGACCGCGTCGAGCCGGGACATCCACTGGAGGTGGACGTCCTGGAGGCGCTCCATGTCGGTCTTCTGGCCGCCGTTGAGCAGCCAGGCGGCCTGGAAGGTGGCGGTGCCGGCCCCGGAGTTGACGGGGGTGTCGGCGAACCGCTTGGCGCCGAGCAGCAGCAGCTCGTGGTTGCCCATCAGGGCCTTGCAGTAGCCGCCGGCCGCCGCCGCCTCGGCGGAGAGCCGCATGACGAGATCGATGACCCCGATGCCGTCCGGACCGCGGTCGGTGAAGTCGCCGAGGAACCACAGCCGGGCGTTGCCCGCGGCCCAGTTCCCGTCGGCGTCGATGAGGCCCTGCTCGCCGAGGGCGGCCAGCAGTTCGTCCAGATAGCCGTGGACGTCGCCGACGACGAAGAGCGGGCCGAGACCGTCCTCGGCCACGGGGGCCGGCTCGGCGACGGTCTGCACCTGGACCGTGTCGCCGCGCCGGATGACCGGGAGGTCCCGTTCGGTCGGTGTGTAGCCCTCCGGCTGCTCGTCGCCCACGACGGCGTTGCCGGGATGCGGCGGCCGGGGCGGCGCGGGAGCCCGCTGCGGAAATGAAGCGCCCGGCGGGACGGGAGCGCCCGGCGCCGGCGGGTTCGGGCCCGGCGCACGGGGCGGCACCGAGGAAGGAGGTGCCACCTGTGCCTGTGGTGGCACGGGTGTCTGCGCATACGGCGGAACCCGGAAGTCACGCAACGTCGCCGTCCGCACCACGGGTTCCTGACCGGCCCCCTGAGTCATCGACCCCTCCACCACCGTCGCGCCGCCGTACACCTGACGGGCCTTGCCTGGTAGAGGTGGTCCGCGGTGTCGTGCGCCCATCATAGGAATGCGGATCGATCTGTGTGACGCACCAGGGGTGGTGAATCCGGGCGCACGCACGGTTCACCGGCCGATTGGTCCGAAAAGAGCCGATCAATCCCCGCTGGGGGAGCGCGGCGCACTGACCGTGGTGCGTGGTGGACGGCGTTGCGAGGAGGTCCGGACGATGAGCTCCGTCGGTATGACCTGCTCCACCGGCCCGTCGTGTTCGACGCCTTCGATGGCGTCGATGAGGAGCTGGACGACGGCCGTGCCGATGCGGCGGGGCTTCAGCGAGAGCGTCGTGATGGGCGGCTCGGTGGCCGCGTACACGGTGGACTCGGAGCAGCAGACCAGCAGCAGGTCCTCGGGAACCCGCAGTCCGTAGCGGCGGGCCGCCGCGAGGAGATCGGTGCCGTTGGGGTCGAAGAGTCCGTAGACCGCGTCGGGGCGGTCCGGGCGGGCGAGCAGCCGGTCGGCGGCGACCGCCCCCGCGCAGGGGTCGTGGGCCGGGTAGGACTCGTAGACGGGATCCTGGCCGACCCGCTCGCACCAGTGGAGGTAGGCGGTGGTGGACAGCCGGGTGTACGTGTCGGTGGTGTTGCCGGTCAGCAGGCCGATACGGCGGGCTCCGGCGGCGGCGAGATGGTCGAGGAGGTCGAGCACGGCGGCCCGGTGGTCGTTGTCGACCCAGGCGGTGACGGGGAGCGTTCCGGCCGGGCGGCCGTCCGAGACGACCGGCAGGCCCTGGCGGACGAGTTCGGTGACGACCGGGTCCTGGTCGGAGGGGTCGATCACGACGGTCCCGTCGAGCGCGACGTTCGACCAGACGTCGTGCCGGGAGGTGGCGGGGAGGATGACGAGGGCGTAGCCGCGGGCGAGCGCCGCGGAGGTCGCGGCTCTCGCCATCTCCGCGAAGTACGCGAATTCGGTGAAGGTGAAAGGTTCATTCCCGTACGTGGTCACGGTCAGGCCGATCAGCCCCGACTTGCCCGTACGGAGGGTTCGGGCCGCGGCGGACGGGCGGTAGCCCAGGCGCTCGGCGACCTCGCGGACATGGCGGCGGGTGGCGTCCGGGAGCCTGCCCTTGCCGTTGAGCGCGTCGGAGACGGTCGTGATCGAGACTCCGGCCGCGGCGGCCACATCACGGATCCCCGCCCGTCCCGGCCGGCCGCTGCGCCGGGGTGTCTCCGTCCGGCTCACCTGGTGCTTCCCTGCTGCTGTCATGGCGAGCCGATAGTAGGGCTCCGAGGGGTGGTCGGTCCGGTCGCATATGCGCACGTTGACAGGCACGTTTCTGCAAGGTCACTGACCATCAGATTCCTTTGAATATAAGGGAGTTGGGCCGTATTGCATACGTGTTTCAGGTGCTGGCGGGTGGCAGCCTGCCGAATGTGCGATGTCTCGAAGAGGTCTCAACTCACCAGTTCGGGGGACGCGCGCCACGGCGTGAGCCACCGGCGCGCGCCGGACCGGGGTGCGCTCCCCCGGGCAGAGGCCCCGGACCGACCCTGTGTGGGGTCCCATTCCCGGGCACTGCGGTCGATTTCCCGCTCGGGCCATTCGCAGCGGGGCCCAATCCTCATAAGGTGTGCAGTATTGCTGTGAACGGACGGTCGAGGAGGACCTGCGGTGAGCGAGACGAGCCCCAAGCTGCGCGCCGAGCTGGACGGCGTTCCCGCCTATGTGCCGGGGAAGCCGGCGGCGGCCGGCGGACCGGTCGCGTACAAGCTGTCCTCCAACGAGAACCCCTATCCGCCGCTGCCGGGTGTCCTGGAGTCGGCGCTCGCCGCCGCGGGCAACTTCAACCGCTACCCGGACATGGCGTGCACCGGCCTGATGAACGAGCTGGCCGACCGTTTCGGTGTGCCGCTCTCGCATCTCGCCACCGGCACCGGGTCGGTGGGCGTGGCCCAGCAGCTGCTCCAGGCCACCTCCGGGCCCGGCGACGAGGTCATCTACGCCTGGCGGTCCTTCGAGGCGTACCCGATCATCACCCAGGTCAGCGGAGCGACCTCGGTCAAGGTCCCGCTGACCGACGGCGATGTGCACGACCTCGACGCGATGGCGGACGCGATCACCGACCGGACCCGGCTGATCTTCGTCTGCAACCCCAACAACCCCACCGGCACGGTGGTGCGCCGGGCCGAGCTGGAACGGTTCCTCGACCGGGTGCCGAGCGATGTGCTGGTGGTGCTCGACGAGGCGTACAAGGAGTTCATCCGCGACGCCGACGTGCCGGACGGCATCGAGATCTACCGGGACCGGCCCAATGTGGCGGTGCTGCGCACCTTCTCCAAGGCGTACGGCCTGGCCGGGCTGCGGGTCGGCTTCGCGGTGGCCCACGAGCCGGTGGCCGCCGCGCTGCGCAAGACCGCCGTCCCCTTCGGTGTGAGCCAGCTCGCCCAGGACGCGGCGGTGGCCTCGCTCCGCGCCGAGGACGAGCTGCTGGGCCGGGTCGGCTCGCTGGTCGCCGAGCGCACCCGGGTGAGCGCGGAGCTGGTGCGCCAGGGCTGGACGGTGCCGGAGTCGCACGCGAACTTCGTCTGGCTGCGGCTCGGCGAGCGGACCCTCGACTTCGCGGCGGCCTGTGAGCGGGCCGGGGTGGTCGTGCGGCCGTTCGCGGGCGAGGGCGTGCGGGTCTCGATCGGCGAGGACGAGGGCAACGACCTCTTCCTGAAGGCGGCGGAGGCGTTCCGCGCGGAGCTGTAGAGCCGCGCCGACCTGCGGCGCTGCACCGCCTGTACGGCCCTGTGGCCCCGGACCTCGATCGACCGAGGTCCGGGGCCCTTTGCGTGGGCGGCGGGGGCCGTTGGCACGGTCCGGGGCCGAAAAGGGGTACCCCCGACGAAGACTCCGAAAGTGTGTGCGCCATAATTGCTTGTGAATGTGAACGCGTTCACAAGCGTGCCCTGCTTCCTCCCGTAATCGGTGGGATCAAAGGGGCATAGTGCCGGTGTGACCACGGCGATGTAAGGAGACTGACGACGTGGACCTAGCTCTGGCGCCGGAGACCCTGGCGCGATGGCAGTTCGGCATTACCACCGTCTACCACTTCCTCTTCGTCCCCCTGACGATCTCGCTCGCCGCGCTCACCGCCGGCCTGCAGACCGCCTGGGTGCGGACGGAGAACGAGAAGTACCTCAGGGCGACCAAGTTCTGGGGCAAGCTGTTCCTGATCAACATCGCCATGGGCGTCGTCACGGGAATCGTCCAGGAGTTCCAGTTCGGCATGAACTGGTCCGACTACTCGCGCTTCGTCGGCGACATCTTCGGCGCTCCCCTCGCCTTCGAGGCGCTGATCGCCTTCTTCTTCGAGTCCACCTTCATCGGTCTGTGGATCTTCGGCTGGGACAAGCTGCCGAAGAAGATCCACCTCGCCTGCATGTGGATGGTCTCGATCGGCACGATCCTCTCCGCCTACTTCATCCTGGCGGCCAACTCCTGGATGCAGCACCCGGTCGGCTACCGGATCAACGAGGAGCGCGGCCGGGCCGAGCTCACCGACTTCTGGCGGGTGCTCACCCAGGACACCGCGATCACCCAGTTCTTCCACACCATCACGGCGGCGTTCCTGGTCGGCGGGGCCTTCATGGTCGGCATCGCCGCGTTCCACCTGGCGCGCAAGAAGCACATCCCGGTGATGCGGACCTCGCTGCGCCTCGGCCTGATCACCGTGGTGGTCGCCGGACTGCTCACCGCCGTCAGCGGTGACAGCCTCGCCAAGGTCATGTTCCGGCAGCAGCCGATGAAGATGGCCGCCGCCGAGGCGCTGTGGGACGGTCAGGAGCGGGCGCCGTTCTCGATCTTCGCGTACGGGGACGTCAGCAAGGGCCACAACTCCGTGGAGATCTCGCTCCCCGGAATACTGTCCTTCCTCGCCAACAACGACCCGAACTCCTATGTCCCCGGCATCAACGACATCAACAAGGAGTCGCAGGAGAAGTACGGGCCCGGCGACTACCGCCCCAACATCCCGGTCGCGTTCTGGAGCTTCCGCTGGATGATCGGCTTCGGGATGGCCTCCTTCGGCCTCGGCCTGCTGGGGCTCTGGCTGACCCGGAAGAAGTTCCTGCTGCCACCGGCGCTGCGGACCGGTGAGGACGAGGTGCCGCATCTGGTCCTGTTCCGGAACAAGGCGCTGAGCCCGAGGCTCACCAAGCTCTACTGGGTGGTCGCGCTCTGGACGCTGCTCTTCCCGCTGATCGCCAACTCCTGGGGCTGGATCTTCACCGAGATGGGCCGCCAGCCCTGGGTGGTCTACGGGGTGCTCCAGACCCGTGCCGGGGTCTCCCCCGGTGTCTCGCAGGGCGAGGTGCTCACCTCGATGATCGTCTTCACCCTGCTCTACGCGGTGCTCGCCGTGATCGAGGTGAAGCTGCTCGTGAAGTACATCAAGGCCGGGCCCCCGGAACTCACCGAGGACGACCTCAACCCGCCCACGAAGATCGGCGGGCACGACGAAGACGACGCCGACCGGCCGATGGCCTTCTCGTACTGAGCACAGGAGCTGAGAGATGGAACTCCACGACGTCTGGTTCGTGCTCATCGCCGTCCTCTGGACCGGCTACTTCTTCCTGGAGGGATTCGACTTCGGCATCGGGGTCCTCACCAAGCTGCTGGCCCGCGACCGCAAGGAGCGCCGGGTTCTGATCAACACGATCGGGCCCGTCTGGGACGGCAACGAGGTCTGGCTGCTCACCGCCGGCGGCGCGACCTTCGCCGCCTTCCCCGAGTGGTACGCCACCCTCTTCTCCGGCTTCTATCTGCCGCTGCTGATCATCCTGTTCTGCCTGATCGTGCGGGGCGTCGCCTTCGAGTACCGCGCCAAGCGGTCCGAGGAGCGGTGGCAGACGAACTGGGAGACCGCGATCTTCTGGACCTCGCTGATCCCCGCGGTGCTGTGGGGCGTGGCGTTCGGGAACATCGTGCGGGGCGTGAAGATCGACGCCGACATGGAGTACGTCGGCAATTTCTGGGACCTCCTCAACCCGTACGCGATCCTCGGCGGCCTGGTCACGCTCACCCTCTTCACCTTCCACGGGGCGGTGTTCGCCGGTCTCAAGACGGCGGGCGACATCCGGGTCCGGGCCCGCGCCCTGGCGCTGAAGCTCGGTCCGGTCACCGCGGTGCTCGCGCTGGGCTTCCTGCTCTGGACCCAGGCCGAGAACGGGGACGGCTGGAGCCTGGGCGCCCTGGTCGTGGCGGTGGTGGCGCTCCTGGCCGCGATCGGGGCCATCGCCAAGGGGCGTGAGGGCTGGTCGTTCGCGTTCTCGGGCGTGACGATCGCGGCGGCGGTCGCGATGCTCTTCCTGACGCTCTTTCCGAACGTCATGCCGTCCTCGCTGAACGACGCCTGGAACCTCACGGTCACCAACGCCTCGTCCAGCCCGTACACGCTCAAGATCATGACCTGGTGCGCGGGCATCGCCACGCCCATCGTGCTGCTCTACCAGAGCTGGACCTACTGGGTCTTCCGCAAGCGCATCGGCACCCAGCACATCGCCGACGCGCACTGAATCCGGTGAGCTGCCGCAGGCCCCGCGAGGCCCGCGGCAGCTCTCGATCCCGCAGAGCTCACCGACCCCGCCGGGGGGATGTTTCACGTGAAACCGATCGATCCGCGTCTGCTCCACCACGCCCGGGCCACCCGCCTCTTCCTGGCGGCCGTGGTGGCTCTCGGCCTGGTCGGCGCCCTGTTGGTGATCGCCCAGGCGATGCTCATCGCCGAGATCGTGGTGGGCGGTTTCGAGGGCGGACTCACGGTCACCGCGCTGCGCACCCCTCTCCTGCTGCTCGCCGCCGTCGCCGTCGGGCGGGCCCTGGTCGCCTGGCTCACCGAACTGGCGGCCCATCGCGCCAGCGCGGCCGTCAAGTCCGAACTGCGCGGCCGGCTCCTGGAGCGGGCCGCGCTGCTGGGCCCCGACTGGCTGAGCGGACAGCGCACCGGTTCGCTCGTCGCGCTGGCGACCCGGGGCATCGACGCGCTCGACGACTACTTCGCCCGCTACCTCCCGCAGCTCGGCCTCGCGGTCGTCGTGCCGGTGGCGGTGCTCGCCCGGATCGTCACCGAGGACTGGGTGTCGGCGGCGATCATCGTCGTCACGCTGCCGCTCATCCCGCTCTTCATGATCCTGATCGGCTGGGCCACCCAGTCCCGCATGGACCGGCAGTGGCAGCTCCTGTCCCGGCTCTCCGGGCACTTCCTGGACGTCGTCGCCGGGCTGCCGACCCTGAAGGTCTTCGGGCGGGCCAAGGCCCAGGCCGCGTCGATCCGCACCATCACCTCGGACTACCGCCGGGCCACCCTGCGCACCCTGCGGATCGCCTTCCTCTCCTCCTTCGCCCTGGAGCTGTTGGCGACCCTGTCGGTGGCCCTCGTCGCCGTCACGATCGGCATGCGCCTCGTCCACGGTGAACTCGACCTCTACACCGGTCTGGTGGTCCTGATCCTGGCCCCGGAGGCGTATCTGCCGATCCGCCAGGTCGGGGCGCAGTACCACGCGGCGGCCGAGGGCCTCTCGGCCGCCGAGGAGATCTTCACGGTCCTGGAGACCGAACCCCGCACCCCGGGCGCCGAGGACGTCCCGGACACGCTGCGTCTGGAGCTGGCGGACGTGACCGTACGCCACGAGGGCCGCGGCGAACCGTCGCTCGACGACGCCTCGCTCTCCGTGGAGCCGGGGGAGACCGTCGCCCTGGTCGGCCCGAGCGGGGTCGGCAAGTCCACCCTGCTGAACGTGCTCCTCGGGTTCGCCGTACCCGACGAGGGGCGCGTACGGGTCGGGGGCCGGGACCTCGCGGATCTGGACCCGGACCGCTGGCGGAGCCGGATCGCCTGGGTCCCTCAGCGGCCCCACCTCTTCGCGGACACGATCGCCGAGAACGTCCGCCTCGCCCGGCCCGACGCCGACGACGAGGCGGTCCTCGCGGCGCTGCGGGACGCGGGCGCGTACGACTTCGTCGCGGCGCTGCCCGACGGGGTGCGGACGGCGCTCGGCGAGGACGGCGCCGGGCTCTCCGCGGGCCAGCGCCAGCGCCTCGCCCTCGCCCGGGCGTTCCTCGCCGACCGGCCGGTCCTGCTGCTGGACGAGCCGACCGCGAGCCTGGACGGCGAGAGCGAGGCGGGCATCGTCGACGCCGTACGGCGGCTGTCCGCCGGGCGGACCGTGCTGCTGGTCGTCCACCGTCCGGCGCTGCTGGCGGTCGCCGATCGTGTGGTGACGCTGGAACCGCGTACGGGGGCGGGGGTCCCTGCCGAGCCGTACGCGAAGGCGCTCGCGGGCGTCGCCGCCCCGGGGCCCGCCGTGCCCGAGCCCCTCGCCGGGGGTGAACTCCTGGACGCCCGGAGGGCGGAGGCACTCGGCACCCTCGGGACGACCGGCAGCCGCTCCGGACGGGTGCTCGCCCGGGTCCGCGCGTCCGCCGGGGCGCAGCGCGGCCGACTGACCCTGGCCCTGCTGCTGGGCAGCCTGGCCGTCGGGTCGGCCGTGGGGCTCATGGCGGTCTCCGGCTGGCTGATCTCCCGCGCCTCCGAACAGCCGCCGGTGATGTATCTGATGATGGCGGTCACCGCGACCCGCGCCTTCGGCATCGGCCGGGCGGTCTTCCGCTACGCCGAGCGGCTCGTCTCGCACGACGCCGTGCTGAAGCTCCTCGCCGACCTGCGGGTCTCCGTCTACCGAGGCCTCGAACGCATCGCCCCCGCCGGACTGCGCACCACCCGGCGCGGCGATCTGCTGTCCCGGCTCGTCGCCGATGTGGACGCGCTCCAGGACTACTGGCTGCGCTGGCTGCTGCCCGCCGCCACGGCCCTCGTGGTGGGCACCGCGGCCGCCGGGTTCACCGGCTGGCTGCTCCCGGAGGCGGGCGTGATCCTGGCCGTCGGGCTGCTGATCGCCGGGGTCGGCGTACCGCTCGTCAGCGTCGCCTGCGCCCGCCGTACGGAGCGTCAGCTCGCGCCCGCCCGCGCCGCCCTGGCCACCCGGGTCGCCGACCTCCTCGGCTCCACCGCCGAGCTGACCGTCGCGGGAGCGCTGCCCGCCCGGCAGGCGCGGCTGCGCACGGCCGACCGGCTGCTGACCCGGATCGCCTCCCGCGCGGCCGCCGCGACGGCGCTGGGCGGCGGTCTGTCCGCCCTGGTCTGCGGGCTGACCGTGGTGGCCGCCGCGGCCGTCGCCGTCCCCGCCGTGCACGACGGCCGGCTGTCGGGTGTCGCGCTCGCCGTGGTGGTGCTGACCCCGCTGGCCGCCTTCGAGGCCGTCACGGGGCTGCCGCTCGCCGTGCAGTACCGCCGGCGCGTCGCCCGGAGCGCGGAGCGGGTCTTCGAGGTGCTGGACGCCCCCGTGCCCGTACGGGAGCCCGAGACCCCCGCCGAGGAGCCCGCCTCGCCCTTCCCGCTGGAGGTACGGGGGCTGAGCGCCCGCTACCCGGGTGCGGCGCGGGACGCCCTGTCCTCGCTCGACCTGACGCTGACGCCCGGACGGCGCATCGCGGTCGTGGGCCCTTCCGGTTCGGGCAAGACGACGCTCGCCCAGGTCCTCCTGCGCTTCCTGGACGCCTCGTCGGGGACGTACCGGCTCGGCGGCGTCGAGGCGGCCGCGCTGGAGTCGGACACGGTCCGGAGCTCGGTGGGGCTGTGCGCCCAGGACGCGCACGTCTTCGACAGCACGATCCGCGAGAACCTGCGCCTGGCCCGGCCCGGGGCGACCGACGCCGAACTGCGCGACGCGCTCTCCCAGGCCCGCCTCCTGGACTGGGTGCGGGCCCTGCCGCAGGGGCTCGACACCCCGGTGGGCGAGCACGGCGCACGGCTCTCCGGCGGCCAGCGGCAACGCCTCGCCCTGGCCCGCGCGCTGCTCGCCGACTTCCCCGTCCTCGTCCTGGACGAGCCGGCCGAACACCTCGACCTGCCGACCGCCGACGCCCTCACCGCCGATCTGCTGGACGCCACCCGGGGCCGCGCGACGGTCCTGATCACCCACCGGCTGACCGGTCTGGAGGCGGTCGACGAGGTGCTGGTGCTGGCCGCGGGCCGGGTCGTGCAGCGTGGACCGTACGCCGAACTCGCCGCCGAGGACGGGCCGCTGCGCCGCATGCTGGAGCGCGAACGGGAGACGGCGGGGGCGGGGGTGTGAGGACGCGGGCGACGCGAACCAGGCCCCTCGCGGGAGCGTTCTCCGGTCATCGCACGCATTCTCGACTTTCGCCCCCTATCGCCACTAACTAGGCTCGGGCCATGGCAGAGCCCGACCCGAAGGACTCCCTCGACGCCGCCACCCGGGCCACCCGCAGCCTCCAGGGGCTGTCCACCGAGCTGACCGCGCGGGTGCCGCAGCTCCTGGAGGCGATGCGTTCCGTCGGCGCGGGGCTGGAACTGCACTCCACCCTGGACCGGATCTGCGAGACGGCCGCCGAGCTCGCCCACGCCCGGTACGCCGCGATCGGCGTCGTCGACGAGCTTGGCGAGGGCCTCTCGGACTTCGTCACGTACGGCGTTCCGCAGGAGGTGGCCGAGGCGATCGGGCGGCGGCCCGACGGCCACCGCGGCCTGCTCGGCGCGCTGATCCACGACCCCGCCCCGGTCCGTCTGGCCGACCTGTCCACCGATCCCCGGTCCGCGGGATTCCCGGCCGGGCACCCTCGCATGCGCAGTTTCCTGGGGGTGCCGATCCGGGTCCAGGGGGAGATCTTCGGCAACCTCTATCTGACCGAGAAGCGGAACGGCGCGGAGTTCAGCGACTACGACCTCCACATGGTCCGGGTGCTCGCCACGGAGGCCGGGATCGCGATCGGCAACGCCCGGCTGTACGAGGCGGCGCGGCAGCGGGAGCACTGGATCGACGGTTCGGTCGCGGTGACCACGGCGCTCCTGTCGGGCGGGGACGCGGACGAGGCGCTGTCCGTGGTCGCCGAACAGGCCCGCCGGCTCGCCGACTCCGCCGCCGGGATCGTGCTGCTGCCCACCGGCGAGGGCGGTCTGGAGATCGTCGCCGTCTCGTCCGACGACCCCTCGTCCTCGCTCGGCGTGATCATTCCGGCCCGGAGCGCGGTGGTGGCGAAACTGCTCGCGGGCGAGGCGGTGTTCATCGACGACTCGGCCACCGACAGCCGGATGATCACCAGGCTGGCCGGCCGGTTCGGCCCCAGCATGATGCTGCCGCTGCACAGCGGCGGCCGCGTGCTCGGGGCGCTGGCCACCCCCCGGTCCCGGGGCGCGCGCCCGTTCACGGAGAGCGAGCGGACGCTCGCCACCCAGTTCGCCTCCCAGGCGGCGCTCGCGCTGATGATGGCCGAGGCGCAGCGGGACCGGGAGCGGCTCGCGGTGTACGAGGACCGCGACCGGATCGCCCGCGACCTCCACGACCTGGTCATCCAGCGGCTGTTCGCCACCGGGATGATGCTGGAGAGCGCCCAGCGCCGCTCGGTGGTGCCCGAGGTGCGGACGGGTGTGGGCCGGGCGGTCGACGAGCTGGACGTGACGATCCAGGAGATCCGTACGGCCATCTTCGCGCTCCAGCAGGAACCGGCCGAGGCCCCGTCGGGGCTGCGCACCCGCGTCCTGCGGGAGATCAACATGGCGGCCGTCCCGCTCGGCTTCAAGCCCTCGCACCGCTTCCTGGGCCCGGTGGACTCGCTCGTCGGCGAGCTGACCGGCAAGAACCTGGTCGCCGCGTTGCGCGAGGCTCTCTCCAACGCTTTCCGGCACGCGGGGGCGTCGCTGATCGATGTGGTCGTCGACGCGACGGTCACGCTGCCGGACGGGCGGGCGGCGGTGCGTCTGTCGGTCGCCGACGACGGGGTGGGCATTCCGGAGGGCGGCCGGCGCAGCGGACTGCGCAATCTGGCCCGCCGCGCCGAGTCGCTGGGCGGGTCGAGCCGGATCGACCCGGGCATCGGGGAGGGCGGCGGCGGTACGACGGTGGTGTGGGAGGCGCCGCTGTGAGGACGGCGGGGCAGGCTCTCCCGTCCGGTCTGCCGAAAGGTTTCAGCAGAGTCGTTTCAGCGGGGTTCTGTTCGGCCGGCGAGGATCCGCTCGATGACGAGGGCCACCCCGTCCTCCTCGTTGGTGGCGGTCCGGCCAGAGGCGGCGGCCACCGCGTCCGGATGGGCGTTGCCCATCGCGAAGGAGGCCCCGGCCCAGCGGAGCATCTCGATGTCGTTGGGCATGTCGCCGAAGGCGACCACCTCGGCGGGCGCGATGCCGCGCTCGGCGCAACAGGCGGCGAGCGTGGTGGCCTTGGAGACGCCGAGCCCGCTGACCTCCAGGAGCGCGGAGGGGCTGGAGCGGGTGAAGGCGGCCCGGTCGCCGGCCGCCGTACGGGCCAGGTCGAGGAAGGCGTCGGGTGCCAGCTCGGTGTGGTGGGCCAGCAGCTTGATCACCGGCGCGCCGGCGCCCGGGGCGTCCTCGTGCAGCAGCTTCTCGGCGACGGCCACCGTGGCGCCCGGGTCCAGGTGGAAGGGCGGGTAGGCCGGTTCGTAGTTGATGCCGGTGGTCATCTCGACGGCGAAGGAGGTGCCGGGGGCCGTCTCGCGCAGGGTGCGCACGACGTGCAGGGCGGCGTCGCGCTCCAGCGGCCGCACGGAGAGCAGGTCGCCGTCGGTCCGCAGATCGGTGACCACGGCGCCGTTGGCGCAGATCGCCGTTCCATGGCTCTGTACGTGGTTCCGCACGACGTCCATCCAGCGGGCCGGCCTGCCGGTGACGAAGAAGACCTCCAGCCCGGCCTCCTCGGCCGCCGCGAGGGCCGCGACCGTGCGCGCGGACAGCGTCTTGTCGTCGCGCAGCAGGGTGCCGTCGAGGTCGGTGGCGATCAGCCGGGTCACGGCGGGAAGAGGCGCATCGGTCACTGAGGTCACCGGGCCATTCTCGCCCACGAAGGCGCACGGGCGTGCGGAGGGGCGCACATCTGAGTGCGTAAGCTTCTGAACTGCGGAACATTCCTCCGGCATATGTCATGGGTCATCTGAGGGTCGACGGGCGCGCGCACAGCCGTAGGCTCGTGGGCATGAGCCTCCGCCTGAGCACCGTGATCCTGCCCGTCCACCGCTGGCACGAGGGCGGTCGTGACCGCTGGCAGCGCGCGGAGGAGCTGGGCTTCCACACCGCCTACACCTACGACCACCTGTCCTGGCGGACCTTCCGGGACGGCCCGTGGTTCGGGGCGCTGCCCACGCTCACCGCCGCGGCGACGGCCACCGAACGCCTCCGGCTGGGCACCCTCGTTACCTCGCCGAACTTCCGCCACCCGGTGACGCTGGCCAAGGAGCTGATCTCCCTGGACGACATCTCGGGCGGCCGGATCACCCTCGGTATCGGCGCCGGGGGCAACGGCTTCGACGCCACCGCGCTGGGCCAGGAGGCCTGGACCCCGCGCGAACGGGCCGACCGCTTCGCGGAGTTCGTGCCTCTCCTGGACCGGCTGCTCACCGAGGACGCGGTGACCGAGCGCGGGGCGCACTACGCCGCGGAGGAGGCCCGCAACATCCCCGGCTGCGTCCAGCGCCCCCGGCTGCCGTTCGCGGTGGCCGCGACCGGGCCGCGCGGTCTGAAGCTCGCCGCCCGCCACGGGCAGGCCTGGGTCACCACCGGCGACCCCAAGCTGTACGAGAACGGCACCCCGGAGGAGTCGCGGGCCGCGCTGCGGGCGCAGAACGAGAAGTTCACGGCGGCCTGTGCGGAGATCGGCCGGGACGCCTCCGAGCCGGACCGGATCCTGCTGACCGGTTTCACGCCGGACCGCACCGCCCCCCTGGAGTCCGTGGACGCCTTCGTCGACTTCGCCGGGCACCACGCGGAGCTGGGCTTCACCGAGATCGTCGTCCACGCCCCGATCCCGGACTCCGACTTCGACGTCGACCCGAAGGTCTTCGAGCGCATCGCGATCGAGGCGCCCGCTCAACTGGCTTGATTCGTAAGGTTTCTGCTTCCGCGGCCCCTCAGTCGCGCAGAAGCAGGAACTGAGGCGGTACGGCGTCGGCGAGCCAGACCCCGTTGGCGCTGACCCGGAAGACATGGCCGGCGCGGTGCATCGCGCCCGCGTCCACGGTGAGGACGAGGGGGCGGCCGCGGCGGGCGCCCACCCGGGTGGCCGTCTCCTGGTCGGGCGAGAGGTGGACGTGGTGGCGGGCCATGGGGCGCAGGCCCTCGGCCCGGATCGCGTCCATCACCCGGGCGACCGTGCCGTGGTAGAGGTACGCGGGCGGCTCGGCCGGCGGCAGGTCCAGGTCGACGGTGACGGTGTGGCCCTGGTTGGCGCGGATACGGTCGCCCTCCACGCCGTCCTCGGTGCCGTCCTCCACGCCGCTCTCGATGGTGAAGCGGCGCTTGTCGTTGGCGGCGACGACGTGGTCGAGCTCGGCGCGGGAGAAGGCGAACCCGTGCCGGGCCGCGGCGCGCAGCAGCTCCTCGACCGGCACCCAGCCGTTCTCGTCGAGGGTGAGGCCGATGCGTTCCGGCTGATGCCGCAGATGCTTCGAGAGGTACTTGGACACCTTGACGGTGCGACGTTCGTCCATGGCGTCAGAGTGCCCGTGGCGAGCTCGTCGGTGCATCCGTATTTCGCCTCGTCACCTCTTCGGTTCTTCGGTTTTTCAGCCCCTCATTCTTCTGTGATTCCTCGGTTCTTCTCCTCCATCAGGTTTGATCCACAGTCAACTTGAGTTATCCACAGGCTATTTGGCGATTCTGTGGACAACGGCCATAAGATTTAGGGGCTTTCGTTAATTTTGCCCTCTTTGGCGTGAGTTGCCGCAAGATGATCCAACGTGCGCGCCTGTACTTCCCGTTCGGTGGCCGCCGTGACGAAGGCGGCCAACTGATCTGCGCCAACCAGCTCCTGAACGGCCTGTGTTGTCCGGGCCGGGAGCAGCACGGGGCGGGTCGAGTCCTCGGTGATCGTGCTCTCCTCCGCTCCGAGATGGTGATGCAGATGGCGGGTGGCGAACGTCCTCATGGCGCGCGCCAGTTCGGCGTCCACGGTCTGCTGGGCGAGCGGCCTCAGTCGACGTACCAGGGCGGCCGCCTCGGCTGCGTCCGCGTCGGTGGGCGGCAGATGGCCCAGGTAGCGGGCGAAGACGTGCTCGGTGGTGAACTCCAGGAAACGGGAGGCTATGTGCTCGACCTGGCCGCGAAGCTCCCGCAGATGGCCCGAGATCGCCGTCAGCGGCACCCCGGCCGCGTACAACTCCACGGCCACCGCCAGCTCTTGCGGGCTGGGCACGAGGAACTCGTCGTCCCGGCCCGGCACGCGCTCCAGCACGCCGAGCTCCACCGCCTCGGCGATGGCCTCGTCGTCCTGACGGCCGCCGAACCGCGCGTCCAGCTCCCGGCGGCTGATCCGGTCGGCCTCCTCGTCCGTCCACGGGCCGTGCACCTCCGCGACGAGCCCGAGCACCCCGCCGAGCCCCCGCCCCGCGTCCCACGCCTCCAGCAACTCCTTGATGCTGGCCAGGGTGTAGCCCCGGTCGAGCAGGTCCGCGATCTGCCGCAGCCGGGCCAGATGGGTCTCCCGGTACACATTGGCCCGCCCGCGCCGCTCCGGCGTCGGAAGCAGCCCCCGGTCCTGATAGGCGCGGATCGTGCGCACCGTGGCCCCGCTGGCGTGGGCCAGGTCCTCGATGCGGTACTCGGCCGTGGCCCCCGCCCCCGCCCCGGTCACAGCGGAGGCTTCAGCCGGGCGACGGAGCGCAGGGCTCCGGGGCTCAGCCGGGACAGCAGCCGGGCGCCGCGCGCCTCCGGGGTGACCGGCACCACGGCCTGGTTGCGCACGACCGCCCGCAGGATCGCGTCGGCGACCTTCTCCGGCGGGTAGTTGCGACGCCCGTAGAGCCGGCTCGTCCGCTTCTGCAGCCGCTCCTCCTCCGCCGCGTCCGCTCCGGCGAAGCGCGTGGTGGCGGTGATGTTGGTGTTGACGATGCCGGGGCATATCGCGCTCACCCCGATCGACTTCTCCGCCAGCTCGGCCCGCAGGCACTCGCTGAGCATCAGCACGGCCGCCTTCGACGTGCTGTACGCGGGCAGCGCCCGGGAGGGCTGGAAGGCCGCGGCTGAGGCGGTGTTGACGATGTGTCCGCCCTGGCCGCGGTCCGCCATCTGCTTGCCGAAGATCCGGCAGCCGTGGATGACCCCCCACAGATTGACGTCGAGGACCTTCTTCCACTCCTCGCTGGTGGTCTCCAGGAAGGAGCCGGAGAGCCCGATCCCGGCGTTGTTGACCAGGACGTCGACGATGCCGTACTCGGCGGCGACCCGGGCGGCGAGCTTCTCCATCGCGGCCTCGTCGCTGACGTCGACCGCCTCGCCCCAGGCCGCCGGCGCCCCGATCAGCCGTGCCATCTCCGCGGTCCGGGCGGCCCCCTCCGCATCGCGGTCCACGGCCACGATCCGGGCTCCCGCCTCGGCGAACGCGAACGCGGTGGCCCGCCCGATCCCGGAGGCCGCGCCCGTCACCAGGACCAGCTGGCCGCCGAACCGCTGCGCATAGGGGCTCTTGGCCGCCGCTTGCTGCACGGGCGCGCCGTCCCGCCCGGCGGACTCGTTGGCGGTGACGAACTCGTCGATCCAGGAGGCCAGCTGGTCCGGCCGGGTGCGGGGCACCCAGTGCTTGGCCGGGATCGAGCGGCGTACCAGCGCGGGCACCCAGTCCTCAAGACCGTCGTAGAGCCGCTCCGAGAGGAAGGAGTCCCCGGTCGGCGTGATCAGCTGGACCGGTGCGTGGGCGTAGGCGTCCGCGCGGGGCCTGCTGAGGCGGGCGCGGACGTTGTCGCGGTAGAGCCAGGCCCCGTGCGCCGCGTCGTTCGGCAGGGAGGCGGTGGGGTAGTCGCCCGCGGGCACCTTCTCCAGCCGCTCCAGGATCCGGGGCCACCGCTTGCCGAGCGGTCCGCGCCAGGCGAGCTCCGGCAGGACCGGCGTATGGAGCATGTACACATACCAGGACTTGGCGCCCTGGCCGAGCAGTTGGCCGACCTTGCGCGGGGTGGGGCGGGACATCCGGCGTTTGATCCAGTGCCCGAAGTGGTCCAGGGACGGGCCGGACATCGAGGTGAAGGAGGCGATCCTGCCCTCGGTCCGGCCGACCGTGACGAACTCCCAGGCCTGCACGGACCCCCAGTCGTGACCGACCACATGCACCGGCCGGTCCGGGCTGACCGTGTCGATCACGGCCAGGAAGTCGTCGGTCAGCTTCTCCAGGGTGAAGCCGCCGCGCAGGGGTTTCGGGGCGGTGGACCTGCCGTGCCCCCGCACGTCGTACAGCACCACGTGCCACTGCTCGGCCAGCCGGGCGGCTACGTCCGACCAGACCTCCTTGCTGTCCGGATAGCCGTGGACCAGCACCACGGTCGGCCGGCCCGCGTCGCCCAGCTCGGCGACGCACAGCTCCACGCCGCCCGTCACCACGCGTCGCTCACGTGCTTGGGACAGATTCACGCCGCCACCTTCTCCTCGGCCCAGCGCCGCACGTGCGGCAGATCGTCGTCCAGCCAGAAAGCGCTCTGTTCGGGGTCCTTGGAGTCGGTGACGACCAGGATCTCCTCGAACTTCGCGCCCGTACCCCGGAATCCGAGGTGGGGTTCGACCGCCCACAGGCCCGGCTGCGGCGGGTGGTCGGAGAAGCGGTAGGGGCTCCACAGCGGTGACCAGCCGTCCCGGTGACCGTGCAGGGCGTCGCTCAGCAGCCCCTTGAGGGACTGGGTGCCGAAGCCGAACACCTGCGGCGACCAACGGCGTTCGGCGACCCGGTCGACCTTGTGGGCGATCACGCCGAAGGGATAGGCCCGGTGTCTGTTCGCGTATCCCTGTGCGGTCATGAGGCGTTCCACGTTCTCGTAGATCTCGCGCAAGGAGCGGCGCTCGCGCACCTCCCGCAGGATCAGCCCGCGGTGGGCCTCCAGGTCGGCCAGCAGCTTGTCGTGCAGCGGATTGAGACCGAGGCACCCCGAATACCCGACATCGGCGGTGAACCCCTTGTACACCGGGGCCATGTCGAGGATGAACGGCATCCCCGGCTCCAGCTTCCGGTCGGTCGGGAAGAACTGCAGCGGCACCTTGAACCCGGCGAACGCCGTACGGTCCCCGAACCAGGCGAACGGCAGGTGGAACCAGTCGCGCACACCGCGCTCGCGCAGCCACACGCGCTGCATCCGGGCCGCCTCGCGCTCGGTCACCCCCGACCGCAGCTGGCCGGCGACCGCCTCCGCGCAGGCATAGGCCAGGCGTTGGACTTCTCTGAACCCCCGCAGTTCCGGGGCGATTTCGTGCTGCACTGCCGAGGCGAACCCCGCCGAGGTCATGCCGGTCATGCCACCGTCCGTTCCCTGCCGTGTGCGGTACGCGTCCGTAACGTGACACTGATGAATGTGACAATGTCCAGCGGCTGCGTCAAGAGGGCTGCACGACCTGTGGACAACCCGGCCCCCGGCCCGTCTCCGGCTGTGGACAACCCGGGCCGCCACCTCTGGTGAACCCCGGTCGCGGCCCCGGCCCCGGAGATCCGGTCTCCTTCTTCGCGGGGTCCCCCTACGGGCGCGTACGCCTGGAGTCTGACGCGGATCCAGCCGTCAGGGCTGACGACCTCTGTGGTCCGCGCCACTAACGTCGTTTCCGTGACAGCCGTAATCGCTACCGAAGCCCTGAGCATGCGGTTCCCCCGGGTGACCGCGCTTGACCGGCTCACGTTGGACATCGGACCGGGTGTGACCGGTCTGGTGGGTTCCAACGGAGCCGGCAAGTCCACACTGATCAAGATCCTGCTGGGTCTCTCCCCCGCCACCGAAGGCCGGGCCGCAGTGCTCGGGCTCGACGTCGCGACCAGCGGCGCCGCCATCCGGGAAAGGGTGGGGTACATGCCCGAGCACGACTGCCTGCCGCCCGACGTCTCGGCCACCGAGTTTGTCGTGCACATGGCTCGCATGTCGGGGCTGCCGCCCACGGCGGCCCGCGAGCGCACGGCCGACACCCTGCGCCACGTCGGCCTCTACGAGGAGCGCTACCGTCCGATCGGCGGCTACTCGACCGGCATGAAGCAGCGCGTGAAGCTGGCCCAGGCCCTCGTCCACGACCCCCAGCTGGTCCTGCTCGACGAGCCGACCAACGGTCTGGACCCGGTCGGCCGGGACGAGATGCTCGGTCTGATCCGCCGGATCCACACCGACTTCGGCATCTCCGTGCTGGTGACCTCGCACCTCCTGGGCGAGCTGGAACGCACCTGCGACCACGTCGTCGTCATCGACGGCGGAACGCTCCTGCGTTCCAGCTCCACCAGCGACTTCACCCAGACCACCGCGACCCTCGCGGTCGAGGTGACCGACAGCGACACCCACCCCGACGGCACCGGCGCGCTGCGCAAGGTCCTCACCGACGCCGGGGTCACGCTCATCGGTCTCGACGGGATCGACACACAGGGGCTGCCGGGCGCGGGCCACATCCTGCTGATCGAGGCGGTGGGCGAGGAGACGTACGACCTGGTGCGCGACAGCGTCGCCGGGCTCGGGCTCGGCCTGGTCCGCATGGAACAGCGCCGCCACCACATCGCCGAGGTCTTCCGTACCGAACAGGGCGAGGCGCACACCGCCGCCGTCCCGGCCGCCGTCGCCACCGCCGGGGTCGTCCAGCAGAAGGGAAGCGGTCGCGATGAGCACTGAGACCAAGGCCGCGGCCGGGCGCGACGCCTCCCGGATCCACAACATCGGCTACCGCTCCTACGACGGACCGCGGCTCGGCCGGGCCTACGCCCGCCGCTCCCTGTTCTCGCAGACCCTGCGGGGCTCCTTCGGACTGGGCCGTTCCGCCAAGTCCAAGGTGCTGCCCATGCTGCTGTTCGGCGTGATGGCGCTGGTCGCGGCGATCCTGGTGGCGGTCTCCATGGCCACGCCGGACGCCAGCAAGCTGGTGATCAAGTACACCTCGTACGCGATCTACCTCCAGGCCGTCATCGGCCTGCTCATCGCCGCCCAGGCACCGCAGGCGGTCTCCCGGGACCTTCGTTTCAAGACCGTCCCGCTGTACTTCTCGCGGCCCATCGAACGCGCCGACTACGTGCTGGCGAAGTTCGCCGCCACCGCGACCGCGCTCTTCATCCTCACCGGCGCACCGCTGCTCATCCTCTATGTGGGCTCTCTGCTCGCGAAGTTCGACTTCGCCGACCAGACCACGTGGTTCGGCCAGGGACTGGTGTCGGTGGCGCTGCTGTCCGTGCTGTTCGCCGGGCTCGGCCTCGTGATGGCCGCCCTGACCCCGCGGCGCGGCTTCGGCGTCGCCGCGGTGATCGCCCTCCTGACCATCACCTACGGCGCCGTCTCCACGATTCAGGCCATCGCCTGGGAGACCGGGTCGGAAGGGGCCGTGCAGTGGCTCGGCCTGTTCTCGCCGATCACGCTGATCGACGGCATTCAGACCGCGTTCCTCGGCGCGACCTCCGCCTTCCCCGGAGGGGAAGGCCCGGGGGCCGGCACCGGTGTGGTCTACCTGTTCGTTGTTCTCGCGCTCGTCGCCGGCTCGTACGCCGTCCTGATGCGCCGTTACCGGAGGGCCGGGCTGTGACCACCATCGAGATCGACCACACCTCCCGCTGGTTCGGCAACGTGGTCGCCGTCAACGACGTCTCCATGACCGTGGGGCCCGGGGTCACCGGACTCCTCGGCCCGAACGGCGCCGGAAAGTCCACCCTCATCAACATGATGGGCGGATTCCTCGCCCCCTCGACGGGGAAGGTCACGCTCGACGGACGGCCGATCTGGCGCAACGAGGCCGTCTACAAGGAGATCGGCATCGTCCCGGAGCGGGAGGGGATGTACGACTTCCTCACCGGCAAGGAGTTCGTCGTCGCCAACGCCGAACTCCAGGGTCTGGGCGGGGCCGAGGCGCGGAAGGCGCTCGCCACGGTGCAGATGGAGTACGCGCAGGACCGCAAGATCTCCACGTACAGCAAGGGCATGCGTCAGCGCGTGAAGATGGCGTCCGCGCTGGTCCACGAACCCTCGGTGCTGCTGCTGGACGAGCCGTTCAACGGAATGGACCCGCGCCAGCGGATGCAGCTGATGGAGCTGCTGCGACGGATGGGGGCCGAGGGGCGCACGGTCCTGTTCTCCTCCCACATCCTCGAAGAGGTCGAGCAGTTGGCCTCGCACATCGAGGTGATCGTGGCGGGCCGGCACGCCGCGTCCGGCGACTTCCGGAAGATCCGCCGGCTGATGAAGGACCGGCCGCACCGCTACCTGGTGCGCTCCAGCGACGACCGGGCCCTCGCGGCCGCGCTCATCGCCGACCCGTCCACGGCCGGCATCGAGGTCGACCTGACCGAGAAGGCGCTGCGCATCCAGGCCGTCGACTTCGGGCGGTTCACCGAACTGCTCCCGAAGGTGGCCCGTGAGCAGGGCATCCGGCTGCTCACCGTCTCACCGTCCGACGAGTCCCTCGAATCGGTCTTTTCCTACCTCGTAGCGGCCTGAGTAGTGGCCTGAAAGGAGCTGTGCACCGTCATGTACGACCCCACAGTCGCCCGGCTCACCTACCGGGCCCTGCTCGGCCGGCGCCGGGCCGCCATCCTGTTCGTCCTGCCCGCGCTGCTGCTGATCATCGCCGCGGCCGTGCGCATGTTCGCCGGAGCCGATGACCAGATCGCCTCGGACGTCCTCGGCGGTTTCGCCATCGCCACGATGGTGCCGCTGATCGGCGTGATCGCGGGCACCGGGGCGATCGGCCCCGAGATCGACGACGGCTCGATCGTCTACCTGCTCGCCAAGCCGGTGAAGCGGCCCACGATCATCTTCACCAAGCTGATCGTGGCCATCGCGGTGACCATGGTGTTCTCCGCCCTGCCGACGCTGCTCGCGGGCCTCATCCTCAACGGCAACGGCCAGCAGGTCGCCGTCGCCTACACGATCGCGGCGCTGGTCGCCTCGATCGCGTACAGCGCCCTGTTCCTGCTGCTCGGCACGGTCAGCCGGCACGCGGTCGTCCTCGGCCTGGTCTACGCCCTGGTCTGGGAGGCCCTCTTCGGCAGCCTGGTGGCCGGTGCGCGGACGCTGAGCGTCCAGCAGTGGTCGCTCGCGGTCGCCCAGAAGGTCGCGGGCGAGGGCGCGGTGACCTCGGAGGTCGGTCTGCCGCTCGCCACGGTCCTGCTGGTCGCGGTCACGGCCGCCGCCACCTGGTACGCGGGCCAGAAGCTGCGCACGCTGAAGCTGGCGGGCGAGGAGTGAAGGTCCGGGCCTGAGCGCCCGTGTGCCTCGACGACCCCCGCTCTTCCGGAGGAGCGGGGGTCGTCGTATGAGCGGACAGGTGTGCGCGTAACCGTACGTTTATCGGGTCGTTGGGCAGGGTGCGTGGAGGCAACTGGAATCCGTGGCGTCGTAGCGATCGTGAAATCGGGGAGTGCCGGCACCGAGTGAGGCTCAGCCCACCGGACCGGTCATCGAGTGAGTGGCAACCGTGAGCGTCCTCCACCCCTGAAGCCCGGGGTGTGGGCCGTCCTCGTCATTCCCTCGTACGAAAGGCACACCCATGCCCACGGAAGTCGCCCTGCTCGAATCGCGCGCGCTGCGCGGCGAGCAGATGGGGCGCGTCGACATCCTCGACAAGGTGAAGAGCCTTGCCATGCTCCCGGACGGAATTCACGTTCGCACAGAGGATGTGGCTCGTTACTTCGAAGTATCCACAGAGGCCGTGAAGAAGGTGACGCAGCGGCACCGGGCAGAGGTCGAGGAGAACGGCCTCATCCTGCTGCGCGGCGCTGAGCTGCGAATCTTCCATAGGGACATGTTGTCTCTATGGGAGGGGGAGGGGCGGGAAAGTTATCCACAGGCTGCCACGCAGCTGACCCTCTACACCCGCCGGACCGTCCTCAACATCGCCCTGCTTCTTCGCGACAGCGACATCGCCCGCTGCGTGCGCACCTACCTCCTCGACGCCGAGGAGGAGCTGCGCACGCAGTACGCCTCCCTCGACCAGCGCGTCACGCGCATCGAGAGCTGCCTCACCGGCGTCGGCAGTGCGCTGCAGGAGCTCGGGCCGGTGCTGATGCGGATGTCGGAGCGGCTCGACAGCCTCGACCGGAAAGTGGAGATGACGCACCAAGTGGTCGGCGCGATGAGCCTGCGGCTGACGGACGTCCAGCAGGACGTCGTGCGTCTGGACGGGCGGATGGACTCCTTCGCCCGGCAGTTGAAGGATCTGCGCCGCCGTAACGGGCAGCGCGCGCAGAGCTGAGACCGGCGGCCCGGCACCGTGGAAACGGTGCCGGGCCGCTGTCGGCTCGATGCCTCGTACGTACGGACTGTCCTACTGCACGGGCGCCGTGCGGAGCAGTTCCTCCAGCACCACCGCGATGCCGTCGTCCTCGTTGGACGCCGTGATCTCGTGGGCGACGGCCTTCAGATCGTCGTGGGCGTTGGCCATGGCGACGCCGTGGTGGGCCCAGCCGAACATCGGGATGTCGTTCGGCATGTCGCCGAAGGCGATCGTGTCGGCGGCCTTCACGCCGAGCCGGCGGGCGGCCAGCGAAAGGCCGGTCGCCTTGCTCAGGCCCAGCGGCAGGATCTCGACCACGCCGGGCCCGGCCATGACCACGTCGACCAGGCTGCCGACGGCCGACCGCGCCGCGAACGCCAGCGCGTCGTCGTCCAGTTCCGGATGCTGTATGTAGACCTTGTTGAGCGGGGCGGTCCACATCTCGGCGGCGTCGTCCACGAAGAGGTACGGCAGCGGCCCCTCCTGCACCCGGTAGCCGGGGCCCACCAGCACCTCGCCGTCCAGCCCGTCGCGGCTGGCCGCCAGGTGGAGCGGGCCCACCTCCGCCTCGATCTTGGAGAGCGCGAGACCGGCGAGCTGCCGGTCCAGGGTCAGCGAGGTCAGCAGCTTGCGCTCGCCCGCGTGGTAGACCTGCGCGCCCTGACCGCAGACCGCGAGCCCCTCGTAACCGAGGTCGTCCAGGATGTGCCGGGTCCAGGGGACCGCGCGTCCGGTGACGATGATGTGCGCGGCGCCGGCTGCCGTGGCGGCGGCCAGTGCCGCGCGGGTGCGCTCGGAGACCGTGTCGTCCTCGCGCAGCAGCGTGCCGTCGAGGTCGGTCGCGACGAGCTTGTAGGGGAAGGTCACTTGGCGACCGGTTCCAGGACCTCGCGCCCGCCCAGGTACGGACGGAGCATCTCGGGCACCCGGACCGAACCGTCGGGGAGCTGGTGGTTCTCCAGGATCGCCACGATCGTGCGCGGTACGGCGCAGAGCGTGCCGTTCAGCGTCGCCAGCGGCTGGACCTTCTTGCCCTCGCGCATCCGGACGGACAGCCGGCGGGCCTGGAAGCCGTCGCAGTTGGACGCGGAGGTCAGCTCGCGGTACTTGCCCTGCGTCGGGATCCACGCCTCGCAGTCGAACTTCCGCGAGGCGGAGGCGCCGAGGTCACCGGTGGCGACGTCGATCACCTGGAAGGGAAGTTCGAGGGCGGTGAGCCACTGCTTCTCCCACTCCAGGAGCCTGCGGTGCTCGGCCTCGGCGTCCGCCGGGTCGACGTACGAGAACATCTCGACCTTGTCGAACTGGTGGACGCGGAAGATGCCGCGGGTGTCCTTGCCGTACGTGCCGGCCTCGCGGCGGAAGCACGGGGAGAACCCGGCGTACCGCAGGGGCAGCTTGTCGGCGTCGATGATCTCGTCCATGTGGTACGCGGCGAGGGGGACCTCGGAGGTGCCGACCAGGTAGTAGTCGTCCTTCTCCAGGTGGTACACGTTCTCCGAGGCTTGGCCGAGGAAGCCGGTGCCCTCCATGGCGCGCGGGCGGACCAGCGCGGGCGTCAGCATCGGGACGAAGCCGGCCTCGGTGGCCTGGGCGATCGCCGCGTTGACGAGGGCGAGCTCCAGGAGCGCGCCGACGCCCGTGAGGTAGTAGAACCGCGAGCCGGAGACCTTGGCCCCGCGCTCCATGTCGATGGCGCCGAGCGCCTCGCCGAGCTCCAGGTGGTCCTTGGGCTCGAAGCCCTCGGCGCCGAAGTCCCGGATGGTGCCGTGGGTCTCCAGGACGACGAAGTCCTCCTCGCCCCCGACCGGCACGTCCTCGTGGACGATGTTGCCGAGCTGGAGCAGCAGCCGCTTGGCGTCCGCGGCGGCCTCGTCCTGGGCGGCGTCGGCCGCCTTGACGTCGGCCTTGAGCTCTTCGGCCTTCTTGAGGAGCTCGGTGCGCTCCTCGGGGGTGGCCTTGGGGATCAGCTTGCCGAGCGACCTCTGCTCGGCGCGGAGTTCGTCGAAGCGGACGCCGGACGACCTGCGCAGCTCGTCGGCGGAGAGCAGGGCGTCGACGAGGTCGACGTCCTCTCCACGGGCGCGCTGGGAGGCGCGAACACGGTCGGGGTCCTCACGGAGCAGGCGAAGGTCAATCACCCCTCCAGGCTACCGGTGCGCGGTTCTCGCACTCGAACCGATATTGCCGAGCGTGTCACTATGACCGAATTGCCGGAATTGATATTCCTGAGGGGGAATCGCGGATGGCGGCGGCGCCGGAGGAGGCGGAGGGCGTCAATAACGGTGGTTAACTCCCCTGAACAGGGCAGAAGGTGCGCTCCGCCTTGACGTACCGGCCTTGAGCGGGGCGGGAGTTGGGGGCGCGTCGGTCACTGTTGTCCACAGGGGGTCCGATACCGGAATAGTTATCCACAGGCTGTGTGGAAGTTCTGTGGACACCGGAGGGCATTGTTCCGGAAGTCGGGCGAAGGCCCACGGAATCTCCGCCCAAACCCGTTCCGCGCGCTCATTCGGGTGGGAATTCGCCATCTTAAAGAGTTGATCAAGGGAATTGGGGTGACGCACGGCGACTCGCGCCGCCTCGTGGTTCTGTGGACGGCTCTGAGGTGACTGGGTTGATTTGTCGACGATGTCGTATTGCGGTGTCGACTTGTCCCCAGGTCGAGAGCCGCCCTGTGGATAACTCTCCGGAGTGCGTGACTATCTGTAGATCGCACCGCTGCGGAGCGCGTAAGAAGGCCCCTCCGAAGCCTCGCTCCCGGAGGACTCCCGTCAGATCCGGCCGTCCTGGCTGCGCGCCAGCCAGTCGGAGGCCTCCGTGAACGCCGCGTCGGATGTGCCCGCCCGCAGCGGCCGCACCTCGTCCGGGGAGACGCCCGCCCGCGGATACGAGCCGAGGAACCGCACATTCGGGCTGATCCGCTTCAGCCCCATCAGGGCCTCCCCGACCCGCCGGTCGGCGATGTGCCCCTCCGCGTCCACGGCGAAGCAGTAGTTGCCGATGCCCTCGCCGGTCGGGCGGGACTGGATCAGCATCAGGTTGACACCGCGCACCGCGAACTCCTGGAGCAGCTCCAGCAGCGCACCGGGGTGGTCGTCGCCGAGCCGGATCACCACGGAGGTCTTGTCCGCGCCGGTCGGTGCGGAGGGCCGGGCCGGGCGGCCCACCAGGACGAAGCGGGTCTGGGCGTTCTCCGCGTCATGGATCTCCGTCACCAGCGGCTCCAGGCCGTAGGTGGCGGCGGCGAACTCACCGGCGAACGCGGCGTCGTACCGCCCCTCCTGGACCAGCCGGGCCCCGTCCGCGTTGGACGCCGCCGACTCCCACAGGGCGCCCGGCAGGTTCTCCGCCATCCAGTTGCGCACCTGCGGCTGGGCGGCCGGGTGCGCGGTGACCGTCTTGATGTCCGACAGTTTGGTCCCGGGCCGTACCAGCAGCGCGAAGGTGATGGAGAGCAGCACCTCGCGGTAGATCATCAGCGGTTCCCCGCCGGCCAGCTCGTCCAGCGTCGCGGTGATACCGCCCTCGACGGAGTTCTCGATCGGCACGAGAGCCGCCGCCGCCTCGCCGTTGCGTACGGCGTCCAGGGCGGCCGGCACGGACACCATCGGGACGAGTTCCCGGGTGGCGGCTTCCGGGAGCGTACGGAGGGCGACCTCGGTGAAGGTGCCTTCGGGGCCGAGATAGGCGTAGCGCGTGGCTGACATACGGTCACCCTAATGCGCCCCGCGAGGCCCGCCGCGCTGTCTCAGAATGCGGGCCCGCGCCTCCCGGAGTGCCCTACGACTCCAGCAGCCGCTGCCCCACGTACTCGCCCTCCGCCGCCCCGCCCGGGGCCGCGAACACCCCGCTCGCCTCGTGCCGGAGGAACGGCGACAGCGCGTCGCCCCGGTCGAGCTTGCGCTGCACCGGCACGAAGCCCCGGAACGGGTCCGCCTGCCAGCAGATGAACAGCAGGCCGGCGTCCGGAGTGCCGTCCTCCGCGATGCCGTCGTGGTACGAGAACGGGCGGCGCAGCATGGCGGCCCCGCCGTTCTTCTCGGGCGAGGAGATCCGGGCGTGGGCGTTGTCGGGGATCACGAGCCGGCCGTCCGGGCCCGCCTTGTCGAGGTCCATCTCCGTGGTCTCGGCGCCTCCGCTCAGCGGCGACCCGTCCGCCTTGCGCCGCCCGATGACCCGCTCCTGGCGCTCCACCGGAAGCTTCTCCCAGTCGTCCAGGAGCATCCGGATCCGGCGGACGACGGCGTACGAGCCGCCCTCCATCCACTCCTGCGGCTTCCCGGGGGAGGCGGGGACGAACACGCGGCTGTCGAAGTCCTCGTCGGCGGGCTTCGGGTTGCCGGTCCCGTCGATCTGGCCCATCAGATTGCGGGCGGTCATCGGCCGGGCGGTGGCGCCGGGCGTGCGGTTGAAGCCGTTCATCTGCCACCGCACCCGTGCCGTGCCCGCGGCCTCCTTCTGGAGGGCCCGCAGCGCGTGGAAGGCGACCAGCGCGTCGTCCGCGCCGATCTGCGCCCACAGATCGCCGTTCGACCGCTTGGCGTCGAGGGCGTCGGCGGAGAACGCGGGCAGCGGGTCGAGCGCCGCGGGCAGCCGGTCGGTCAGACCCGTGCGCGCGAAGAACGTACGGCCGAAGCCGAAGGTGACGGTCAGGGAGGACGGCCCCGCGTCCAGGGCGATCCCGGTGTCGTGCCCGGGGCCGTCCGGCCCGCCCGCCGCAGGGCGGCCCGCCATCAGCTCCTTCGCCACCGCGGACCAGCGCCGCAGCAGCGCCGCCGCCTCCTTGCGCCCCGCGCCCGCCACCAGGTCGAAGGCGACGAGATGGCCCCGGGCCTGAAGCGGAGTGGTGATCCCCGGTTGATGTTTCCCGTGAAACATCGCCTCGGTCGCCCCGACGGTCGTCAGCGCGGCCGGCTCCTCGGGGCGGGTGGCGGCGTACCCGGCGGCCCCGCCCCCGGCTCCCAGCACCAGCCCCGTGGCGCCCGCCGCGCCCGCGGTGCCCAGCAGCCGCCGCCGCGATACGCCGGTGGCGGCGGCACCGTCGCCGCCACCCGGGGAGACGGTCGTGGCGGTCCCGTCCGGGGCCTGCTTCCTGGTCTTGCTCACCGTGCTCAGCCGATCTTCGCGTTCTTGTCGATGGTGACCTGGTCGATGTCCGACGTCCGTACCGTCACGTCGATCTTCCAGTCCCCGGCCATCGGAATCTGTACCCCGCTCGCCGACCAGTGCCCCTCCGCCAGCCGGTCCGGGACGACCGGCAGCGGGCCGATGTCCTTCGACTCCAGGGTCAGGGCCAGCTTCAGCTCGGGAACGTCCATCGGCTTGCCGTCGCTGCCGTCGATCCACACATGCAGATCGTTGGAGCCGGTGCCGCCGGGTTCGATGTCGATCCGGACGGTGCCCTTGCCGTTCTGGCCGCCGGTGTCGAACGGCATGCTCAGGTTGACCGGCCCCCCGGCGGCGGGAGCACTCGCGGACGGGGTGCCGCCCGCGGCCTCCTCCTCCGTACGGCCCGGTTCGGTGGACGTCAGCATGGTGGTGACGGCCAGCAGGACGACGGCGACGGCGGCCTCGGCCAGCACCGAGCGGCGCAGTCCGGAGCGCTCCGGGTCGGCGTCCCGTATCCGCTTCTTCTTCGTCGCGGTCACGACGGCCCGCTGCCGGGCCAGTTGCGCGGCGCGCTCGGGGTCGACGTCGGCCGGGGTCTCCTCGGCCTCCTCGAAAGCCTCCGCGCCCTCCTCGTCGGCCGCGTCTCCGGAAGCCGCCGCCGGGTCCGTCAGTCGTCCCGTCCAGCGCCGCGAGAACCAGGCGACCGCGAGCAGGACGCCGATCAGCGCCACCTTGAGGATCAGCAGCTGCCCGTAACGCGTCCCGGTCAGCGCCGACCAGGAGCCGACCTGCCGCCAGGACTGGTAGATCCCGGTCGCCGCCAGGACCACGACGCTGCTGAACGCGACCGTGGAGAAGCGTCGTACGGCGGCGCTCCCGATGTCCGGGGTCCGGTACAGCGCCACCAGGAGCGAGGCGAGTCCGCCGAGCCAGGCGGCGACGGCCAGCAGATGCGCCACGTCCACCGGCATGGCGATCGACGTCTGGATGCCGGTCGAGGCGTGCTCGGACATCGCCCAGGTGGCGGCGATGCCCGCCGCGACCACACCGCCGCCGACGGCCAGACCGAAGGTGAGGTCCTTCTTCTCGCGTTCGTCCTCGCGCCGCGCGTACGTGCCGAACAGGACGGCGATGAACAGGGCGGCGGCCCCGAGCAGCAGCAGCCGGGAGACGAGGGCCGCGCCGGGCTTGGTGTCCAGGACGGACTGGAGTCCGGCGAGGTCGAAGGCGTCGGCGAACTTCCCGCTGCCGGTGTACGGGTAGCGCAGCAGCAGCATGGCCAGGGTCGCCGCGGTCAGCGTGAGCCAGCCGCGGACCACGAGCCGCTGCATCGGCAGGGCGGCCGCGCCGCGCTGCCAGCAGATCAGGACGAACGCGCTGCCGCCGACGAGCAGGACGAATCCGCCGTACGCGGCGTAGCGCGCGATGTCGTAGACGACGCCGACCGGGCCGCCGCCCGCCTCCTGGGTGGGCACCGCGACCGTGGTCTCGGACGGGGCGCCGATGGAGAACGTGAAGGCGCCGGAGATCGGATGGCTGTCGGCCGAGACGGCCTGCCAGGCGACCGTGTAGGTGCCGTCCGGCAGACCGGAGTGGAGCGCGACGCCGTACCGGACGATGCCGCCCTCGGAGAGGTCCTTGGGCTCGGCCTCGGTGTCGGCGCGCTTGCCGCTGGGGTCGAGGACCCGGATGGAGTCGTCGCCCACGGCGATGGCCTCGGAGAAGCTGAGGGTGACCTCCTTGGGCGCGGTGTCCACCACCGCCCCGTCCTGCGGGTCGCTCCCGGTGAGGGCGGCGTGCGCGGACGCCGGGCCCGCGCCGGCCAGCAGCAGCCCGAACACCAGGCTGATCAGCGCGGCGAGGAGCGCGGCGGCGGCGACGGGCCGTCGTATCGGGGACGGTCCGGCGTACGGGGCGGTGGCAGACATCGGTTCAGTCCCTCACTGCTTCTTCGGGTTGTGGGTGGTTTCCTTCACCGGCAGGTCGACCTTGATGGGGTCGGCCTTCTCGAAGTGCAGCTCGACGGAGACCTTCTCGCCCTGCTTGGGCTTCTGCTTGAGCTTCATGAACATGATGTGGTTGCCACCGCGTTCGAGATCGAGCTCGCCGTTCGCGGGCACCTCGAACGAGGAGACCTCGCGCATCTTCTGGTTCTTCGTCTCGTGGATCGTGACGTCGTCGGAGAGCGGACTGGTCACCGAGGTGAGCCGGTCCGCGGCACCGCCGCTGTTCTGTACGACGAGGAAACCGGCGGCCATGTCGCTGACCGGCTGCGGCATGAACGCGCCGGTGACCTTCAGTTCCGGCTCGCTGCCCGACCCGCTGTCCGACGAGCACCCGGCCAGCGTCAGCCCCGTGGTGAGGGCGAGGACGCCGGCGAGAGCCGTGCGGCGGCGGTTCACGGTGCCTCACCCTTGATGAGCTTGGGGAGGTCCTTCGTGTACTCCTCGGCGGTGGTGTCCTCGCCGTAGAGCACATACCCCTCGTCTGTCTTCGGGGAGAAGGCGATGACCTGGGCGCCGTGCATCGAGACGACGGTGCCGTCCTTCTCCTTCTTCGGCGCGTCGATGCCGATGCCGATCTGCCGCGCCCCGGCCTGGATGGTCGGGAAGTCGCCGGTGAGACCGGTGAAGGTGGGGTCCTGGGCGGAGAGCCACTTGCCGAGCGAGGCGGGGGTGTCGCGCTCGGGGTCGGTGGTGACGAAGACGACCTGGAGCTTGTCCTGGTCGGCCTTGGGCAGCTCCCGCTTGGCGAGGGAGATGTTGCTCATGGTCAGCGGGCAGACGTCGGGGCAGTTGGTGTAGCCGAAGTAGATGAGCGTCGGCTTGCCCTTGGTCACCTCGCGGAGGTCGTACTCCTTGCCGTGGGTGTCGGTGAGGACGAGGTTCGGCTTGGTGAACGGCTGGTCGAGGACGGTCGCGGCCTTGTCCTGCGGCGCGGCGCTGACGTCGGCGACGGACGAGGAGCCCGCCTTGTCGTCACCGGTACCGCAGGCGGAGAGGGCCAGTGCGGCCGCGGCGGCGAACGCCGCGGCCGTCACTGCTTTTCTGTTGCGCATGAAGGAGATGTCCTGAACGTGGTGCGGGTGAGGGATCCGGCCGGTCAGGCCGAGCGGCGGCGTCCGGCGAGCACGCCGAACGCGACACCGGCGGCGCCGATGACGATGCCGATGATGCCCAGGGTGCGGGCGGTGGTGTCGCTGGAGGAGGAGGACGCGGCGGCGTGGGTCTCCTTGGTGGACGCGGCGGTGTCGGCGGCCTTGTGGTCGTCGCCCTCCTTGGCGTCGTCGGCCGCGCCACCGCCGTGGTGGTCCTCGGAGGCGGCGGACAGCTTCAGGACCGGGGCCGGGCTGTCGGGCTCTTCGCCGCCGGCCGTGGGCTCCTCGATCCAGCGGACGACTTCCTTGTTGTCGTACGTCTGGATCGCCTTGAAGACGAGCTGGTCGGCGTCCTCGGGGAGCGCGCCGACGGAGACCGGGAACTGCTGGAAGTAGCCGGGGGCGATCTCGCTGTCGTCAGCGGTCCAGGTCACCTTGGAGACGGCCTCGGTGATCTTCTTGCCGTGCACTTCGAGGGGCTTGTCGAGCTTGCTCTTGTCGATCTTGATCTTCCAGCCCGGAACGGCCTGCGGGGTGACGGACGACAGCGGGTGGTCGGCCGGGAAGTTGACTTCGAGCTTCACCGTCGAGGCCTGGTCGCGCTCGTTGGGGACCTTGAAGTTGAGCGTGGCGTATCCGCCCTTGGCGGCCTCGCCCACCGGCTGGACGCTGACGTGGGCGGCGGCCGGGCCGGCGATCAGCAGGACGGTGGACGCGGCGACGCCGCCGGCGAGGGCGATACGGGAAAGCTTCATGGCAGGAATCTCCACAGGGAAACGGAACACGGTGGTCCGGCGCGCGGATGCGCGGCGGCATCACGACACCTCGCGGTGCGGTTCCGCGCGGGGAGTCCGCGTGCACGGCAACGTGCGCGAACGGCCCGCGAGGCCCGGTGGAGGCGTCGCGTCAGGCTGCGAGGGCGTACGGGGCCGGAGGCCCGCGCCTGATCACCAGGTGCTGCAGAGGATCTCCGGCGGCCGGTACGGGCACGTCGTCGGAGTGCCGGGGAACGCGCGGCCCGGCCATGAGCTGCTCGCGTGCCCCGGCGCGCAGCGCGCGGACGAGGGCGAGCGCGGCCCGCAGGGACCGCAGCCGGGCCCCGGCCGCCAGCGCCTGGGCGCTGTGGGCGGAGAGCCGGGCCAGCCCGAAGAGGGCGATCTCGCCGCGCCGCAGCAGCCAGCCGGTGGCGAGCGCGACGAGGACGTGGGCCAGGAACATCGGCAGGCTCGGCAGCATCGCGGAGACCGCGGCGCAGACCTGCGCGATGCCGGAGGCGCCGTCCGGAGCCGCCGCCGCGGCGGTCGCCGCTCCGGCTCCGCCGCCCGCCGCGAGATGGTCGTGGGCGCCCGCGAGCGTCGACGGGTCGATGCCGGCGGAGGAGACGATGCGGTGGGCGTCGGCCGCGTTCAGCCCCGCCGGCGCCTCACCGCACACGAGGCCGGCGGCGAACCGGATGAGCGGGTTGTCGCCGCCCGTGGACATGCCGACGGCGGCCGGAGCACTGCCGTGGCTGCCGTACGCGAAGAGCACATGCAGGAGGATCTGTCCGCCGGCCAGCGCGCCCACGATCGACGGAAGGGAGCGTTCCCGTCCGGCGAGGACGGTGGCGACGGCGAGGACGCCGAGGAACGCGGCGAGCAGGGTCCACGCGGGGACGGCCGTTCCGGCGGCGAACGCGTGCCCGGCCGCGGACAGCACGACGCAGACCGCGGTGAACACCGCGGCCCTCATGAGCCGCAGACCGGCTCCGGCGCGTGCGAGAGGCGTGGACATGGCCGGGACATCATCGCACTGCGCCCCCCTCGGCCGTACGGCAGGTCCGGAAGATCAGGCTCCGTCCCCAACCGCGCTTGTTGCGCCTGTTCGCGGGGGATGTACGGACCGGGGGCGCACGCACCGGACCGACCGGACGCGCCCCCCGGGCCACCGGGACGCGCCCCCCGACGACCCGCGGCCGGACGGGTCCATACACCGGGCGGCCGAATATCCACATCCGCCGAATGAGGGCTCTCCCACCCGATCCGTGCTTACGAAGTGCCAAGGGCGGCAATACGTATCGATACGTCGAGCCGCAGCCAGGAGGCTGAAAGATGAGCATCTGGTGGTCTCTCCATTTGCGGCGCGAAGCTGCGAGCGTGCCGCTCGCCCGTCGTTTTCTGCTCGGCACCATGGAAACCGCAGGGGTGGATCCGGACATCTCCTTCGACCTGTCGGTCGCGCTCAGCGAGGCCTGTGCGAACGCCGTCGAACACGGCGGCGACCGGACGGCTCTCGGGGAGCCCGGGGATTCCGGGTACGGACGCCCTGCCGCGGACTCCGGGCAGTACCGGGTCACGGCCTATCTGGACGGCGAGAAATGCCGTATCGAGGTCAGCGACTCGGGGCCGGGCTTTCCCGCCCGGCGCGCGCTTCGCCCAGCCGCGCCTTCCCCTCAGAACGAAGCCGAGAGCGGCCGGGGTCTCGACCTCATCCAGCAGCTCTCCGACCACGTCCAGTTCGGCAACCGCCCGGGCCGCGGCGCGGTCGTGAGCTTCGACAAGGTCCTGAAATGGCGCGAGGGCGCGCTGCTCACGGTGTAGTGAGCGGCGCGCCCTCGGCGCTCGTGTGCGTACGGGTACGCGTACGGGTACGCGTACGGGGTCAGCCCTTCAGCTGCGCCATCCAGGCCTCGACCTCGTCCGCCCGGCGGGGCAGCTTGTCGGAGAGGTTCCGGTTGCCGTCCTCGGTGACGAGGATGTCGTCCTCGATCCGGACGCCGATGCCGCGGTACTCCTCCGGCACGGTCAGGTCGTCGGCCTGGAAGTAGAGACCGGGCTCGACCGTCAGGCAGACGCCCGGCTCCAGCGTGCCGTCGACGTACGCCTCGGTGCGCGCGGCGGCGCAGTCGTGGACGTCCATGCCGAGCATGTGGCCGGTGCCGTGGAGGGTCCAGCGGCGCTGGAGGCCCAGCTCCAGGACCTTGTCCACGGACAGGTCGCCGAGCAGGCCCCACTCGACGAGCTTCTCGGCGAGCACGCGCTGTGCGGCGTCGTGGAAGTCGCGGTAGTCGGCGCCGGGCTTCACGGCGGCGATGCCCGCCTCCTGGGCCTCGTACACCGCGTCGTAGATCTTGCGCTGGAGCGGCGAGAACGTGCCGTTGATCGGCAGGGTGCGCGTCACGTCGGCGGTGTAGAGGTCGTTGGTCTCGACCCCGGCGTCCAGGAGCAGCAGCTCGCCCGCGCGGACGGCGCCGTCGTTGCGGACCCAGTGCAGGGTGGTGGCGTGCGGACCGGCGGCGCAGATCGAGCCGTAGCCGATGTCGTTGCCCTCGATGCGGGCGCGCAGGAAGAACGTGCCCTCGATGAAGCGCTCGCTGGTCGCCTCGGCCTTGTCCAGGCTCTTCACGACGTCCTCGAAGCCGCGCGCGGTGGCGTCGCACGCCTTCTGCAGCTCGGCGATCTCGAAGGCGTCCTTCACCAGGCGGGCCTCGGAGAGGTGGACGCGCAGCTCCTCGTCGCGCTCCGCGGTGACCTTGTCGGTGAGGGCGGCCTCGATGGAGGCGTCGTGGCCGCGCACATTGCGGACCGGGCCGGTGGCCTCGGTCAGCGCGGCGGGCAGCTCGCGGACGTCCTTCGCGGGGATGCCCAGCAGCTGCTCGGCCTCGGTGAGGGAGTGTCGGCGGCCGACCCACAGCTCGCCCTGGCCGTCGAGCCAGAACTCGCCGTTCTCCCGGTTGGAGCGCGGCAGCAGGTAGATGGTCGCCTCGTGGCCGGTGTCGCCGGTCGGCTCCAGGACGAGCACGCCGTCCTGGGTCTGGTCACCGGTGAGGTACGCGTACTCGGTGGAGGCGCGGAAGGCGTACTCGGTGTCGTTGGAGCGGGTCTTCAGGTTGCCCGCGGGGATGACCAGGCGCTCGCCGGGGAAGCGGGCGGAGAGCGCGGCGCGCCGGGCGGCGGTGTGCTCGGCCTGGGCGATCGGCTGGAGGTCGTGCAGTTCCGTGTCGGCCCAGCCCGACTTCATGTTGTCGGCGAGCTCGTCGGAGACGGCCGGGTACAGGCCGTTCTTCCGCTGCTTGACCGGTTCCGCCGCTTCGTTCTCTTCGGTCTCCTGCTCCGGGTTCTCCGGAATGAGCTCCTCAGACACGATTTGTCTCTCCTTGATACGACACTGGACCATCACCCATCGTACGGGCGTACGGAAGGGGGCCCAGGGCCGAAGGACCTGTTACCGGAGAGAGCTCTCGGCGTCGGTCGGGGCGGGTGCTCAGTCGAAGTGGGCGGCGAGGATCACGACGTCCTCGGCGGAATCGCTCCGGTCGAGGCCGTCGGGGAGCATCGTGCGCAGGACGTGGTCGGCGACGGCCGCCGGATCGTGCCGGCCCGCCTTCGGCACGGAAGCGGCGGCGGAGTGCAGCCGGGCGAAGGCGCGGTCCATCGGGTCCCCGGTGCGGCGCAGCAGCCCGTCCGTGTAGAGCAGCACCGTTTCGCCGGGTGCGGGGCTGAACTCCACGCTCGGCGCTTCCCAGCAGGCGAGCATCCCCAGCGGGGCGGAGAGCGTGGTCTCGACGAACTCGCAGCGCCGCTCGCCCAGCACCAGCGGCGGGGTGTGCCCGGCTCCGGCCAGCACGACCTTGCGGGTGGCGGGCTCGCAGTAGGCGAACAGGGCGGTCGCGGTCCGCGCGGGTTCGGTGAGCCGCAGCAGCAGTTCCAGGTCGGAGAGGACGGCGACGGGGTCCTCGCCCTCCATCACGGCGTACGCCCGCAGGCTGGCGCGCAGTCGGCCCATGGCGGCCATGGCGCTCGGTCCGGACCCGCCCACGGAGCCGACGGCGAGGCCGAGCGTGCGGTCGGGCAGCGGCAGCGCGTCGTACCAGTCGCCGCCGCCCCGGGGGCCGGTGCGGTGCCGGGCGGCGAGCTGGACGCCGGAGATCCGGGGCAGCCGGCTGGGCAGCAGTTCCTCGGCGACTGCGGCGACGTCCGCGCGGGCCCGCTCCAGCTCGATCAGCCGGGCCAGGTGCTCGGTGGCGTAGCGGGCGTAGAGGCCGACGAGGTGGCGCTGTTTCTGTGCGGGCTCGGCCGGTTCGTCGTAGAGCCAGAGCGCCGCGCCGAGGCGGCCGGCCGCCTCGGAGGAGAGCGGGAGGGCGTAGCTCGCGGCGTAGCCGAGCCGGACGGCGACCTCGCGGTGCCGGGGGTCCAGGTCCTGCTCGCCGAGCAGATCGGGGCTGGTGACCCCGTCGGCGGTGCCCGGCGCGCCGTCGAGGACGCGGCCGAGGGCGGTGGCCGCGCGGGGCACGGTCTCGATGTGCCCGAGCTCGGCGTGGGAGAGCCCGAGGCCGAGGGTGGCGGAGGGGCCTTCGCCGTGCGCCGGTTCCAGAACGAGAAGGCCGCGGCGGGCGCCGACGAGGGCGGCTCCGGCGCGCAGCAGCTCGTTCAGGGCGTCGTCGAGGGTGCTCGTCCCGGCCAGCCGCTCGGTGAGTTCGTGCAGGGTGGTGAGGTCCGAGACCCAGCCCGCCAGCCGGTCCTGGATGAAGGCTCCGGGCGGTCCCGGGACCTCTGTCAGAGGAGCGGAAGTGTGCGTTGAAACCGGAACCTCTGGATCGATTCCAGCCACTTTCGGCAGGTGTGGGGCGCTCATGGCAGCCAGCTTTCCGACCGGTGCGATTCGTCGAATAGCATCGCAAACCCCCATGTGATTCTGCGCCACTATCAATGCATCCACATGTACACGCACAAGTAACCCGATGTCCAGCATTGTCCCTTCGGGGACCGGGCGATTCGTGCCCTCCAAGTGTCGGCTAACTTGGCCAAAAAATGCACCCTATGGACGCTATTTGCGATCGACTGGGGCTGCTCAACAGGGGTACCTCCGGGGTCAAGTCGCCGGAGGAGCGTCATTCCGGGCATGCTGGGTACGTAAACGGTGATGCGCGGGTGCGGTTGTGATCGCCGAGGAACCCGGCAGCGGGTTCGGGCGTCCTTACCCGTGAAGGTGACGCCCCCGCCCCGGACGGCGGGGTTCGCACCCGGGACGGCAGGCGAGGCGCACGCCGCCCTCGCCCAGCGATCGCCGGCCCGGCTCGACCCGCTCGGTTCGACCCGCACGACTCCGCCAGGGCAGCACGACCCGCTCGGTCAGTTCGATTCCGCTCGGTCCGTTCGGCCCCGTTCGGTTCGACTCCGCTCGACTCTGCTCGATTCGGCTCTGTTCCACCCCAGATCGGTTCTTGATCGGTTCTATTCGGATCGGTTCCACTCGGCTCGGCTCGGCTCACGCTCGGTATCGACGGCACGCCCGTACCGCAGAACTGATGAGCACGTACGCACAGCGAAGAGATACGCACGTGGTGTCACGCACGCGTGCTGTCATGTGGACTCGGCGTTCAACGGAAAGGAACGAGCGCTCATGCGCGAGATCCTCGGAAGGCGACGCAGGCTCCGGCTCCGGCGCAAGGAGGGGACCGCCCGGCTCGACGCGGCCCTGACCTGCGCCACCGTGTGGCAATGGCCCGTGGTCCCCGGAGTGGGGACGGCGCGGGCCACCCCGGACGGCGAGAGCGGCGGCCTCGGCTGCGCCTGCCCCGAACCCGACTGCGCCGTACCGGGCGCACACCCCTTCGAGCCCGGCCTGCTGGCGGCCACCACGGACGAGCGCATGGTGCGCTGGTGGTGGACCAACCGCCCCGCCGCGCCCGTGATGCTGGCGACCGGCGGCCGTGCGCCCTGCGCGGTGAGCCTGCCCGCCGTGGCCGGCGCCAGAGCGCTGAGCGCCCTCGACGTCCTCGGCATGCGGCTCGGCCCCGTGGTGGCGACGCCCACCCGGTGGTCGCTGCTGGTGGCCCCGTACTCCCTGGAACGGCTCGGCGAACTGCTGTACGCGAAGGACTGGGTGCCCAGCTCGCTCCGGTTCCACGGCGAGGGCGGCTACCTCGTCCTGCCGCCGTCCCGCACCGGCACGGGCCAGGTCCGCTGGGAACGGCCCCCCGCGCCGCTGGGGGCCTCCGCCGCCGCCCCGGTGTCCCGAGGGCGGACGAAGGGCGAGGCTCCGGCGGTCGCGGCGCCCTGGCTCCCGGACGTCGAAGCGGTCCTGGACGCCCTGGTCGAGGCGAGCACCGGCGCCCCGGGCGGCGGCAGCAGGCTCGCCCACTGACGCCTCGGGAGCGGGCGGGCGGGTGTCCGGCTCACTCGAACGGGTGTGAGCCGGACCGGATCCGCGGTAAACGGGTGCCGGGCGGCCCGGCGGCGCGCATTCCGCCGATATCGTCGCCCCGTCCTCAGGAATTCCGCGCAGTCGCCAGGTGGGGCCACCATGAATCTCCGCATGATCGGTCTCACGGCAGCCGTGGTGTTCGGGTGTCTCGTTCCGCTGGTCGCTTCCGCGGATCCGGCCGTCGACCCGGATGCCGTATCGGTCGACCCGGCCTTTGCCCCGGCCTTTGATCCATCCGCTGCACCGGCCGACGCGAAATCTTCTGGCGGATCGCCAGAAAGTCGTGGCCCAAAGGTTTCTGATGGGCTATCCGCAGAAGGAGCTGCCGACTCCTATTCTTCGGGATTGCCGAAATCGCCATCGAGAATGAGCGCGGAAGCCGGTTCCCTGCCCGAGTTTGACCGTACGGGCGCGGTCGCGCGGTGCGGCCCCGAGCTGGTCGCACCGGAGGGCGTCGAGGCGCAGACCTGTGTGATGACCCAGGACGGCGAGAGCTGGGCGCGTACCTACTACCGGAACACGACCGGCGAGGAACTCCGGTCCGTGCTCACGCTGATGGGCCCGGCCGGACGGACCGTGCAGCTGCACTGCGCACCGGCCGCGCACGACGAGCCGGGCATCTGCGAGACGCCGCGCATCCCCTCCTCGGGTGCGCCCCGGTCCACCACGGCGGTCGCGGAGTTCGTGGGCGCGGGGCCGGTGGACGAGGCGCCGCTGCTGCTCCGCGCCGGATCCGAGCGGGCGCCGGGCGCCGAGGACTGACCGGGGCGGGTCAAGAGGGGTGCGAGAGGGGCGTACGGCCGCCGCGCCCGGGGGTGTCACAGGGCGGGCCGCAGCCGGAAACGAGGACGCCCGGTCGCTGGCGACGGGGGATGCACCAGCGACCGGGCTTCTAGAACCGTAACAAGAGATCTGCCGTTCGCAAATTCGATCTCGCCTGTAGGGACGCCGATTTACTTACGAGTACGGCTAGTTGTGACGCGGGTCACCGTCCGTGGCGCCCGGTGGCCGCTGTCAGCTGAGGGTCACCTGGCGGTTGGTGAGACCGCCCCGGGCGCGGCGTTCCTCGGCGGTGAGCGGGGCGTCGGACGCGAGCGCCGTCGCCAGCCGCTCGGCGAACTCGACGGCGGGCTTCTCGCACGCCTCGGCGCCCATCGAGCTCGGCAGGTCCCAGACGGGGACGACGAGACCGTGCGCCCGGAACGAGCCGACCAACCGCGTGTCGTCGCCGAGTGAGGAGGTGCCCGCGGCGTGCAGCCGGGCGAGCGCGTCGAGGAGCTGCTCCTCGGGGTGCGGCATGACCCAGCGCAGGTGGTTCTTCTCCGGGGTCTCGCACCAGTACGCGGCGTCGACGCCGGACAGCAGCGTCGTCGGGATCGCGGCGGCGTTCGCGCGCTCCAGCGATGCGGACACCTCCGGCGTGGCGTTCTCCGCGTCCGGCACCCAGAACTCGAACCCGGAGTGCACGTCCGGCTCGAAAGCGGCGTCCGGGGCGAGGAGGTCCTGGAGGCGCGGACCGTCGGCCGGCACGCGGCGGGCGGTGACCGGGGAGCCGGGCTCGGCCTCCAGGGCGCGCTGGAGGGTGTCCGCGAGATCGCGGCTGAGGTCACCGGAGGAGGTGTCGTTCTGCAGGGCGAGCAGGACGGAACCGTCGTCGCGGCGCAGCGCCGGCCAGGCCATCGGCAGGACCGTGGCGAGCGTCACCGACGGAACTCCCTCGGGCAGCCCGTCCTTGAGGGTCAGTTCGACCGTGGCGGCGGGCACCAGCTCGCGCAGCGCGACCCAGTCGCACTCGCCCGCGAGTCCCTCGAAGGGGCGGTGCACGAGCTCGGTCACGGCCTGGGCGGCGGCGCGTCCGTGACACGCCTTGTAACGGCGGCCCGATCCGCACGGGCAGGGCTCACGGGCCCCGACGACCGGGATCTCACCGTCCTTGAGCTGCTGCTTCCCGGCCTTGGACTGAGGGCGCTTCTTGGCCATGGTGGGCATTCTCCCGATTGCGACAGTGCGGACTCGGCGCGAGCCTAGCCGCCCGGGGAGCCTCACCCGGCCCACGTACGCGCTCGGCCCGTGCGGTCCGAGCGCTCGGCCGACGCCGTACGGGTGCTCGGCCGTTGTCGTCCGTGCGCTCAGCCCTGGCTGTTCGTGTGTTCAGCCCTGGCCGTTCGTGCGCTCAGCCCACGTCGTCGAAGGCCTCGGAGAGGTCCAGGCCCTCGAACCCGGTGAGCCCGCCGACGCCGTTCACACCGACGCCGTTCGCGTCGGAGCCGCTTCCATTGACAGTGCCGTTTCCGCTGCCGCCGATGCCGGGCGGCTTCTTCGAGGAGACCAGGGCCCAGACGGTGACCTCGCCGGACGAGTCGTCCCGTACGCCCCACTCCTGGGCCAGCGCACTGATGATGTTGAGCCCTCGGCCGCCGCGTGCCGTCACCGAAGGGGTGGCCGGAACCGGGCGGGTCGGGCCACCGCCGTCCGTGACCTCCACGGTGAGCGCGCCGCCGGTGTCCACCCGCCAGGCGGCGCGGATGTCTCCGTCGCCGACGTCGGTGTGCCGACCGAGCGGCCTGCCGTGCCGGCAGGCGTTGCTGAGAAGTTCGGAAAGGATCAGAACTGCGTCGTCGACGACCGCGTCGGACACCCCGTTGCCGCGCAACTGCTCACGCATCCGGTGTCGTGCCTGCCCCACGCCGGCAGGGCCATGAGGAATGGCCATGCTCGACGACGCGGGCACCTCTTGTGCCACCACCAACGCCACCCCCGAGACCTCCTTTGCCCCACGCCACGGGTTGGATGCCCCACTGGGCTGGACCGGAAACCGGCCAACGCACTGCCGGTGACGCACTCGTAACGATCGAACGCGCAGCGAATGCGCCGGTGCACACCCCGTAACGGCCGAGGTCGGGGGCGTGGCGGGTCACCATCCGTACTAAATACGGCCCAGTTGGGACAGAACCTGCTTCGGGCGGTTGGTGATGATCGCTTCGACGCCGAGTTCGGCGCACAGCTCGACGTCGGCCGGTTCGTTCACGGTCCACACGTGCACCCGGTGCCCCGCCCTGTGCAGCCGTTCGATGTATCCGGGGTGGCTGCGCACGATCCGCATACCGGGCCCGGCGATCCGGGCCCCGGCGGGCAGCCGCCCGTCGCGCATCCGGGGCGAGACGAACTGCATCAGGTAGACCGTGGGCAGCGTGGGCGCGGCCGCCTGGACGCGGTGGAGGGAGCGGGCGGAGAAGCTCATGACGCGGATGGGCGAGGGCGAGGGATCTTCGGCGGGCGGATCGGCCAGCCCGAAGCGGTTCAGCAGATGCAGCAGCCGCTCCTCGACCTGCCCGGCCCAGCGGGTGGGGTGCTTCGTCTCGATGGCCAGCTGCAACTGCCGCCCGGTGGCCCGCACCTCGGTGAAGAGCTCCAGGAGCCGTTCCAGGGTGAGTACGGAGGTGAGCTCGCCCGGCACCGGATCCCAGTCGGGCGACTCCTCGCGGTCCTTCCAGGAGCCGAAGTCGAGGGCGGCGAGATCGGCGAGCTCCAGGGCCGACACGGCGCCGCGCCCGTTGGACGTACGGTTCACCCGCCGGTCGTGGACGCAGACGAGATGGCCGTCGGCGGTGAGCCGGACATCGCATTCCAGCGCGTCGGCACCGTCCTCGATCGCCTTGCGGTAGGCGGCCAGGGTGTGCTCGGGGGCGTCGTCGGAGGCCCCGCGGTGGGCGATGACCTGGATGGAGGTGTGCGCGCTGCGCTGCCGTGCGTGGGTCACCCGCGCCATGGTGTCACCGCCACGGGGGTGGCTGAGCACATGTCACCCTGGAGGTCTGTTTTGTCGGATGTAAAGATTGGTGTGCGGATGCACAGGTCCTGCTTACAGTGGCCCGACGTGTTGTGGGAAAAGCTGACCGTAGACACGTGCACAGCGGATTTCTTGCCGAACGCCGACTGGATGCCGAGTGGAACCGAGGAGTAAAGAGCTGTGAGCACCGAGAACGAGGGCAACGAGGACCACGCGGTACCGGCCGTGCCGTCCGTTCCGTCAGCACCTCCCGTGCCGGCCGACACTCCCGAACCGGCGACCGACGGAGCCACGCCTCCGCCGGCGGCCCCGGCCCAGGACGTCGCGCACGGGACGGCGAACGACCATGCGCACGGGACGGCACGCGACGCGGCACCCGACCCCGCGCAGGACACCGCGCGCCTGCCGGTGCACGACACCGGCGCGACGGAGACCACACCGCACGCCCCGGGTGCCCCGGCGCACGCCGAAGCGCCGCGCCACAACCCCACGCACCAGGGCTCCCCGGCCGCCCCCGCCTCCCCGGCAGCGCCCGCGTACGCCCAGGGTGCGCACCCGACGCCCCCGCAGCCGCCCCAGCACTCCCCGTACGGTGCGGCACCCGAGTACGGCGCGACGTCCGAACTCCCCGCAGGCGCCGCCTCCTGGCCGCCGCCCCCGCCCGCCGTCCCGTCGTACGCCGGCGGGGACGCCGGTCACGCGTCCGGTCACGCGTCCGGCGGTATCGGCAACGGCAGCGGCCACGGCCCGGTCTGGGGCGCTCCGGTCCCGCCCGGCACGGACCCCGCGGGCGGCAAGAACGGCAAGAGCCGGGCCGGCGGTCTGGTGGCGGCCGTGGCCGTGGCCGCGCTCGTCGCGGGCGGCATCGGCGGCGCTCTCGGCTACTGGGCGGCCGACCGCAACGACAACGGCTCCTCCGGCAACTCGACGACCATCTCGGCGTCGGACACCCCGAGGGACCTGAAGCGCCCGGCGGGCACGGTGGCCGGAGTCGCGGCGAAGGCGCTCCCCAGCGTGGTCACCATCGACGCACAGGGCGGCGACGGCGAGGGCGGCACGGGCACCGGCTTCGTGTACGACAAGGAAGGCCACATCCTCACCAACAACCATGTGGTGGCCTCCGCCGCGGAGTCCGGCGAACTGTCGGCGACCTTCTCCGACGGCAAGAAGTACGCCGCCGAGGTGGTCGGCCGGGCGCAGGGCTACGACGTGGCCGTGCTGAAGCTGAAGAACCCGCCGTCGGGCCTGGCACCCCTCCCGCTCGGCAACTCGGAGAGCGTGGCGGTCGGCGACTCGACGATCGCGATCGGCGCGCCCTTCGGCCTGTCCAACACGGTCACCACGGGCATCATCAGCGCGAAGAACCGCCCGGTGGCGTCCGGGGACGGCCAGAGCAACAAGAACTCCTACATGAGCGCCCTGCAGACCGACGCCTCGATCAACCCGGGCAACTCCGGCGGCCCGCTGCTGGACGCGACGGGCGCGGTCATCGGCATCAACTCCGCGATCCAGTCGACCGGCGGCGGCCTCGGCCAGTCCCAGGCCGGCTCCATCGGCCTCGGCTTCGCGATCCCGATCAACCAGGCCAAGAACGTCGCCGAGCAGCTGATCAAGACCGGCAAGCCGGTCTACCCGGTGATCGGCGCGACGGTGACGATGGAGGAGAAGACGGGCGGCGCGGCCATCTCCGCCGAGGGCGCGGGCGGCACCCCCGCCGTCACCCCGAACGGCCCGGCGGCCAAGGCGGGCCTCAAGGCGGGCGACGTGATCACGAAGTTCAACGACACCGTGATCGACAGCGGCCCGACCCTGATCGGCGAGATCTGGACCCGCAAGCCGGGCGAGAAGGTGACCCTGACGTACGAGCGCGACGGCAAGACGGCCACCGCCGAAGTCACCCTGGGCCAGCGCGAGGGCGACAGCTGACCGGCTAGGCTGTCCCACGCGTCGACCGGCCCCACCCGGGCCTGACGGCCCATCGGCTTGCACAGCGACGGGACCGCCGACGCGGGGTGGGTTGCCCGAGCGGCCTAAGGGAACGGTCTTGAAAACCGTCGTGGCAGCGATGTCACCGTGGGTTCAAATCCCACACCCACCGCAGATGAACGGCCCCCGACCAGCAGCTTCGGTCGGGGGCCGTTCTCGTGCGTCCTGTCCGTCAGAGTCCTTGCTTCCTCGTCGGTTCCCGGCTGATCGGGCACGGTCATCGGGTCACGGCGTTCAACTGCTGCACGCAGACGCAGGGCCCCCATGTGGCCCTGTCGGTGGTAGGCAACCATCCCGCACGGTTGGCTTTGATCCGTAGAATCACCGCACTCGATTCCGGACCGGTGGGGACCCCGATGCTGTGGCGCAGGGATATTCCGTACAGACCGGACAGTCGCGTTCCCTTCATGGCGCAGCACGGCGCAGCTGCCGTGCTCGGCATATCCGTCATACCGTTCGCCATCTTGAGCGTGGTGGTGCGTGGGCATGGGTGGCCAGGCTGGATTCCGTGGCTGGTGCCCCTCGCACTCCTGTACCGGGAGACAACGGTGAACGAGCGGGCATTCAACGAGCTGGCCCGGCAGCAGGAGCGGGCGAGGCCAGAGTCGGGTGCCTTGATGAGGTGGAGAAACCTGTGACAGCTCTCGTCCTCAGGCGGGTGCCACGAAGCAGACGGCGTCGACCTGCTTGCCGTCGAAAGTGTGGACGGTCTCACCGATGCGTTGCCAGCCAAGGCGCTCGTAAAGGCGGATCGCGGCGGCGTCCTTCGTCAAGACCTCCAGCACCAAGCGCAGGTGTCTCTTGCGGGCGTAGGTCGTAGCGGCTTCCACAAGCTGTTTTCCGGCAGATTCCTTACGCGCCTCACGCGCCACGAAAAGTCGGGCCAGGACACCGATGCCGGAGTTGTCGTCACCACTCTTCTCCCTCCAGATGCGGGCCACTTCTTCCCCCGGCTGAGGGCTGTTGATGGCGACATGCCCCACCAGATTTCCATCGAGTTCGGCGACCCATGCCGTCAGAAGCCCTTCTGGAGAGAGCCAGGCTTCTGGGGCCTCCACCCCTTCGACCGGGTACCCGTCGGATTCGTGTACGGCGGTGAGAACGGTTGCCGCCTCTGCAAGGTCACGTGACTCACGTGGGCGAACTATGGCCCTTGGCATGGGTGTCCCCTTCTATCGCCGTCTACTCAACCGGCAGTTCGTAGAGCAGCCCTGTTTGGTCGGCTCGGTGTACGTACCTGGAGACCTCGAACGGCTGCAAGTCCTGGTCAAGGCTGGTGTGAAGCAACTCCAGGATCGGAACGCCTGGCAGCAGTTGGAGGGTCCGGGCTTCCTCTGGCGTCGGCATCCGCGCGCTGATCTCGTCACGGACTCGCGTCATGACGTGCCCTAGATCCTCAAGCCGCCCGTAGATGCCGTCCTTACCGGTCTTGGGCTGCATGAGCGGAGTGTCCTTGGCTTCATCCCACCGGAGATACGTCGAGACGATCTGAATGGGTTCGTCGTCCGCGAAGTAGTGGTTCTCCCGGTGCACGACGCTGTGTTCGTCCGAAGGCACGCCGAGCCGTTCCGCCACGTCGAGCGGCGGAACCTCGCGCTCGATGTACAGCACTTCGATCCTGGGAACTTTGCCTTGGCGCTGCGCTTCCAGCCGGAACGGGGTCAGCCCAGTCTCCCGGTTCTTGATCGAGTATCGATCACTCCCGAACCTGAACAGCTTCTGGGGTTCGCGCACGAACACCCCCCGCCCGTGCTTGGCCGTCACCAGACCTTGCTCCGCAAGCAGTCGCACAGCCTCGCGCGCTGTGTTGCGGGCGGCCCCATGTTCCTCGGCCAGTGCGCGCTCCGAAGGCAACCTTTCTCCAGCCGCGATCTCTCCGGCGCGGATCCGCCGACGTAGTTCTTCTGCAATGCGTCTGCTTGCCGGCTGCTGAGCAGAGGGCTCGGGCGGGGTCATGCCGACAGCCTAGCAACTGGCTCAAGCCAGATGCTTGACGGCCCCTCCCGCTGCATGCTCAACTGGCTTAAGCCAGTGAGTGCTCGAGCCAGTAGGGGCTGGGCCCTCCTGCTGCAGCAACGCGATGAGGGAGACGCTCATGCCGTCCTTCAAGAATCGTCTGAAGGGCTGGGGTACAGACAAATGAGAAGCGAAGCGCGGGCTCGACCGGCCCAGTTGACCGAAGAGCTGGACTAGGACGGAGTGCTGAGGGTCGACACCTACGAGGGCACCGACCCGCAGCCGGGATCGAACGCGGCCCGACCCCGCCAGCGCCCGCAACCCAGTCGTACCGGCCATCGGGACACCGTGGCCGCGCGCCGCAGCGCGCGAGGAGAACGGGTGTCTGTTCGGCGGCTGGTTGCAGTCGCCGACCGCTTCGCCGGACCGTTGTTGATCACCTCGATCTCCCTGTCGATCGGCTTCGTACTGGGCGCGGTCGCAGCCCCAACCTAATTCCTCCGTCGTCACACACTCCGCCCCACGCGTGGCGAAGGAGGGCCCACTGCAGGAGGCGGTGGGCACCCGTCCGGCCAGCCTTCTTCGTAAGGGACCGGTAGCCGGACGGGTTCAACCCCGCAGCATCAGCCGCGGAGTCCGTTTCAACCGTAAGAGGAGAACGAGATGAACGTGGACGAACTGTTCGCCGGCGACCTGATCACTGGCGTTCCGGCCGTCGAGGCCACGCTGCTCGACAAGATGCCCGGCGGCGGCGACAACAACGGTGACCACTGCTCCAAGTGATCCAGGGCTGACGCCAGGCGGGGCGGGGTCGTTCGTGGTCCCGCCCCGCCGCACGGTTTCGGAAGGGGACGGCATGCTGTCGATGCGTCTACGCCTGGCGGATCTCCGAGAGCTCCGGTGGAGGCCGGAAGGGGGCCGCTGGGTCAACGGCGAAAGCTGGATCGAGCCCGCGAATGTGTCCACGTTGGTCATGGAGGTCCGTGACGAGACGCCGCGTGTACGGGTGACGGTGAAGGAGTGCAAGCGAGGCGACGCCGACTTCGTCGAGGTCGTCATGGCGGCCGGGGAAGTACGTCTAACGGCGGGCGTCTTCGGTACAGCCCCGTTGTTCCTGGTGGAGAAGGCCGGCGAGCTGCATGCCTCATGGGACGTGGCAGAGTTGGGGCCGCATCTGGCGGCTGATCGCCTGGTGCCACGTGTCGTGGCCCGGACGCTTGCCAGACAACATCGCTACACCTCCGAGACGTTGTTCGAGGGTGTCTACCGCCTGACCGAGCGGGCGTCGGCCACGTTCAACGTTTCCGGGCTCGGCATCCACTACCCGGAACCTGCCGAGCACGTTCTGGAGCCGCGCACGCTGCGTCCCGGCGTTGATCCACTCGCCGTACTGAACGAGTTGCTGACCGACGTGATCCGCGAAGCACCGAACACTGCGGGTTGCGTGGGCGTCGAACTGTCGGGCGGTGCGGACTCCGGCAACGTTGCCCTGGCCGTGAAGGCGGCGCGTCTCCCGCAGGTGCACAGCTTCGGCTTACTGGTCGGGGGAAGCATCGGCAGGCAGCAGCAAGTCCGCCGCCAGGCATACGCGGATCACTGCGGATTCCGAGATACGGCCATACCCGCAACGCAGCACCCGCCGTTCTGCCCCGGTGGCGTGCGCGCTCTGGGTCGGCCCCACGATCCGGCTGGAGCGTTCTACCAGGAAGCCTTCGACGTCGTACGGGAGCAGGCAGCCGCGCGGCGTTGCGAGGTCATGTTCACCGGCAGCGGAGGGGACGAGGTCAATGCCCACCACTCCAGAACGAACGCGGAACTGCCCATGCCGGAACCCGTTCCGTGGCTCGGCCCGAAGGCGGCTCGGGCCCTGGCCGAGGTGAACGAGCACCTGGCGCCCATCCCCGTCCTGCCAGTGCCGACCCTGATAGCGTTCGGGATGCACAACCCCGGTTTCCTGAGGTCCGGAGTCTGGCCTGTGAGCCCGCTCGCGCACCCTCGGATCATCCGGTTCATGGAGCAACTGCCGTACGAGCACAAGCGAGGCAAGGCGCTGTTCCGCGAGCGGATCGGGCTGGCGGGACTGCCGGAGTCCGTGGCGTCGCCGACCGAACCGGAGAATTTTCTGGCTGTCCTGGAGAAGGGGCTGCGCTCCTACGGTTTGCCCGTGCTGGACGACATGCTGAAGGAATCCGTCCTGGTCGATCTCGGCTACGTTGACGGGAAGGCACTCGCTCAGGCCCGCAAGGACGTCGATGCCGCTCCGACCGTTCCTGATCTGCTGTGCGATGTCCTCGCCCTTGAGGTCGGACTGCGAAGCCTCATGTGACCCGTCACCACACGGAAGCGGAATCCAGTGGAAGCGACGAATCTGCTCTACCGGGACCCGGCGCTGTACGACGTGGTCCAGTCCGACAGCACCGGCGCGGCGATGTGCCGAACCCTCATCGAACGGCACCGGCCGGACGCGCGGACGCTGGTCGACTTCGGTTGCGGCACCGGCAGGGACCTGGAGATTCTGGCCGAGCGATTCGAGTGCATCGGGCTGGATCTCCAGCCCGGCATGGTCGACTACGCCCGTCACGTCCGTCCGGAGCTGGACATCCGCATCGGAGATATGCGCACCACACGACTCCGTCGGAGCATGGACGTGGTGACCTGCATGGGCAACAGCCTCGCCTACGTCCACGACAACGACGAGATCGCTCAGGTCTTCGCCACGTTCGCGGCCCACGCCCGAACGGGCAGTCTGCTTGTCCTGTGTTCCCCGGTCGCTCCCGCCACGGGATCCGATTCCATGACTGCCAGGGTCGACACCCCGTGCGGCCCGGCGACCGTCACGATCCGCTACGAGTGGGACCTGCGGACCCAGATCAACACGATGCACCGACACTGGGCACTCCCTTTCGGGGACGAAGCCCAGGACGAGATCTGCAGACGTGTCCTCTTCCCACGCGAGCTCGAACAGTACGCGGAGCGCGCCGGATTCGAGATTCTGGACATGATCGACGGCTCGGGAGCTGGGCTCACCGGTCCGACGGCGTACACGGTGGCCAGGTACACCTGACAGCAGGCAGCCGGTGCACCAGGCTTGACCCCAGAGGTCGCGAGAGGCTCTCCAGAGTGCCGGTGTGGCGGGCTCCGAAGAGAGGCACCAGGCGCCAGAGCGGCTTCAGCTCCGCGCAGACCGGTGCGCCGGTGAGTGGCATCCCTCATGCCACTCGGATGCCCGTCTGTTTACTGATTTCCGTATCCAGGATTCCGTTAATTCGTTTCATTTCATTTCGTTGCGATGAAGGAATGAAACTGATCCAAGTGGCGTGGTTCAATCCTGTGTCGTGTATTCGGTGATACGGTCACGGTTATGGAGCTAACCGTCTACTCGATACCGGCGACAGGTATTTTTGCCCTCCTGGCTGCCCTCGCGATTGTTGCTTTGGTGTACCCGGACGCAGCCGTAAGGGATCGCGCGTTGCTGATCATTCGTGCCGTGTTCGGGCGGCGCGAGTGACTTACTGTTCGTCGCGGCCCAGGGTGTGGCGAGGTATGGATTCGATCTCGGAGCGAAGATTTAGCATGCGCACAACAGGGCCTGGAAGCTCGGTCTCTGAGGCGACAGTGGCCGGAGAAAGCTGTTCGGGTATCAGCCCGGACGCGTTCCTGAATACGGTTCTTCCGAGGATGGTCGCACCATCGAATCGGGTTTCGTGCATGCTCACGTCGGAAAATAGGGCATCTATGATCTCCGCTTGACGTAGATCGGCTTGCTCCATTGAGGATTCGTCTATATGTGTTCCCTCCATCTGTGCGGACCGGAAGCTCGCTTTCTTTAGTGATGTGTTGTGAAATTTTGCTTCTGTGAGTGACGCTCCGTCAAGGTTTGCACTCGACAGGTTGCACTCCGCCAGGGTTGCCTTTTCGAGGGATGCTCGATGCAATCGCGCCGATTCGAGATTGCAGTCGATGAATGTCGCATTGCTCAGGTCGGCGTCTGAGAGGTCGAAGTCCTGCAACCGGCCGCCCTCTATGTGCACTTCGTACAGAGTCACGTCGCGCAGATCAACGCGGTGGGCCTCGTCTCGGGGTGGGCGACGGCAGAGGACTTTGAAGGCCACTACTCCGTCTCGGGACGGTGGATTCGAGACGGTAAGGGTGCCGTGCTCACCGTCAATCTCAACCGTGTGGATGTCGTCCCGACGCTCACAGCGGTTGCGGACGAACGAGGCAAGAACCTCCACCACCGTCCCATGATCCTTCTCGGAATCCTTCATGATCCGTTCGAGTGCGTAGATGCCGCCGAGTCGTTCCGTTTCGCTGTCGGAGCCAAGCAGCTTGATTGCCTCCACATACCGTTCCGTGACCTGGCCTTCACGCGTCAGTTCGGCCTGTTCCCGGTCCTTGTCGCGTGTGTGTTGAAGGTTGAGGTGTGTGTACATCAAGCCGAGGCCCGCCACTACGGCGGCGCCGAGTGCAACGAGCATCGTCCGAAGGCCTGTGATCACGACACCGTCTGCTGGTTGCAGGTCCCTCTGTCGGATGTGGGAGCCGTCGAGCCACCATGGCCCTTTCCAAAGCAGGAGGGCGTAGCCGATCAGCCCGAGGAGGATGCCCCCACCAACTGCAAGGCGACGTAGCCTGGTTCCGCGCCGTAACTTCCGCTTATGCCCCGATCGAATGATCACCTGCCCACTGTGCTCCCGGGCGGGCGGTGTCCGTGGCCCGTTCGCAGACTTCAGAGCGAAACTTGAGATGGCTTCGGGGGTCACGACCGCCACTGCTCTGAGGCAGCCTCGGTGGACCCATGTGTGGACCACGATGCCCGCGCGTGGTCGGAGGCCGGCAGTCTGTCCCGCTCCACCCTTGGTGGACGGGGCAGGAGGCGGGTTGCCCGAGCGGCCTAAGGGAACGGTCTTGAAAACCGTCGTGGCAGCGATGTCACCGTGGGTTCAAATCCCACACCCACCGCAGATGAACGGCCCCCGACCAGCAGCTTCGGTCGGGGGCCGTTCCTTGTTGTGCTTGCCGTCAGCAGTCGCGGCTCCTCGGCTGGGCCCGTTCGATCGGCGACGACCGACGACAGGGCGAGCGATGGCGCCGAGCGGGCTCATGGCGGGTGCGGTGGGCGCAGCCGGGGGCGGCGCTACCAGGCCGGGCGTGGGTCCTGGCGTTCCGGTGAGAGTTTCGCGGGCACGCTGTCGCCCGTGTCCGTTCGCCACAGGTAGCCCGGGCTCGGGGCGAACTCGTCGGAGGGAGGGGCCGGGGCGTGGAAGCGCTGGGTGTGTGGGAGTTGTACCTCGACGAGCCTGCCGTCATGGATCATCCACAGCCCGAAGCAGTCGTCCTCCTCGTCGTGGATCAGCACCTGCACCCGGCCCGGGTCGGGCCAGGGCAGCGATTCGAGGTGTCTCAGGAGTCCGGAGCGTGGTTCCATCCGGTTGAACTCGATGACCCATCCGCCGACGAACAGGTCGAGGGGTTCGAAGTGGCCTTGCCAGCTCCGCGAATCGTCGGGGCGGGTCAGGGGTTCCATGACCTCGTCCGCGTACGGTGCCAAGACGATGACCTGCGCGATTCTGCTCATGCCGGAGTATCGCCGCAGGGCACGCGTCGGCCGCACCTTTTTTCTGCGGTAGGGGGCCGTCTGCCCGGGTCACTCCGCCGGGACCGGACCGAGTGCGCCCAGGACGGCGGGTGCGTCCTTCTTCCGCGTGACGACGAGGACCGGTACGCCGTCGTCCTCGCATTCCAGGACCACCGCACGGCCGTCGTAGTCGGGGCGGCCGGCCGGGTCCGTCAGGTAGGGCGGGCGGAGGCGGAGCGGGGTCAGGGTGCGGGGGACGGGCTTGCGGTGGAAGACGCCGGTGGGGTCGGGGGTCGTGGCCAGGATGCCGGGGCCCGCGATCAGGTAGCCGGCGTCGCTCGCGTACGGGGCCTCGCCCATGATCAGGCCGGGGAAGCACAGCTCCTCGGTGAGCACGGACGGCTCCAGTGTGATCGTGTCGTCGCCGTCGCGGTTGCGCCGCCGAAGGAACGGGACAGCCAGGGCGCAGGCCGCCAGGACCACCACGGTGGCCAGACCGGTGAGTTGCAGGGCCTCGGCGATGCCGTCGGTCAGCCAGGGAGCCACCGCGCCGAACAGGATCAGGGACATCCCGCCGGTGAAGATGAGGCCGACCTGCCAGGGGAACGCCTTGAGCGAACGTCTGCCGATCCAGGCTGTGGCGACCGCGGACGTCAGGAGCATCGCCCCGAAGATGCCGACGACCAGACCGACGACGAGAGGAATACGGAAGGCGCCGCGCGGGTCCGCGTTCGTGTAGTGGCGGTCGGATCCGAGGTCGGCATACCGGATCTGGTCCTGCCAGTACGTGACCTCGACGGCCGCTCCCGGGCGGGCGGCCGGGGTGAGGTCCGGGTTGCCTTCGATCCGGGTGCGGGTGGACGTTCCGTCGGCCTCGGTGATGTACAGCCAGTACGACGGTGTCTTGCGCATCGTCTCCTGCTCGGTGCGGTCGATCACCGCCTTGACCGTGCGCAGGCAGTCGGAAGCGCCGCGTCCGTCGGCGGCCGTGCACTCGGACGCCGTGGTGAACGCGCGCTCGTCGTCGCGTGCGCCCGGCGCGGTCAGAAGCAGCAGCCAGGCCGCCACCAGCGAGAACAGGATGCCGACTGCCAGGTAGGCGCGCGTCGGCCCACGGTGCGCAGGGGCGGTCGTGTTGCTCGGTGTCGTCGTCACCTCTGCATTCTGGGGCGGTGAGAGCGGAAGCGTTATGGGCGATGTCCGCATGTTCTGGGAGTGGTTTCTGCCGGGAGTCGGCAGTGGAGTCGTGGCCTCCCGTTTCTGCTCCGAGTCTCAGGCCGCGCCGTCCGTCTCCCCGCCCCGCCCCGACGTCAGCCGTGCCGCCGAGGCGATCGCGGCGCGGGCCTCCTGTTCCGGCAGGCCGGTGCGGACGGCGGCGGCGGTGAGCGCGTCCGCCAGGGCGTCGCCGAAGCCGTGTTCGTAGGCGCGGCAGGCCGCCCAGAACAGGCGGGTGTTGCGCTGGCCCTCGTGGGCGGCGAGCACGAACTGGATCAGGCCCTCGCCCCGGCGGGCCTGGGTGTGCGTCGTGCTCGCGCCGGAGGTGGCCGCGGGTGCGCGCCGCGGCTGGGTCAGGAGGCGGAGCAGGGCGCGGGGGCACGGGGCCGGGGTGAGGTGGGCGGTGCCGGGGGCCAGGCGGTAGCGGCCGTGGGCGGTGACCGAGCCGGGGCCGACCAGATAGCCGCCGCTGCCGCGGATGTCGATGCCCGGGGCGAGGCGGCCGGCGGAGTTGGGGACCGTCGCGTCGGCGGGGCCGGTCAGCCAGAGGTGCCGGCCGCCGCTCGGGGTGAGCACCGTGACCGTCGGCGGGATGGTGAACAGGTGCTGGAGGGCCAGCTGCCGGAGCGCGCCCGCCGCGTCGCTGCCGTACGCGGGGTCCACGTCCAGGTCGATGCCGATGAGGCGCTGCGGGGCGCGTCCGCAGGCGATGCCGTAGCCGGTGGCCCGGGGCGCGGCGGCGAAGAGGGCGCGGACGGCCGCGGGGTCGGTGGTGGCGTCGTGCACCCCGTGGCCCGGCAGCCCGCACTCGCCCCGGCAGTGCGCGGGCGGCTGCTCGCCCCGGTGCGGGGAGCGCAGGGCGGGGAGTTTGGTCGAGGACAGAGGGAAGACGGGGAGGCCGCGCCCGGCGGCGGCCAGGGCGTGGGCGAGGGCCAGGGTGGGGGTCTGCCGGTCGATGGTGGCCATGCATTCATTTTCGTACATGTGTTCGAGGAAGGGAAGAGGGGGAGGCGGGAGGCGGGTGGAGGCGTCCGGGAAATGGCGGGCGACGGAACGCTTCTTCCCGGGCGCCCCAACGGTTCGCCCCGGTCGCCTCGCTGACCTGGGCTTTCGTGCGGCATAGGAGGTTTATCGGCTCTTCGTCATACGTGAGGGGGAATCGGGCGGTGATGAGGGGTTCGCCGGGGATGTGCTGGGCAACTCTGGTCTCGCGACGTTGTGAACAGCACCGGGGTGGTCGGCCAACTCCCCCGGGACCAGCCGAATATGAAGCCGCAATTCCGTTTCCTGGAGGAAATGACATGGCAAGTATCCGTACCGCTCGTGCCCTCGCCGCTGTCGCCGCTCTGCCCCTGGCCGTCGCGCTCTGCGGCGGGGTCGCCATGGCGGACAACGGCTCCTTCGCGAACGACGGATCGAACGCGGCGGTGGCGACGGTCGGCGGCAGCGGTGTCGGCGGCAACAACTCCGGCAACTCGGCCACGACCCAGCAGCAGGCCGTCGGCGCCGGTGCGTCGAACCAGAACACGTCCGCCCAGGTGAGCAACTCGGCCTTCGTGCCGATCGACCAGTCGGACCACAGTGTCGCGGTGAACTTCACGCCCTTCTTCTGGTGATGCCCCCCAGGTGACGCGGCCGCCGGGGCCTCCCGGGGGGTAGGTTCCGGCGGACTGAACAGCGGCCCGCGCGACGGCACTTCGGTGTCCTCGTGCGGGCTGTCGTCGTCTTGACAGAGGGCCTATATCTGACGGACAGTCAGAAACGTTGGGGCGCGAGGACCGCCGGTCGCCGGGACGCGGAAGGCCCGCACGTCGGTCGGGAGCGCTCCGGCGCTCTGATTCCGCAGCTCTGGAGGCCCCTCCCGTGCATCTCGCCCCGACGGAACGCCAGCAGCGCCTCCGTGCCGAACTCCGTTCGTATTTTCGTGCGTTGATGCCCGACACCGCGAACGCAGGGCAGAGCGTCGGCCCGGCCGAACAGCGGCGGCTGCTCCGCCGGATCGGAGCCGACGGTCTGCTCGGTCTCGGCTGGCCCGAGGAGTACGGCGGCCGGGGCCGGGGCCCCGACGAGCAGTTCGTCTTCTTCGACGAGGCGTACCGGGCCGGCGCCCCGGTCTCCATGGTCACGCTCAACACCGTCGGCCCGACCCTGATGGCGTACGGGACCGAGGAGCAGAAGGCGTACTTCCTGCCCCGCATCCTCGCCGGCGACCTCGTCTTCGCGATCGGCTACAGCGAGCCCGAGGCCGGTACGGACCTGGCGGCGCTGCGGACCCGCGCCGTGCGGCACGGCGACGACCGGGTCATCGACGGCCAGAAGATCTTCACCAGCAACGCCCAGCAGGCGGACTGGATCTGGCTCGCCTGCCGTACCGACCCCGAGGCCCCCAAGCACCGCGGCATCTCGATCATCCTGGTGCCCACCGACGCCCCCGGCTTCTCCTGGACGCCGATCGAGACCGTGGGCGGGCTGACCACGACGGCCACCTACTACGACGGCGTACGCGTCCCCGCCACCAACCTCGTCGGCACCGAGAACGAGGGCTGGAAGCTCATCACCAGCCAGCTCAACCACGAACGCGTGGCCCTGGCCGCCATCGGCATGCAGGCCGAGGACTTCTACGAGGAGGCCCTCGCCCACGCCCGTACCGCCGACCCCCTGACCGGGCGCCGCCGGATCGACGAGCCGTGGGTGCGCGCCCGGCTCGCGGAGGCGTACGCCCGGCTCGCGGCGACGCGCCTGCTGAACTGGCGGCTGGTCGACGCCGTCGGCGCCGGCGCACCCGCCCCCGGAGAGGCCAGCGGGGTGAAGTTCGCGGGCACCGAGAGCGCCGTCGAGGTCTACCGGATGTGCCAGGAGGCCGTCGGGGACACCGCCCTGCTCCGGGCCGGTTCTCCCGGCTGCTTCGGGTCCGGCGCCGAGCTGGAGCGGATGAACCGCGCCGCGCAGATCAACACCTTCGGGGGCGGCGTCGGCGAGGTGCAGCGCGAGATCGTCGCGACGGCCCGGCTCGGGATGACCCGGGGCAGGCGATGAACGAGCGGGGGCAGGGAGGGCCGGGGCCGGAGAGCGACGAGCTGTACGAGCGGCTCAGCGTCTACGAAGGCCGCGCCGCGGCCACCGCCGGGCGCGGCAAGGACCCGGTCAACGCCCCGATGATCCGGCACTGGTGCGAGGCGATGGGCGACACCTCGGCCGCCTATCGGGGCCCGGACGCCGTCGCCCCGCCGACGATGCTCCAGGCGTGGACGATGGGCGGGCTGACCGGTCATGCCGAGCACCGCTCCGCCGCGTACGACGAGATGTTCGCGCTGCTCGACGGCGCCGGTTACACCTCCGTCGTCGCGACCGACTGCGAACAGGAGTACCTGCGGCCACTCCGCCCCGGCGACCGGATCACCTTCGACACGGTCATCGAGTCCGTCTCCCCGCGCAAGACGACCAAGCTCGGCACCGGCTACTTCGTCACCACCCGCACGGATGTGCGCGCCGACGGGGAACCCGCCGGGACGCACCGCTTCCGCATCCTCAAGTACCGCCCCGCGCAAAGGAACAAGAGCTCCGAGCCGGCGCTCCGGCCCCGGCCCGTGATCAATCGCGACAACGCCGGGTTCTGGGACGGAGTCGCCGAGCACCGGCTCCTCATCCAGCGCTGCACCGACTGCGCGACCCTGCGCCTGCCCTGGCTGCCCGGCTGCAACGCCTGCGGTGGCGCGGAGTGGGACACGGTCGAGGCGGGCGGGGACGGCACGGTTTTCAGCCATGTCGTGATGCATCACCCGCCCTTCCCCGCCTTCGCCCCGGACGGCGAGGGCGGACCGTACGCCGTCGCGCTGATCGATCTCGCCGAGGGCGTCCGCATCGTCAGCAACGTGATCGGTGTGCCGTACGACAAGGTCCGCGTCGGCATGCCCGTACAGCTGGAGTTCCTTGCCACGGACCCCGACCTGGAACTGCCCGTCTTCCGGGCGAGCGAAGGCGGTTGAGATGGACTTCACCCCGAGCGAGGAGCAGTCGGCGGCACAGGGGCTGGCCGCGCGGATCTTCGGCGACCTGTCCACGCACGAGCGGCTGACGGCGGCCGGCTCGGGCACGGACGCGGAGTTGTGGAAGGAGCTGTGTGCGACGGGACTGCCCGGCGCGGTCGAGGAGATCGGGCTGCTCGGCCTCGTCCTGCTCCTGGAGGAACAGGGCCGGACCACCGCCCAGGCCCCGTTCGCGGCCACCTGTGTGTACGGGCTGCTCGCGATCGCCGAGCACGGTACGGCGGAGCAGCGTGAGCGCCTGCTTCCCGGCCTGCGCGACGGTACGGAGGTGGCGACGGGCGCCTTCCCGGCGCGGGGTGGCGTACACCTCGCGGACGGTGCGCTGTACGGGGTCGTGCCCTGGGCACCCTGGCTGCGCGACGCCACCCAGGTGCTGGTGGCGGACGCGGAGCGCGGTCTGTGGATCGTCCGGACCGGCGAGCCGGGCGTCACCGTGGTGCCGGTGGAGACGACCGCGCCCTGGGCGGCGGGGCGGCTGGTTCTCGACGGCGTACCCGGGGAGAGGCTGGGGAACGGGCAGCCGTGGGCGTACACGGCGGTCCTCGCCACCGCCCGTACCGCCTTCGCGGGTCTTCAGGCCGGGGTGTGCGCCGGATCGCTCGCCCGAGCGGTCCAGCACACCGTCACCCGTGAGCAGTTCGGGCGTCCGCTCTCCACCAACCAGGGCGTCCTGCTCCGCGCCGCCGACGCCCATATGGACACCGAGGCGATCCGGGTCACCGCGTACGAGGCGGCCTGGCGTCACGACGCACAAGAGGCGTACGAAGCACAGGCGTTGACCGCCGCCTGGTGGGGATCGGAGGCGGGCAAGCGGGTCGTCCACGCGGGCCAGCATCTGCACGGCGGCACCGGCGCCGACCTCGACCACCCGGTCCACCGGCACTTCCTCTGGGGCCGCCAGCTCGACGCGTATCTCGGCTGCGGCGGCGAAGTCCTGGAGGAGCTGGGCCTGTTGCTCGCGGCCGGACCTCGGGAGGAGGCGTCGTGACGCACACGCGCACCCACCGCGTCGGCGACGAGCTGCCGCCCCTGGAGATCCCGGTGACCCGGACCCTGATCGTCGCCGGGGCCATCGCCTCGCGCGACTACCAGGACGTGCACCACGACGCGGAACTGGCCCGGGAGAAGGGCTCCCCCGACATCTTCATGAACATCCTCACCACCAACGGGCTCGTCGGCCGCTACATCACCGACCACTTCGGCCCCACCGCCGTCCTCCGCAAGGTCGCGATCCGCCTCGGCGCTCCCAACTACCCGGGCGACGTCCTGCGGTTGACCGGACGCATCACCGATGTAGCCGATGTAACCGACGTAGGAGCCGGAGGAGCCGGAGGAGCCGCCGAGGCGACCGTCCAGGTCATCGGCGACAACGGCATCGGCCGCCACGTCACCGGCACGGTCACCGTGGCCCTCCCACGGAAAGGCGGAGGCGGAACATGAGTATCCGCAGGGCCGACTCGCTCGGCGGGAAGGCCGCGATCGTCGGCATCGGGGCCACCGAGTTCTCCAAGGACTCCGGCCGCAGCGAACTGAAGCTGGCCGTCGAGGCCGTCCGCGCCGCCCTCGACGACGCGGGTCTCACCCCCGCCGACGTCGACGGGCTCGTCACCTTCACCATGGACACCAGCCCGGAGATCACCGTCGCCCAGGCGGCCGGCATCGGTGAGCTGTCGTTCTTCTCCCGGATCCACTACGGCGGCGGCGCGGCTTGCGCCACCGTGCAGCAGGCCGCCCTCGCGGTGGCGGCCGGGATCGCGGACGTCGTCGTCTGCTACCGGGCCTTCAACGAACGTTCCGGCCGCCGCTTCGGCTCCGGCGTCCAGCGGCGCGAGCCGACCGCCGAGGGCGCCGCGCTCGGCTGGAACCTGCCGTACGGGCTGCTCACCCCGGCCTCCTGGGTGGCGATGGCGGCCCAGCGCTATCTGCACGCGTACGGCCTGGGCCCGGAGGTCTTCGGGCAGGTGGCGGTGGTCGATCGGCGGCACGCGGCGCGGAACCCGGCGGCGTACTTCCACGGGAAACCGATCACGCTCGCCGACCACGCCGCCTCCCGCTGGATCGTGGAGCCGCTGCGGCTGCTCGACTGCTGCCAGGAGACGGACGGCGGTCAGGCCCTCGTCGTCACCAGCGTGGAGCGCGCCCGCGACCTGCCCCGGCCGCCCGCCGTAGTCGTCGCGGCGGCCCAGGGCGCGGGCCGGTCGCAGGAGCAGATGACGAGCTTCTACCGGGACGGGCTGACGGGCCTGCCGGAGACCGCCGTGGTCGCCCGGCAGCTCTGGCGCAGCTCCGGACTGACCCCGGCCGACATCGATGTGGGCATCCTCTACGACCATTTCACCCCGTTCGTCCTGATGCAGCTGGAGGAGTTCGGTTTCTGCGGGCCGGGGGAGGCGGGCGACTTCGTCGCGGCGGACGCCCTGCCCCTGAACACCCATGGGGGTCAGCTGGGGGAGGCGTACCTCCATGGGATGAACGGCATCGCGGAGGCCGTCCGGCAGATCCGGGGAACCTCGGTGAACCAGGTGGCGGGGGCGGAGAGGTCGCTGGTCACGGCCGGTACGGGCGTCCCGACCTCGGGCCTGGTCCTCGGTGCGGACGGCTGAACGGCGGCGTCCGGCCCCCGGGGCTCTCGGGGACGGACCCTGACGGCCGCGCCGAGGCCCGTCCACCTTCAGGAGGTGCAGGGTGTACGCCCCCTACAACCTGAGGCGGACGGCGCTTCGGGACCTGGGGGCGATCCCCTCGGCGGCGCCCGCTCCTAGCGTTGAGTACATGACCACGCCAGTCTGCACGGGCGCCTCCAGGGCGGCCTCTGCCACCGCCGCCGGCCACCCCCACACGCCCTACGCGTCGTTCTCCTCGTACGTCCGGGCCCGCGGACCGGTCCTGCTGCGCACCGCGCGCTCGCTCACCGCGAACCCGTGCGACGCGGAGGACCTGCTGCAGACCGCGCTCGCCAAGACGTACGTCGCGTGGGAGCGGATCGAGGACCACCGGGCGCTGGACGGCTATGTGCGCCGCGCCCTGCTGAACACCCGCACCTCGCAGTGGCGCAAGCGCAAGGTCGACGAGTTCGCCTGCGAGGAGCTGCCCGAGCGGGAGGCCTTCCCGGCGCCGGACCCGGCCGAGCAGCAGTCGCTGCACGACGCGATGTGGCGCGCGGTGCTCAAGCTCCCGGACCGCCAGCGCGCGATGGTCGTCCTGCGGTACTACGAGGACCTGAGCGAGGCCCAGACGGCCGAGGTGCTCGGTGTGTCGATCGGTACGGTCAAGAGCGCCGTCTCCCGCGCCCTCGGCAAGCTCCGCGAGGACCCGGAGCTGACGCCGGTCCGCTGATCGGGGCCGCCGGGCGCACTCCGCCACACTCCGCCACACGGCCCCCGGTCAGGAATTTTCTCCCGCGAGTAGTGACATACCGCGTGGTATGTGCGCAGAATCAGCGGAACCTTACTGCCGCGTAGCGCCCCCGGGAGGACGCCGTGCTGAGCACCATGCAGGACGTACCGCTGACTGTCACCCGCATCCTGCACCACGGGATGACGATCCATGGGAAGTCGCAGGTCACGACCTGGACCGGCGAACCCGAGCCGCACCGCATCACCTTCGCCGAGATCGGGGCACGCGCCACCCGGCTGGCCAACGCACTGCGCGACGAGCTGGGCGTCGACGGCGACCAGCGGGTCGCGACGCTCATGTGGAACAACTCCGCCCACGTCGAGGCCTACCTCGCCATTCCCTCCATGGGGGCCGTGCTCCACACCCTCAACCTCCGGCTGCCGCCCGAACAGCTCGCCTGGATCGTCAACCACGCGGACGACAAGGTGGTGATCGTCAACGGCTCGCTGCTGCCGCTCCTCGTGCCGCTGCTGCCCCACCTGCCGAGCATCGAGCACGTGGTCGTGTCCGGGCCGGGGGACCGCTCCGGGCTGGCCGGCGTCGCGCCGCGCGTGCACGAGTACGAGGAACTGATCGCGGACCGCCCCACTACGTACGACTGGCCGGAGCTGGACGAACGCCAGGCCGCGGCCATGTGCTACACCTCCGGCACCACGGGCGACCCCAAGGGCGTCGTCTACTCGCACCGCTCGATCTACCTGCACTCGATGCAGGTCAACATGACCGAGTCGATGGGGCTGACCGACAAGGACACCACCCTCGTCGTCGTGCCCCAGTTCCATGTGAACGCCTGGGGCCTGCCGCACGCCACGTTCATGAGCGGCGTCAACATGCTCATGCCTGACCGCTTCCTGCAGCCCGCCCCGCTCGCCGACATGATCGAGCGTGAGCGCCCGACGCACGCGGCCGCGGTCCCCACCATCTGGCAGGGCCTGCTCGCCGAGGTCACCGCCAACCCGCGCGACCTCACCTCCATGGCCAACGTGACCATCGGCGGCGCGGCCTGTCCGCCCTCGCTGATGGAGGCGTACGACAAGCTCGGCGTCCGGCTCTGCCACGCCTGGGGCATGACGGAGACCTCACCGCTGGGCACCATGGCCCACCCGCCCGCCGGACTGGGCGCCGAGGAGCAGTGGCCCTACCGGGTCACCCAGGGCCGCTTCCCGGCCGGTGTCGAGGCGCGGCTGGTCGGCCCCGCGGGCGAGCACCTTCCGTGGGACGGCGAGTCGGCCGGTGAGCTGGAGGTCCGGGGCCCCTGGATCGCCGCCGCCTACTACGGCGGGGCCGACGGCGAGCACCTGCGCCCCGAGGACAAGTTCAGCGAGGACGGCTGGCTGAAGACCGGCGACGTCGGCGTGATCAGCACCGACGGCTTCCTGACCCTCACGGACCGGGCCAAGGACGTCATCAAGTCGGGCGGCGAGTGGATCTCCAGCGTGGAGCTGGAGAACGCGCTGATGGCCCACCCGGATGTCGCGGAGGCGGCCGTCGTCGCCGTGCCGGACGAGAAGTGGGGCGAGCGTCCGCTCGCGACCGTCGTCCTCAAGGAGGGCGCCGCCGATGTCGACTACGAGGCGCTGAAGGCGTTCCTCGCCGAGTCGGGCATCGCCAAGTGGCAGCTGCCGGAGCGCTGGTCGGTGATCGCCGCCGTGCCGAAGACGAGCGTCGGCAAGTTCGACAAGAAGGTGATCCGGAAGCAGTACGCGGAAGGCGAGCTGGACGTCACCCAGCTCTGAGATCCGGTCCGCTGGTTTCACGTGAAACAGGGCGGGGGCGGTACGGGAATCCCGTACCGCCCCCGCCCTGTCGTGCGTGGCTAGTTGGTGCCGATCTTCGCCAGCAGGTCGACGATTCGCGACTGGACCTCGTCGCTGGTCGACCGTTCCGCCAGGAAGAGAACGGTTTCGCCCGATCCGAGCCGCGGCAGCTCCGCATGGTCCATCCCGGCCGAGGTGTAGACGACCAGCGGGGTGCGGTTCAGCTGCCCGTTGGCCCGCAGCCAGTCGATGATCCCGGCGCGCCGGCGGCGTACCTGCATCAGGTCCATCACCACGAGGTTCGGCCGCATCCGGCCCGCCAGGTCGACGGCCTCGCTGTCCGTCGCGGCGCGCGCCACCTGCATGCCGCGCCGCTCCAGGGTCTGCGTCAGCGCCACCGCGATCTCCTCGTGCTCCTCGATCAGGAGCACCCGGGAGGGATGCTGTTCGCTGTCGCGCGGGGCCAGCGCCTTGAGCAGGACGGCCGGGTCGGCTCCGTACGCCGCTTCCCGGGTCGCCTGCCCGAGACCGGCGGTGACCAGCACCGGAACCTCGGCCGCGACGGCCGCCTGGCGCAGCGACTGCAACGCGGTACGGGTGATGGGCCCGGTCAGCGGGTCGACGAAGAGCGCGGCGGGGAACGCGGCGATCTGGGCGTCGACCTCCTCGCGGGAGTTCACGATCACCGGGCGGTAGCCCCGGTCGCTCAGCGCCTGCTGCGTCGGTACGTCGGGGGCGGGCCAGACCAGCAGCCGGCGCGGGTTGTCCAGCGGCTCGGGCGGCAGCTCGTCGTCGACCGGGTGCGGGTGCGGCCGGTTGGCGACCTCGACCGCGCCACCGGGCCCGTCCAGCGGCTCGGGCCCCTCGGCACCCTCGTCGGGCGCCCCTATGGCGTACGCGCGCCCCTCCGCGACGGGCGGCGCGAGCAACTGCCCCTCGCCGTAGGCGGTGCCGGTCCCGCCCTGCGCCGGCTGAGCCGGGTGACCCGGACGCCCGGCCTCGTGCGCCTGGTGGTGGCCCGGTGCCTGTACCTGTGCCTGTTCCTGGTCCTGCCGCGGGTCCTGGTCCTGCCGCGGGTCCTGGTCCTGCCCTTGCGGCTGGTGCCGCTGTGGGCTCGGCCCGGCCGGCGCGGGGCCGGCCGGCTGCTGGGGCGCGACCTGCTGGCCGCCCGGCGTACGCGCCGGGGTGCGGTCGCCCTCCGGCGGGGCGGCGAGCTTGCGACGCCGTCCCGCGCCGCCGAGGCTCTGGTGCGGCTGGTTCTGCTGGTGCGCGAGGTGCTGGGCGAACGGCACGCCCTGGCCCAGCGTCCGCACGCTGAAGGCCCTGCCCTGCGTGGAGTCGGGGTTGCCGCCCTCCGGCATGGGCTCCTCGGCGGGCAGCGGCTGCCGCCGCGCGTCCGGGGCCGGTACGCCCGCGTCACCGTCGGCCGGGTGCGCCACCGGATCGGCGACGGCCGCGACGCCGGTGGTGTGGGCGGTGTGCCCGGTGCCGGTGTGTCCGATGTCGGTCTGCCCGGTGCCGGTGTGCCCGGTGCCTGTGTGTCCGGTGTCGCCCCAGGAGGCGTTCTCCGGCGCGGGGCCCGGAGCCTGCGGGAGGCCGCCGTCGGCGTACGGGCCGGGCGCGTGCGGTGCTTCGGGCGCGGCCGGGAAGCCCTGCCCGGAGATGCCCTGCCCGGAGGTTCCGTCGGCCTGCGCGCCGGTGTGCACCGGGGCGACGGGGTGCGCCTGCGGAGGCGTGTGACCGGCCTCCGGTGCGGTACGCGCGTGGTGCCCGCTCGGCTCGTCGCCGGGGCCCGCCGGGGCGTCGGGAGCGAGCGGCGCCCGGTCCGCGTCGGCCGGCGGCAGGGCGAAGGCGGTCCGCGGACCGG
>NZ_JAAGMH010000036.1:0-4983 GCF_010548505.1 Streptomyces sp. SID14515 | reverse complement strand
ACTCCCCCCAACTCCCCCCATACCCCCACATTCCTATTCCTTCGCACAACACCTTCGATCCAGGAGAACGCCATGAACACGCTCCTCTTCCGCCGCGCAGCCGTAGCCGTGTCCGCAGCAGCCGTGCTGCCGCTGACGCTGACCGCCTGCTCGTCGGACGACTCCTCCAAGGACTCGGCGGCAGGCTCGACGCCCAGCGCGTCCACGCCGGCGAGCCCCTCGGCCGATGACTCGGCGACCATGGACGAGCCGTTCGGCCCGGCCTGTTCGTCGGTGCCGAAGGAAGGCGCGGGCTCGTTCGACGGCATGGCGAAGGACCCGGTCGCCACGGCCGCCTCGAACAACGAGGAACTGTCGACGCTGGTGGCCGCCGTGAAGCAGGCCGGCCTGGTCGACACGCTCAACAACGCGGAGAACATCACGGTGTTCGCCCCGACCAACGACGCCTTCGCGAAGATCCCGAAGGCCGACCTGGACGCCCTGCTGGCGAACAAGGCCGAGCTCACCGAGGTGCTCACCTACCACGTGGTGGGCCAGAAGCTGACGCCGCAGCAGCTGGAGAAGGGCTCCTTCGACACGCTGGAGAAGAGCAAGCTGACGACGGCCGGCTCGGGCACCGAGTACACCGTGAACGACTCCTCGAAGGTCGTCTGCGGCAACGTCCCGACCGCCAACGCGACGGTCTACATCGTCGACACGGTCCTGATGCCCCCGAAGTAACCCCCGCTGATCCCCCACGGACGAGGGGCGGGAAGCCGCGTACACCGCGACTTCCCGCCCCTCGTCGTGCGCGCCGACCATCGGGCCCGCTGGGCATCGGTGCGATCCCGGACCGCTGGACCGAGCCCCTGCACGTACCGCTGCCCGGCTACGGCGACCGCCGCCTGACCACGGATGACCTCCGCACCCTGGCCGCCCGGCTGGACGCCGACGGCCCCCGGGCCACCTGAGAAATTCCCTCCGACAAGACCGCCGGAAATGTACGCATAAGCACCAGATAAGAGCACTATGGAGGGAAGGGCGCCTGCCGCATCCCTTCGCACGGCGGCGGGGCCCGCAGGAACGAAGGAGACGAAATCTCATGAGCAACGTCTCACACGCGAGGAGCGACATATCGGGCCACCCCGATGCCTCCGAAATGCGTGCGCGGTACGACCGCGTGATGGGCGGTCGTGATGTGGCGCTGGTGGACGCGCCGGTGTTCCTCGTCGGTCTCTACTGCGCCGTTTCCCCGTGGGTGCTGCACTTCACGGCGAGCCAGCCGGCCCTGGTGACGCACAACCTGGTGATGGGCATCGCCATCGCGGTCCTGGCCCTCGGCTTCACCGTGATGCCCGAGCGCATGTCCGGCCTGAGCTGGGCGCTCTGCGCGATCGGCGCGTGGATCATCGTGTCGACCTGGGTGGTGGGCAGCAGCCCCGACACCGGGGTCGTGATCAACAACATCGTCGTCGGCGGACTGGTGGTCCTGCTGGGCATGGTCTGCGCAGGAGCCGCGGCCAAGAGCCGCAGCACCTGACCACGACGCCTCCCGACAACCCCCGCGCCTCCCACCGCCCGAGGACCGCTTCCCAGCCCCTCCGGCGTTTGAGGAGCGGGGCCCCATCTCAGCCCCTCCGGCGCTTGAGGAGCGGGGTCCGGGGCGGAGCCCCGGTTTCGGGAAGGGGCGGGTAGGGGAACAAGCCCGCCGCAGGCGCCACACCCCAGCCCCCCACCCCGGTCACCCGACCGAGCTGTAGGCCACCACCCCCCGCAACACCGCATCCACCGCCTTACGCGCATTCCTCGCCACCCCCGACGCCCCCGCCCCCGCATCCCGAGGAGCCGCCGCAGCCACCTGCCCCAGCACATCGATCACCTGCTTGCACCACCGCACGAAGTCCCCCGCCGGCATCTCCGCCTCGCGCAGCACCTCGTCCAGCGTCCGGCCGGAGGCCCACATGTAGACCGCCCAGGCGAAGCCGAGATCGGGCTCGCGCTGCCCGACCCCTTCCGTCTGGTTGATCTTGAAGTCCTCCTCCAGGGCGTCCAGCCGCCCCCAGATCCGCACCATCTCGCCCATGGCGACCTTGGCCGGCCCGGACGGCAGCTTCGGCGCGACCGCGTCATCGGCCTGCCGCGCCTCGTACACCAACGCCGAGACACAGGCCGCCAGTTCAGCAGGGTTGAGGCCTTCCCAGACCCCCTCCCGCAGACACTCGCTGGCGAGCAGATCCAGCTCCCCGTACAGCCGGGCCAGCCGCCGCCCGTTCTCCGTGACCTCGTTGCCCCGGAGATAGTCCAGCTCGGTCAGGAGCGCGACGATCCGGTCGAAGGTGCGGGCGATCGTGTTCGTCCGCCCCTCGATCCGCTGCTCCAGCTGCCGCGTGTCCCGCTGCAGCCGGTGGTAGCGCTCGGCCCACCGCGCGTGGTCCTCGCGCTCGTCGCACCCATGGCACGGATGAGCGCGCAGCTCGGTCCGCAGCCGGGCGATCTCGCGGTCGTCGGCGGCCGGCGCCCGCCCCTTGCGGTGCCGGTCGGGCACGATGTGCCCGGCCTTGGACCGCAGCGCCGAGGCCAGATCGCGCCGGGACTGCGGCGAGCGCGCGTTGAACGACTTCGGAACGCGCATCCGGTCCAGCGCCTCGACCGGCACCGGGAAGTCCATCGAGGCCAGCCGCTTGACCTGCCGCTCGGCGGTCAGCACCAGCGGACGCGGCCCGTCGTGGTGGTCGAACCCGCGGTGCCCGTTGGCCCGCCCGGCGGGCAGCCCCGGGTCCAGCACCAGCGCCAGCCCCGCGAACTTCCCCGTCGGCACATGGATGATGTCCCCGGGCTTCAGCTTCTCCAGCGAGGAGGCCGCCGCCACCCGCCGCTGGGCCGCACCCTGCTTGGCCAGCTCCGTCTCGCGGTCCTTGAGGTCGCGCCGGAGGCGCGCGTACTCCTCGAAGTCGCCGAGGTGGCAGGTCATGCCCTCCTTGTAGCCCTCCAGGCCCTCCTCGTTGCGCTGCACCTGCCGCGAGATCCCGACGACGGACTTGTCGGCCTGGAACTGGGCGAACGAGGTCTCCAGCAGCTCCCGCGAACGGTGCCGCCCGAACTGCTGCACCAGGTTGACCGCCATGTTGTACGAGGGGCGGAAGCTGGAGCGCAGCGGATACGTACGCGTCCCGGCGAGGCCGGCCAGCGCCGTCGGGTCCATGCCGCGCTGCCACAGGACCACCGCATGGCCCTCGACGTCGATGCCGCGGCGGCCGGCCCGGCCGGTGAGCTGGGTGTACTCGCCGGGGGTGATGTCGGCGTGCTGCTCGCCGTTCCACTTGACGAGCTTCTCCAACACCACCGAGCGCGCGGGCATGTTGATGCCGAGCGCGAGGGTCTCGGTGGCGAAGACGGCCTTCACCAGTCCCTTGACGAACAGCTCCTCGACGACCTCCTTGAAGGTCGGGAGCATGCCCGCGTGATGCGCGGCGATGCCCCGCTCCAGGCCTTCGAGCCACTCGTAGTAGCCCAGGACGTGCAGGTCCTCGCCGGGGATGGACGCGGTCCGCTCCTCGACGATCTCGCGGACCAGCCGACGCTTGTCCTCGTCGTTGAGGCGGAGTCCTGCGTACAGGCACTGCTGCACGGCGGCCTCGCAGCCGGCCCGGCTGAAGATGAAGGTGATGGCGGGCAGCAGGCCCTCGTTGTCCAGCCGGTCGATGACCTCGGGGCGGCCGGGCGTCCAGATCCGGCTGCGCTGTCGCCGCTCGCGCTCACGGTCGGCCTCGCGGACCATCTTGCCGCGGCGGCGGTCGCGCGGGTTGTAGCCCTGCTGGTTCTCCTGCCGGGCGAGGCGGACCAGGTCCGGGTTGACCTCGCGGCGTCCGGCGCCCCGGCCGCCGTGGTCGGTCGCCTCCTCGAACAGGTCGTACATCTTGCGGCCGGCCATCACGTGCTGCCAGAGCGGCACCGGACGGTGCTCGGAGACGATCACCTCGGTGTCGCCGCGCACGGTGTCCAGCCAGTCGCCGAACTCCTCCGCGTTGGAGACGGTCGCCGACAGGGAGACCAGCGTCACCGACTCCGGGAGGTGAATGATCACTTCCTCCCACACCGCGCCCCGGAAGCGGTCGGAGAGGTAGTGCACCTCGTCCATGACCACATAGCCGAGCCCGGACAACGACTGGGAGCCCGCGTACAGCATGTTCCGCAGGACCTCGGTGGTCATCACGACCACCGGCGCCTCGGAGTTGACGCTGTTGTCGCCGGTCAGCAGGCCGACCTTGTCCGCGCCGTACCGCTTGACGAGATCGGCGTACTTCTGGTTGGAGAGCGCCTTGATCGGCGTGGTGTAGAAGCACTTGCGGCCCTGCTCCAGGGCCAGGTGCACGGCGAACTCGCCGACGATCGTCTTGCCCGACCCCGTGGGGGCCGCGACCAGCACCCCCTTGCCCGCCTCAAGGGCCTGGCAGGCCTCGATCTGGAACGGGTCCAGTCCGAACTCGTACATCTCCCGGAAGGGCCCGAGGGCCGTCGCCATCTCGGCCGCGCGGGCCCGGGATGCCTGGTATCGCTCAGCTGGTGAGAGGTCCTCTGTCATCTTGGCTACGAGCCTACCCGCCACCTCCGACAGTCAGCGCGATCTTTAAATGCCCTTGGCCTTCCACCCTGCCGGCGCCCGGTCAGCGCCCGGTGAGCACCCGCACGGCACCCGGTACGCAGGTGGCGGTGAGCGGCAGCGCGCCCAGCGGTTCGCCGTCCGCGTACGCCGTGACGCCGGCCGCCGCCAGCTCGATCGAGGAGACCCGGTGCACGGTGACGGCGGGGTGGGTCAGGTGTGTGCCCTTGTAGACCTTCGGGAAGACCTTGAGGAGCGTGGTGCGGGTGCACTCCCCCACCACGGTCACGTCGAAGAGCCCGTCGTCCATCTCGGCGTCGGCGCAGATCCGCATGCCCCCGCCGTACGTGGTCCCGTTGCCCACCGCGATGAGCGTGGCCTCGATCTCGCGGGCCTCCCCCCCC